>JABHTG010000037.1 GCA_018697205.1 Nitrospina sp. | reverse complement strand
TATATGTTCACCGAAACTAAATCCAATCTACTTTGTCATCAGGTAAAACAGAGAATTTTTGATGGTACTCCTCATGAAAAAATAGACCCATATCTTTTGATGTTTACACGAGTGCAAGAGTTTTTTTCTAATACAAAAAAAGACCCCGAAGTAGATGCCTTGCGAGCAGCATTTTATCTCAAAGTTGGCACACAAGTTTCTGGAAAAGAACTAGAGAATGGTTCAAGTCACTGGAAAAAAATTATCCTGATACAAATGCTTAAGGATTGGGGTTGGGATGGTGCAAAGGTAGATCATATAAACAAATACTACATTGACTGGCAAATGAACCAAAAGGTTGAATTAGGTGACCGAATAAACAAAATTCTTATGAGTTCTTATAAACATATTTCCGAAAAAAATAGCACTCTAGATGCAAGTGAAACTTTAATCACTGAAAAAGATACCAATCTTCTCGGGAGAAAATTGTTTAGTGCTTATCGAACAGCTCCTAATAAAGTTGAAAATATAGGGGCCCTTGTTGACGGAAAAACAAATGAGGGTTTTTTAACATTTCTTCATGAGAAACCAAATCCTAAAGAAGAAGCTGGCGCATGGCATCTCATTCGAGGTAGAGCGCCAGCCTTCATTGATCAAGTTGACCCAGACTTTATAATCAAAAAAACGACTTTATTACCTTCCTTAATCGCATTTACTGCAAACAACCATTTATATTCAAAAAAAATAGAAAAATACGACGATGAGAACACAGAAGTCTTGCTTCAATCAGAGGGAGGATCAATAAGGAGCAAAGACCTATTACATCTGTTAGATCAAATCTCTTCATTTATAGCCTCGGTAAACATAGCGGCAATATCAAATGATGATCTACTCGCAGATGCACAAATCAAACAACTTTATATGATAGTCGACTTTGGGAACCCTCCACCTATTCAAGTTACCACAGGCGATATAAAAGAATGTAAAAACTCTAAAGAATTAAATGAGTTTCTCAATAGTCGTTTGGAAAGAATACAAAGTATCTCGACTATATATATCACCACATGGGGAGAACTATTCTGCAAAACTTACTCCGGCCTCAATTGTATGGATCGTACACTTGCTGAATTAAGCCCTCAATTGACACCAGAACGAGTAGAGGCACCTAATTTTCTAAAGTATTACATCCCCTGCGACCGAAGAGAAGTAATTCAGGTACCATGGCTGGATGGTTATATATTACGTTCCCTTAAAATAAGATCTAAAGTAGATATATGAGAAATCTTCAGATAAAAAAATTAAATAATGGCTAGTGATTCCGAATCAGATACTGGTTTTGATACAGGAACCATCATTGGGGTAGTTGCAGGAATTGGGCTTATAACAATCGCTATCATTCTTGGAGGTGATGGAGATATTTTCGTGAACCTAAATGCCGTTTTGATTGTTATTGGTGGAATGACCTCAACCTGCTTCATAGCTTTCCAATCTAGCAAGATACTTGAAATGGTCCCCGTGATCATTAACGCTTTCAGACCAGAAATTATGAAACCAGTGGATTATATAGATGAAATTATGGCGCTAGCTTCAAAGTATCGATCAGGAGGCATGAAGGTTCTAGAGAATGCAGAAGCAAAAGTGGAAAATCGTTTTTTAAAAAATGGTATCGCAATGATAGTGGATGGTTATAACGGACGAGAGATATATGCAGTTCTTGACCATGAAATTAATTCGCTTAACGAACGACACAATGCCGGGCAAAAAATTTTACGTTTCGCTGGTGTGCAAGCACCTGTATTTGGAATGGCAGGCACCTTGATTGGTCTGATTCAAATGCTCATGCATATCGATAACCCGTCAACTATTGGGCCAGCTCTTGCTACAGCATTGATAACAACATTTTATGGTCTAATCCTAGCCAACCTTATTGTAACTCCTATTACCGCAAAACTAGCCATGCGCACAGAAAGCGAAGCAAATTTAATTAAAACTATTCGTATTGGTGTTATAGGAATTTTCGAAAAATCAAACCCTGCAAAAATTCAAAAAAACATGAACGCTCTGCTTGCACCCGATGAACGAAAAGAATAATCATGTCCAATGTTGACGAAATCACATCTCTATTAGCAAAAGAACCAAAACAAGATGGTGCAGACTTCAGTGAATACGACCTTAATGGCTCTATCCTAAAGAGTGCCAGCTTTATCTATGCAACTTTTGATAAAGCAAAACTAGAAAATTCAGAACTTACCGGTATCAACTTCTCTCAAGCATCACTTGAAGGCTGTTCCTTAAAAAACTCTAAACTTACAGATATTGACTTCACAGGAGCAAAGTTAACAGGTGTCAACTTCGAGGAAACAATTTTTGTTAATTGTAATTTCAAAAATGCTACCGCAGAACACTGCGAAATATCAAAAGCACACTTTAAAAGTTGCAAGTTGAGAGGCTCCAACCTAAGCCATTCAAATTTTTATTCAGCTATTTTCGATGAATGCGATCTTTCATTTTCAAGGCTTTTGTACACGTATATGAAACAGGTAGAAATAAATTCATCAAAAATGAAAGGCGCTAATGCTAGAGGGTCTGACCTAAGTTTTTCCAAAGTCAATGAAACTGATCTATCAGGGGCCATATTAAAATATTCAGACTTAAATTCCTGTACATTTAAGGGAGTAAAGTTAAGCAATTCAAATTTAATTGGTGTAGACCTAAAAGATGCTTTTTGTTCTGAAGTTCAAATCGATGAAGCTAATTTAGAAGGCGCCGACCTCACATATGCCAATCTAGAAGGTTCGAACCTTCAAAACTCATTTTTTCTTGAGGCTAATTTACATGGAACTAACTTCACCAATGCAAATTTATCGGATGCCTATCTTGTAGACGCAAATATCGGGAAGGCAATTACTAAGGGTGCTAATCTAGAAAACACCGTACTCGAGTAATTATTTTCACACCCTCTCTTCTTTGATTTAGAAAAAATTCATTCTTTTAATTTCAGGTTCTCTAAGCATCTGAAGCCAACATTTTCAAAGTAAGCATTTGGGTCAGCTTCAGTTCTAGCAAATGAGTAACGATAAGCCTCAAGAAAATAGTGCCCAGAACCTTGAAAGGCATTTCCACGTAACACTTTAAGTGTTTTTCCATAACGTGTATTTTTATAAGTGTTCCCAGGATAAGCTAGATACCAATCCATAGTCCACTCCATAACGTTGCCTCCAAGGTCATAAACTTTATATGGACTGACGTCTTCGGAGTACGTACCCCCTGCAACTAATTCTTTTGCTCCATCGATACCCATATTAGATTTTCCTTTTTCATAAACATTTCCCCAAGGATAGAGACGTCCGTCAACTCCTCTAGCAGCTTTTTCCCATTGTGCTTCTGTTGGAAGAGTTTTTTGGGCCCAAAGCGCATAGGTTAACGCTTCTCTCCATGTAACGTGAGTTACTGGGAAATTACCCTCACCCACAGCATAGGTTCCATTATCCCAATGTCCTGGTAATTCATCGTAACCCGTTGTATCAATAAATCGTTTATATTCTTCGTTGGTTACCTCATATTTATCGATATAATATGAGTCAAGAAATATTTTTCTAGAGGGATGTTGATCTAAATATAATGGTTTAACTGCACCAATTTTAAGGTGAGTTTTTTCGTCATCAATCTTATCTGTTCCCATGACAAACTCACCTGCCGGTACAAGAACCATCTTTTTACCATCAATTGGAGAATTTTTTACCGTTGCTAAATTTGAGTTTTTTGATTTACGATCAAAAGAATCGCCACAAGCTGAGATAAGTAGTGTGCCGATGTAGGCAAACAAAATAAAGAGTTTTATCATCAAAGTTATAGTTAAATCCCTATAATAGAATTTAAACCTGCAATATGTTCTCAATTTATGTTCCTTCAAATTCAACTCTCTCTTAGATTAGTTAGAATTATTTTTTGTCTATTTATCATTACCCTATTTCACACTGAAGGAATGGCGTTTAATAAACCACTAGCCAAACATTCAAAGGGTAAGAACTCTAGTCATATATTAAAGTCGGATAATTTCTCATTAAATGCCAGAAATGTAAAGGTGCTAAAATCTCAAGGAAAGTTCCTCTGGATGGGAACATCCATGGGAGCCATAAAATACGATACAACTTCTATCGAAAATTATATCGTCTACGACAATCGCAACTCTCTTTTAAGTAATGGAATTTTTAGCATTTCGATAGATCCCAAGAGTCAGATATGGCTTGGAACATATGGAGGTGGGCTTAGTTTTTTAGCTAATAAAAAATGGACAAACATAAACACACCTCAAGGACTTAATGACGCGTTTGTTTATGACATTAAGTTTAACAAGACATCTATGTGGATTGCCACTTGGAGCGGAGTCAATCGAGTGAAAGGTGACCCACTAATAAGCGAATCCTGGACCAGTTTTACAGTTAAAAACACGAACGGTGGGCTAATAGATAATTGGGTCTATGCTATTGAATTTGGCGAGAAAAGTAATATTTGGTTTGGCACAGAAGGAGGCCTTTCACTTTATAATGAAAAAACAAAGCAATGGGCCCACTGGAATCATAAAAATGGATTAGGTGCTTCTCATGAAATAGTCTTAAATGATAATCGATTAGCTACTGATTCGTTAAAGGGATCGCACCACAGTGATCAAGTGATCAACATACCTAATACTGAAAATGTAGCCTATCGACCTAACTATATTGTCTCTATGTATCTGGACCAACTTAACAGATTATGGATTGGCACATGGGGGGGAGGGCTCAGCATGTTTTCCCCAGAAACAGAGATTTTTCGAAACTATACCGTTAAAGACGGACTGCCAGGAAACTATATACTAGCGATTAATGAAGGACCCGATGGTAACTTATGGATAGGATCAAACAAAGGTCTATCTATGTTTGATGGCACTTTTTTTCAAAACAATGCAGAAAAGAATGGGTTAATTTCTAATTATGTTTTCAGCATCGAATTTGACAACGATAACTTCCTATGGGTTGGCGGACACCACGGCATGACAAGATTAAAATTCGACATGCAATCCGGTCACTTATTAAGACAAGATTCAGAATAAAAAAATAATAGGCTTAGAGTTCAATCATCATCTTCGTCGTCATCTTCTTCATCAGACATAGCATCGTCAACATCTTTTTGTTCAGCAGCATCCATCAATTCTTTAATTTGTTCATAGCCGCTAGCTAAACGCTGAATATTAATTAAAAGATTAATAAGCTCTGCATCTTTGCACTCTCTTATCCCTGCTACAAGCGGTCCTCGCTCATCTTCCTCATACTTTTCATCCCATTTTTCAAAATTTGAGAGAATTTTATTTTTACAATGAATTAAATCATAGAAAAAACTTTCAATTTCAATGCTTGGCATAATTATTCCTAAAGTTTAAATTTAATGAATTATTACTTTAACAACAAGTAACGTATAGTTAACACATTTTTATCTACTTTAAAAATAACTAACTAAAGAAAAGTAATAATACATGTTTTTCAAGTTTTCTAATCTACTTATTTTTTCATTTTAATTATATTTTTTATATCGCTATAATCACCTCATTAATATTTTTGGGAAGTAGTTTTATGAATGAAATAGAATATAGAGGAATAGCTTTTACTGGATTTTTCATAATCTCCTTTATCGCCTGGGCAACAGGAAATAGAGACCAAATAAACAAAAAAACCATTTTGGGTAGCATTTTTTTAGCTTGGGCTATTGGTGGAATGACCTTTTGGCTACCTTGGACCCGAAAAGCCTTAGAGTGGATAAACAATATCCTCTTATCTTTGTTACAAGCATCGCAGAAAGGATCAATTTTTCTATTTGGTCCTTTAGCTATTGGGCCAGGCGAATTTTTACCAGATGGGACAAAGTCGATAGGATTTGTCCTTGCGTTACAAGTGCTGCCGTCAGTAATCTTCTTTTCAAGTATAATAAGCTTGCTATATTATCTAAAAATTATACAGGCATGCGTCAATACCTTTGCAAAAATTTTTCATAAAACAATGGCCCTTTCTGGAGCCGAATCATTTTCAGCTGCTGCTAGTATTTTTTTTGGAATTGAATCCTCCCTTACTATCCGGAATTATATTGATAAAATGTCACAGTCTGAGCTTCTCACTTTAATTACTTGCATGATGGGAACAGTAGCTACCACGGTAATGGCAGTTTATGTGGTAGCTTTAAAGGGTATTTACCCTCAAATTGCTGGACATTTAATTTCAGCTTCAATAATTTCTATCCCTTGTGCTGTTTTGATTAGCAAACTATCGTTACCTGAAACTGATTCCCCTCAAACATTAGGAGCCATTCCAAGCAATATTGCAGAAGATAAATTCACAAATGATTCAATAGAAATCAATGCTCAAAAACCTACAAATGTGATAGTTGTCTTAATGGAGGGGGGTTCCTTAGGAATTAAACTTGCTATTTCAATAGCAACATTACTTATAGTTATACTAGGGCTTCAAGAGGTTGTAGACTATATTCTTAAACTAATTCCACAAATAGCTGGGCAGTCAATCTCCATTAATCGTATTTTTGGATGGCTTGTTTGGCCTTTCACTTTATTGATTGGTTTAAAACCAGAAGAGTGGCAAATGGGATCTCAAATTTTAGGATCACGTTTTGTTGAGACAGAAGTATCTGCTTATTTTCAACTTGCTAGCGTACAATCGGTTCATACACAAGCTTTTTCTATACGGTCATTTACAGCTTTGACTTATTCATTGTGCGGTTTTGTTCACTTCGCAAGTCTAGGAATATTTGTAGGAGGATTAACTGCTATAGTTCCATCAAGGGCCAAAGAAATATCAGTACTAGGGCTACGTGGATTGTGGACAGCATTTTTAGCTACTCTGCTAACAGGCTCTATTGCAGGAACATTGGCATAAATAAAAATTCGATCTTGCATATAGTTCCCAATATTTGTTCATCTAGTAAAAAACCTGATAACATATAAAATATAATTTTAAAAATCATAAAATAGGCAACTAAATATAATTATGGCACAAAAAGAACGCTTTATTGATAATGCGGATGATACGCTAACAGACACTCGCTACAACGTGATGTGGTTAAAAAGAGACAGCTACCAAGTAAAAGGAAAATGGTGTACTTGGAAAGGTGCCAATAAATTTGTAGAAAAACTAAATGAAGAAAAATTTGCTGGATATGACGACTGGCGATTACCAAAAAAAACAGAGGCACGAAACCTATACGAACATGAAAGTAAAAATATCGACTTTAATGGAGATATAGTACATATTGATTTAAAGTTTCCTGAAGGATGCGGCTTTACATATTGGTGCGATGAAGAAACGGGCATCAATGCTATGGTTTATAATTTTTACAGCGATAGAGCATATCTAGTAAGACGTAAAACAAAAGATGAAAGTTTTATGTCTTGTAGGCCTATTCGTTCATCCGGTCCAGAAGTTAAAAAGTTTGGAAGAATTTCCGAGACTGGAAGGAGTCGCAGAGAATAAGTTGACAAAAAACTTCATGTTCCCCCCTAGGAATTTTTATAACCATAATAACTTTTCTATTTTTTTCTATAATGACTCTAAACCGAGCTACTTTTGCTGAAATCAACCTCGCTTCATTTCGACATAATCTACATTCTATTAAATTACTTTTAGGGCCTGATACCAGAACTATGGCAATAATCAAAGCAGATGCATATGGGCACGGTGCAATTCAATGCGCGCGCGCTGCCATCCAAGAACAAGTTGACTACATAGGCGTTGGAATAATTCAAGAAGGTATAGAGTTGCGTGAAAATGGAATTACTTCCCCTATTCTTATTCTTGGAGGCATTTATCCAGATGAGATTGAAGATTTGATCAAGTACAATCTTTCCACCAGTCTTTCCAATACAGTTATGGCGAACGCTATTTCGAGAAAAGCAGAACATGCCAATAAAAGTATTGGCGTTCATATAAAGATTGATACTGGTATGGGACGACTGGGAGTGCAACCAAACTCATTCATAAAGCTAATGGAAAATGTCATAACTTGCAAAAACCTACAAATCCATGGAGTTTTCACACATTTATCCAGCGCCGATGAAGAAGACCCCGGAGTAACAAACCACCAAATATCTCTTTTTTTAAATTTATTAAAGAAACTATCTACGACTAAATTTTCAAAAATGACTAGCATAAAAAAAGACATTCTTTTTCATACTGCAAACACCGCAGGGTTAATACGCTTCCCCGAAAGTAGACTTAATTTAGTCCGACCAGGTATCAGTTTGTTTGGTTCTTTTCCATCCCCCACTATAACCTCAATATTTAATTTGTTAGCAAAGGAAAATAAGACTACCAAACTCCGTCCTGTTATGAGTTGGAAAACCAAGATCATGCAAATTCAGACATTATGTAAAGGCGTCCCTATAAGCTATGGCGGTCGTTATATAACAAAAAAAAGTGGCACGCGTATCGCGACAATTCCTGTAGGTTATGCTGATGGGCTAAGCCGTCACCTTTCAAATAATATGGAACTACTTGTAAAAGGAAGACGAGTAAAACAAGTTGGAACTATCTGTATGGATATGTGCTTAATTGACATAACCGATCTACCAGGAGTAGAGATGGGGGAGGAGGTTGTAATCTTTGGAAATCAAAAAAATAGCGCTATAACAGTAGAAGAGTTAGCGACAAAAGCAAATACCATTCCCTACGAAATTCTTTGTGGAGTCGGCAAACGCGTTCCCAGAATTTTTATTCAATAGATATCAAACTAATCATTTATTTAATAAAGGTAATCCTGCCAATGATTTTAAGTTATTTTTTTTGCAATAATCATAAAGACCTTCAATTACTTTCATCGTAATAGATGGATCTATATAATTGGCTGTTCCTATTTGTATCGCACTTGCTCCTGCAATTAAAAACTCTAATGCATCCTCTACCGATGAGATACCCCCAATGCCTATAACGGGAATTTTTACAGCGCGAACGGTCTCACAAACCATAGAGAGCGCCATGGGTTTAATAGCTGGTCCAGAAACCCCACCTATTGTGTTTGCTAGCCACGGTTTTCCTGATTCAACATCTATCTTTAAACCCACAAAAGTATTGATCAATGACAGAGCGTCTGCGCCACCATCTTGAGCAGCCAAAGCCAATTCAGTTATATCTTTAACATTGGGCGAAAGTTTTATAATTAAGAACTTACTGGTTACGTTTCGAACAGATTCTACGACTTGTTTAAGGATCACCGGGTCTGAACTAAAACGTGCTCCTCCTTTTTCTACATTAGGGCATGAAACATTCATCTCTAGTGCATCAACTCTTTTCAATTTAGATAATTCAACAGCAAGTTCCACATACTCAGTTATTGTCTCACCAAAAAAATTAACTATCAGTCGCGTTTCAGATTTATCTAATAATGGTAATTTTTCATTTACAAATCTATCCAAACCAATATTCTCAAGTCCTATGGCATTTAACATACCAGAAGCAGTCTCTATCATACGTGGAAAACGATTCCCCGTTTTATGTTTCATGGACAAACCTTTAGTACAAAAACCCCCTAATTTATTCAAATCCACAAAGGGATCAAATTCAATACCATAACCAAAAGTACCTGAAGCAGCAATAACTGGGTTTGCAAAAAGCATAGGACCCAACTTGACTGACAAATCAATATCTTTATTTATGTCCATTATCTAGGCATAATTAAATTATAGGAAGTTGCAAAACATATTGATATATAAGGACAAATAGGTCATTATAGTCAGTAAGTTCTTTACTATTCCATTATTCATATCATTTACAAGAGATATCCTATCATCATGTTTTACTGTTGTCCTATAAAACTGGCCATTGATAAACTACCATTCTAAATAATTTTAGAAAAAAATTAATCCATGCTCGAATTGCAAGATACAAATGAAGATTGGGAAAAATACAATAAGCGTCTAGACACTCTAAGTGGTGAAATACAAGTTAAACATGAAATGGAGACTACTAAAAAAATAAGAATAAAGAACTCCAAAATAACTATTATTTCTTCAATAGGAATTGCACTCCTTATCCTAATATACACTCAAAACAAACAGTCTATAATTAAACAAACAACCTTAACTTCTGAAAACGGATCACATTTCAAGTATTTCACAGAAAAAACTGACCTCAAAAACCATAAATCTAAAATAAACAAAAATGAAAACTCACCACTAAAAAAGATAAGCAGCTCTAAAGACCGAGCAAATTCCTACTTAACAAAAAATGAACCCACTCTTCAAGGTTTATCTAAAAAAGAACAAGCACCAACTAAAGGAAAAAAATTCTTCGTTCAGGTAGGTGCATTTTCCATCAAAAATAATGCCGAGAAGGTTGTAAAATCTCTTAACTCTATAGGGATTAAAGCAAAGATATACACACAAAATATAAAAATAATAAAACATCAAGTGTTCTCAGAAAACTTTACCAATAAAGATAATGCTATTTCAAGTGTCTCGAATTTTAAATCTCTCGGTATCACACCATCAATTAAAAAAAGTGGTACAACTTACAATTTGTCGTTAGGACTATTTAACAGAGAACAGGAAGCAAATAGGTTTATCAAAAAACTAAAAAAAAGTGGGCACGAATTAAATAAAAAAATAATCAAAATCGATAGAAATGTCTACACAGTCCTCTCCAAAGGACTTGCAACAAAAATAAAAGCTCAACAAGTCAGAAAAGATATAACTAATCATGGATTTAAAAATAGTTTTATTCGATTTCAATAAAATATTACTTTTACTTACTTAAACTCTAAGAAAAATCCATTATTAAATCCAGGCAAAAAAAACAAGCCCTATCTGGCAGGATTATAAGCAATAAAACCTTATAAAAAATTAATATTGTTAAAGTTTACAACTAGGTATTAGCGCTTACCTTAGGGTCTAACTATTTACATTAATAATTTTCACAACCAACTTATGAATAAAAAAAATTTTCACATACCATTAATAATATTTGTATTTTTTATATTTAATGCAAACTCCACCTTTTCTCATGATGGAGAACAACATTTAAAAAATGAACGTGATTCAAAAGGCTCTAATTCAAAGATACATGAAGAAGGAAGTGGCTTTAAGTCATACCTCAAAAATCATTGGAACTATAATGGACATGATAATCATAAATCTAATGAATCTTTTTCCAAAAATTTAGAGGAAGGAAGCGGTAGTTCAACTAAAGAAAAAAGCCCTGACTACGATAAGAGCCATGGATCTTATGAAAGTAATAAACGTACTTCCAACCATCAAAAAGAAGGGAGTAGTAACCACTAAACTGTTCCGTTGGAATGTGAATAGTTCAATAAACTTTAATTAATTATATACATAAAAAGACGCCCATCTATGGCGTCTTTTTATGTATAGCCCTTCTATTAACGATAATATATATTTATAAAAATTCATTAGTCAGATTTATTAAAAATAATTACCAAATACTATCCAAATGCTTATTAATTCAGGGTTAATTTTAATTGGCTTAATTTTTCTTTATTATGGTGGAGAGTTACTTATAACGGGTGGCCTCCAGTTAGCAAAATACTTAAAGCTAAGTCCATTTATAATTGGAGCTACCGTAGTAGGTTTTGGGACTTCAACCCCTGAATTAGCAGTTTCCCTTATGGCATCTTTTCAAGGGTCAGGGGACTTGGCCTTGGGTAATATCATAGGAAGTAACATAGCAAATATTGGACTAGTCCTTGGTTTAACTGCCCTAATAGTGCCTCTTAAAATTGAGAAACAAAGATTCAGAAATGAATCTCCTCCTTTAATTATTACCACGTTTATTATTCTTATCTTTGCATGGAACAACTATTTAGGCAGAGTTGAAGGATTAATCATGATCTGCCTTTTATGTGTTTATCTGTGGAGATCATTTAGAACAAAAGAAAATATAGAAACTGATTTATCAGATAATGATTTATATAAAAACAACAGAAATCCACTATTGCATACCTTTTTTGTATTAATTGGTATAGGGATGTTAATTATCGGTGCACATTGGATAATTGACGGTTCAGTCGAAATTGCCCGGATGTTGGGTGCCAGCGAATGGTTTATTGGAGTAAGTATTATTGCGCTAGGTACCAGTCTTCCAGAATTAACTTCTTCTATAATCGCTGCTAAGAAAGGTCAAGGTGAAATGGCAATTGGAAATGTGTTTGGTAGTAATATATTTAATATCCTTATGGTAATTGGCACTGCTTCATCAATTCATCCATTTAGAATTATTGAAAGAATCGATACCGATCTTATTTTCACAACATCTTTAACCTGCTTGCTTTTTTTACTAATTCGAATGGGACGTAGTATCAGAAAACGAGACGGAATTATTTTATGCTTGTGTTACGTATCATATATTGGATTAAAAGGAACGGGACTCTTATGACTTTTAATCATCAAAAGAATCTGAAGAAAAGGCCTCAAATCTCCTCATTTGCTGCTTATAGTATTGATTATCAGGGTCGAGGCGAATAGCGTCTTTAATAGTTTTTATCGCGCCTATTACATCTCCCTTAGCGAATAATAGTTCCGATAAAGTATCTATATACTTTGGACTATTAGGTTGCATTTTATTAACTGTTTTGATCAGTCCCAGTCCACGATCAATCCTCGTCCTTTTTTTTGCATAAAGCCAAGCAAGACGATTCATTACCTCAATGCCTTCAGGATCAATTAACAATGCCTTCTCACAATGACCTATGGCTGATGTGTAAAAACTTTTTTTGCTATAAACCGTACATAATGAGAAAAGCAAATCTATGCTTTTAGGGTACTTTTTTTTAAGATTAAGGAGTCTGCCAAGTGCAATATCATATTTTTTGATCCCAACTTCAGCTTTTGCGAGAGCTAATATATATTCAATATTATCTCCTTTTCGCATAATTGCATTCTTCAGTACATCTTCAGCCTCAATAAAGTTAGCCTCCGCTAAAAAGATAAGACCTAGTTGATAATAAGTTGGGGCATGGTCGTTACGTAAAGAAAGAGCTTTACTTAACACCTCTTGAGCTTTTTTAAATTGTTTTTCTAGAACAAGTAGTTTTCCTAGTTGATACTGATTTTCGGCAATTTGAGGATCTATCTTGATAGATTTTTCATAAGCTTTCAAAGCTTCAACTATATTTCCTTTTTCAAAGTAAGCTTTTCCTAGTTTAGATTGCACCTCAGCATTATTTGGTTTAAGAGAAGCCGCTTTGTCATACGAAACAATAGAGTTATCTAGCATACCCTTCTCCCTCATTAACTCAGCAACCTTAACTCGTGTTTGAAAATTCTGGGGCATGAGTTTAACCGCTTTGTTAAGATGAAAAACTCCTTTGGATGAATCATTCGAATTCAAAAGCAAGCGCCCTAATCTCAAGTGAAGGGCCGCATTTCCTCCATCATATTTTAAGACTCGTGTGTATTGAGTTATTGCACCATTTAATTGCCCAGATTGTTCGAATAGTTTTGCTAAGGATATGCGAGCCTTTACGAATTCTTTGTCTAGCTCAAGAGCCTTGCGATAACTTCTAATAGCTTTCTTAATTTCTCCTTTATTTTCCATGAACAAGCCATAGTTGTAAAAGGAATCTGCTTTAGGAGGATTTGTATCGATCGCTAACTTAAAATATTTTTCAGCATCTTCCATTTGTCCTAATGATTGATAGGCTCTAGCTAAGCTAATTTTATAACTAGCATTTGATGGTTTTAGCTCTGAAGACCGTTTAAAGAAGGAAATTGAATCGGCATAAAGCTTTCTGCGAAGAAAAGTCTCCCCTAACCCCGCATAAAGCTCTGAAGAATTTCGAGTTTTTTTCAAAGCACTCCTGAATTCTATCTCGGCTTCTTCGTAACGCCCTTCATCAAGCAAAGTATATCCAGCTTGAATTGAATCTTGATGATCGTTCAGTTTGGGTTTAAAAAAAATAAAAGCCCCGACAAATATTGAACCTATCATGAGTATTCCAGCCAATTTTGGGAACCTACTAAAAAGTATTAACCGCTCAAAAATGCTTGCCACAGTATGCTCTTCTTGCGCTATTTTTTTTGTTTTTGTTTCTTGCTTTAAGAAATTTTTAATATCTGGGCTATTCTTAATCAGAGGCTCCCTTACCTTTTGCTCATGTGGGGCATCAACCATTTTACAACGCCCTCCAAAATCAGCGCCCTCATCAACAACTAATTGATATGTAGAAATATCACCTGTCAGTTGGCCCCCTTTCAATAAAGCTGTTTTATTTTCAGAAAAAATATTACCTTCAACTTTACCTCCATTTGAAAGGTCGTAGGAATGGATATCGCCCTTCACATAGCCCCATTGGCCTATAACCAGATGATCATTAGAATGCAGATCACCCGTCAGATGAGCACCAAAGTGGACATTGCCTTTCACCCAAAGTGTTCCTGTTAAAACTACTCCTTTTTCAAAATACGAGTCCATCTGTCACCTCATTATTCTAATTAGTCTATTAATATCAAATATTTCGCATATTCACAAGGTTTAGAGAAGTAATGCATTAAATTAATATTTAAACTTTTTCAAATACTTAAATCAGAATGACTATTGAAAATTAATCTACAACCTGATATTTTCACGACCTCGTTAGCTCAATAATTGAATATTACTGGGTAGTCAAATAGTTACTTAACAATAATCTAATTTAAAGTGGAAAATAATAATGCCAAGATTAAACGGCCGTACTTTTAATCAAGTGAGAGAGATAAAAGTCACAAAAAACTACATCATTCACCCCCATGGTTCGGTCCTTTTTCAAATGGGTGGTACCCGCGTCCTCTGTTCAGCATCCATTGACGATAAAGTTCCTTCATTCCTTCGTGGTCAAGGTCAAGGTTGGGTTACTGCTGAATACTCAATGCTTCCTTCATCAACACACACAAGAACAGCTAGAGAAGCATCCAGGGGAAAGCTCTCCGGTCGCACGCAAGAAATTCAAAGACTCATAGGGCGCTCACTACGTAGCATTGTAGATCTCGAACAACTAGGGGAACGAACAGTGTGGATTGATTGTGATGTAATCCAAGCAGATGGCGGGACCCGCTGTGCCTCTATCACGGGGTCATTTATTGCTTTAATGCTAGCAATGAAGAAGTTGAGAAAGGATAAACTTATAGATCAAATTCCTATTCGCGATTATGTGGCTGCTATAAGTGTGGGAGTAATAGACGGAAAAAATCTTTTAGACTTGGATTATTCCGAGGACTCAGAAGCTGATGTGGACTTAAATATTATAAAAACTGGGAGTGGTGGATTTGTAGAAATACAAGGCACGGCTGAGCGCGAACCCTTTACAGACAAACAAATGAAAGCTATGCTTACTTTAGCTGATAAAGGAATCAAGCAGCTTATCACTATACAAAAAAAAATGATTGGAAAGTTATGACGTAACTCACGACAACTTAACGATTACGATTTACCCCTACCTGTTTACAATACTCTAAAACCCCACATTTGCTACAGTAAGGTGATTGTGGCTTGCAAATATTTTGCCCAAAGCTAACCAAAAGATTATTAATTTCTTTCCAATAACGCTTTGGAAGCTTTTTTCTTAGTACTGCTTCTGTTTCATCTGGTGTCTTGGTTTGAACGTAACCCCATCTATTCACTATCCGATGCACATGAATATCAACGCAAATGCCAAGTTTGCAATGACCAAGAACCAAAGTCATATTCGCCGTTTTACGACCAACTCCTCTTAGTTTAGTTAACTCGTCCAATGTATCAGGAACTTTGCCTTTATTTTTATTAAGAATAAATCTACAAATTTCATACAAACATGAGGTTTTATTACGATAAAAAGCAACTGGGTAAATTGCAGTTTCTATCTGTTCCTGGCTCAAATCTAATATTTTTTTTGGGGTTCTAGCAAGAGCAAATAATCTTTTAGAAGCAGCATCCGTAACTTCATCTCTGGTTCTTAAACTAAGAAGGCAACCCACCAATACCATGAAAGGGTTTTGCTGATAACTTATTGATGTTAAGACGGGAATAGGCCAAGATTTAATCGATTTTCTAAGATACCTAAGGACTTTGGATAGGTATTTTGTTTTCATAAACTAAGGCCCAAAGAGAAAAAATCCAACAACTTAGACTAAAAATAGGACGGAAATATAATGGTAAATACAAAACGTTTCTGATATATTAAATTTTCATATAGCATGCATAATAATTATACCACCTAACTCTTTGAATTAATGCAACATACAATCTCTGTCCTCGTTGTAAATCAATTTGGTGTACTTTCAAGAATTTCAGGTCTTTTTAGTGGACGCGGTTTTAATATCGAAAGCCTAAACGTTGCCGAAACAAATGAGTCTGGAATTTCGCGAATGACTATTATTACGCGTGGGGATGATAAAAAAATTGAACAAATCACGAAACAGCTTAACAAACTGGTAGATGTTATCAAAGTCATTGATTTGACCGAAGAGCACTTCGTTGACCGAGAATTAATACTAGTAAAAATGAATGCTGAGGCCCGTGTTCGTGAGGAAATTTTACGTATTGTGGATATATTTCGGGCAAAAGTAATTGATGTGAATCATGATAATTACACAGTCGAAATTACTGGTGATGAGGGAAAAATTAAAGGGTTTCTAGACTTACTTAAACCACTTGGGATTAAAGAAATTGTTCGGTCTGGGCGCATTGCTATAAGCCGAGGTACTAAATCCATAAATTAGTCACATCTAAAAAAATCTCAAAATATAAAAAAACAATTAAAAAGTATGAAAAAGGAGAACGAAATTGCCAAGTATTTATTATGACCGACAAGCGGACATCAAGATTTTAAAAAATAAAACTATCGCCATTATTGGTTATGGAAGCCAAGGGCATGCACATGCAAGAAACTTACATGACAGTGGCCTTAAGGTTGTAGTTGGGTTGCGCAAAGAAAGTATTTTTTGGAAAAGGGCCCAAAAAGATGGTTTAAAGGTTATGACTGTAGCTGAGGCAGCAAAAGTTTCAAACATAATAATGATTCTTATCCCAGACGACAAACAACGTGCAATGTATGACAATGAAATTGCCCCTCACCTAAAAAAAGGCGACGCAATTGCTTTTGGGCATGGATTTAACATTCATTTTGGACAAGTAGTACCTCCAAGCTCAGTAGATGTTTTTATGATAGCTCCAAAAGGCCCCGGACACTTAGTCAGAAGAACATACGAACAAGGTGCTGGTGTCCCATGTTTAATGGCTATTCATCAAGATGTATCCAAAAAAACAAAAAAGATAGCCCTAGCATACGCTAAAGGAATAGGTGGTACGCGTGCAGGCGTTCTTGAAACTACGTTTAGAGAAGAAACAGAGACAGATCTTTTTGGAGAACAAGCAGTTTTATGTGGTGGGGTAACGGAACTTATTCGAGCGGGTTTCGACACGCTAGTTGAGGCAGGCTACAATCCTGATTTAGCCTACTTCGAATGTCTGCATGAACTAAAATTAATTGTTGATTTGATCTATGAAGGTGGTATTGGAAATATGCGCTACTCTATCAGCACTACAGCTGCCTATGGAGATGTGACTAGAGGACCAAGAATTATTCCACAGTCTACCCGAGATGAAATGAAAAAAGTTCTCGCAGAAATTCAAAGCGGGAGTTTTGCCAGAGAATTTATTTTAGAAAATCAAGCTAACCGTCCTGTATTTAATGCCAGGTTAAAACAGGATTCTGAACATCAAATAGAAGTTGTTGGTGAAAAATTGCGCAAGATGATGCCTTTTGTAGGAAAAAAAATAAAATAGCAAAATAAAAAATTAATTGCACCTCCAAAACTATTTAAAGGCAATTGACTGAATTATTATGAAAATCCCCCTAGCCAAAGATGGTTTAATTTTTATCCTACCCCTGCTAGTCAGTACTGTTTTTATGTTTTTACTTTCATTTAATTGGGCAGCTATTATTTTTGGGCTGGGATTTTTATTTGTTACTTGGTTTTTTCGCGATCCAGAACGTACAATTCCAAAAGAACCTAATGTAATAGTTTCTCCAGCTGATGGAAAAGTCACAGAAATAATCTCAGAAAGAGAACCAATTAATGGTAAGTCATGTAAACGCGTAACTATTTTTCTATCTGTATTCAATGTTCATATAAATAGAGTACCTATTGAAGGGACTATTGAAGATATCCGTTACAACCCAGGGAAATTTCTCGCAGCGTTTAATCCTAAAGCATCGTTGGATAATGAACAAAATATTATCATGATTAATAATGGGCAATCGCATATTTTTGTAAAACAAATTGCCGGTCTTATCGCACGACGAATTGTCTGTTGGCCCAAAAAAGGTGATACCTATAAGTTAGGTCAAAGATATGGATTAATTAGATTTGGATCTCGCGTAGATATTTTACTACCAGAAAACACTAAATTATCCGTAAATATTGGGGACCGTGTTAGTGGTGGAAAAAGTGTTATTGGGTACCTCAACCTAAACTAAAGAGAGTCATTGATGAATCCAAGAAAAGGAATTCACATTCTACCCAGCCTCTTTACAACAGGAAACGTGTTCTGCGGATTCTATTCATTTATTGCAGCACTTAATGAAAAATACTACCTTGCGGCCTGGGCAATCGTATTAGCTATAATATTCGATGTCCTTGATGGTAGAATTGCTCGAATGACCAAAACCACAAGCGCTTTCGGAATGCAATATGACTCCTTGGCAGATGTCATATCATTTGGAATGGCTCCCGCATTTATTTGCTACGCCTGGGTATTAAAACCATTTGGGCGGATAGGCTGGATGGCCGCTTTTTTATATTTACTTTGTTCTGCATTTCGCTTGGCACGGTTTAATACAACGAAACCTGACATACAAGGTCAACACTTTATCGGGCTAGCAACGCCTGCTGCAGCGGCTGTTATTGCATCAATTATAATTGCATTTGAAGATTTATTCGGTTCGAGAGTGCACCCTGGATTCATGGTAGTCGTAGTTTATATTCTTGCATTCCTAATGGTTAGTAACATTAAGTACCCTGCCTTTAAAAAATTTGAGTTTCGCAAAAGAGTATCTTTTACAAGATTTCTTTTAGTTGTACTAGTTTTATACATACTTGCTACCATACCAAAAATCGCTCTATTTCTAATAAGCTTCGGCTATACAATTTTTGGCCCAATTGGAGAATGGTCATCTCAAAAAACTAAGCTGAATGCGGTTCCGGATGACATAAAGCAGTCATAAATTGGCTTAGATGAAATTCTACATCAATAAAACTAAACCTAGTAACATTCAATTCTATTAATATTTTTAACCTTTAGATGAAAATGAAGCCATGTCTTGGATAGACAAAATCAAATCCAAAACAACTCTTAGGAAAACAGACTTTACTAATGGTGAACTCTGGGTTGAATGCCCTGATTGCAAGGGTAATATATTCATTGCGGATCTCGAAAAAAACCTCCGCGTATGCACTCAATGTAGCTATCATTTCAGAATAAGCGCAAAGCAGCGAATAAATCAACTATTAGATGAAGGTACATTTGTTGAATCGGATATAGATTTAATTTCGACCGATCCGATTAAATTTAAGGATAGTAAAAAATACAAAGAAAGATTGCGCACCTATTTAAAAAAAGGGACGCATTTAGATGCGATTATTTCTGGAACAGGCTTAATTAAAAACCATCAGGTAGAAATTTGCGTTTTTGAGTTTAGTTTTATGGGAGGTAGCATGGGTGTCGTGGTTGGAGAAAAAATAACTAGATCTATTGAAAGGGCAATTAAAAATCAATCTTCTTTAATCATTCTCTCCTGTTCTGGCGGTGCACGTATGCAGGAGGGTATTTTATCCCTCATGCAGATGGCTAAAACTTCTGCTGCTCTCAGCAAACTAGCAAATGAAAGATTGCCTTATATCTCAATATTAGCTGATCCAACAACTGGAGGGGTTTCAGCAAGCTTTGCGATGCTTGGGGATATTATTCTTGCAGAACCAGGAGCATTAATCGGCTTTGCAGGCCCTCGCGTAATTGAACAAACGATTCAACAAAAACTTCCAGAGGGATTTCAACGCGCAGAATTTCTATTAAATCATGGATTAATTGACAATGTGGTTCACAGAAAGGATTTAAAAGAAACTCTTGCAAACATATTAAGCCTTTGTAAAAATAGTTGGTAACAGTTAAGAGTATAGCCTTAAAGGATTTATTTAAATAAAAAAAGGAACTGTGACAAATGTCACAGTTCCTTTTTTTTATCTTTTGCGGTTTTATATCCCTAGACTACTAATAGTATCCTCCAAAGAGTTTGCCACACAAGTAAATATGGGTGTGTCTCTCTCAACATAAAGACTTCCCTGTGTCTCTCTTAGATCCATAACTAAGTCTACAAAATCCTGCGGATAGTCAGTCTCAAATGCCACAACAAACTCTTGATCATCAATACCAAAAGAATAGCTAGTATTTAATTTTACAGACGGATACTTATTTCCTACATAAATATGCTCGTCCATTATCCCTTGCCGAGTGAACTGAGTAAGAAGATACCATTCTCTAGTCTTAACAAACGGATAAATAAAAAGGTACTTTGCCTTTCCAGGAATTATATGAGTTCGATCCTCTTCATGCTCTGGATTAAACATATCTTGATACATTGACCGTTTAGTCTGAGATAAATATGAATAACTAGGTGTTAAAAAACTACCAAGGTCAGTTTGATACATACGGGTGGTCATTTTTTGAAAGTTTTCCATTTCATAACTTATCCGCCAAAACATAATATCCACGTCAGCTCTAATACCCACCATTGTATATCCAAGAAGTATCATATCATTGTTAGAGTCGTATTCTTCTAGGACGTCAAGGAATTCTTTTTTTGCTGCTTCTTTTCTTTCTTTTGGCAACCTACGGAATGAAGGATCTAATTTATAAAAGGCAAAATTCACGAACTGCCGTTTGATTTCATCTTCTGGGGCAACAGTTTCAGACTCAACTTTAGATGCCTTCTTTTTTCTTGCTTCTTCAATGGCACCACCTTCGCGTTCCTGACGAGCACGAGAAACAATATCATCATCAATTAGACTAACACTCTTATCTTTCGCATATTGCTCAATCCCACGCACAACACTCTTTCTCACAAAAAAAGGAACGTTTTTCATACGCGCAATAGCGGTATCAGACCACTCTAATTCAGTAGCTGGCATAAAATCATCAAGCTCTTTGCTGTCGATTGCCATAGTATGCTTTCCTTGAAAATTTAACAGTTTAAGAATTTATACATTATAACCTAAGCCTCTGATATATCAATATTTTTAAAATTATAGGTCTGTATATAGAATTTCTCGAAGTCACTACCTAACCAACCTCAAACCGATAAAACTATTTACAGCCATAGTTAGTAAAATGGATAAAATAGTTATTTTTTTAATTATTTTTTGTAGTAGGGTAATGTGCATTCAAAAGATCCGTCAAACTCTCACCTGAGCAAACTTCATTTTTTTAACCCAGATTGCCTGAAAATTTGATCCATGACTCCAAGAAACTTTCCCTGCTCTTTGATTTCAGTATCCTTGATTTGCTTATCATAATTGAAGATATTAAGCCGAATCTCTGGAGGTGGTTTAAGTAGGCTAATTAGTGCTTTCCCCGAGCTTACCGGTGGATGGCAAGCCTCTTCCTGACAAACATAAACTGAAGAGATCCCATTAACGGTGACCTTCCCCTCCGCTAATGGGATTAGATTTGAAGCCTGATCATTTTCATTCCATGCAACAATCTTGTTGGGGCGATAATCTTGATGTAAAGCATCCTGCATATCCTTAAAAGCAGGATCTTTCAAAACACCAGAAAAAATAACCTCTGTAGTAGAACATGCCACAAAATCAGCAGCTGCCAAAATTCCGGAATGCGCTGCTGGATTCTTTTCGATTTTCTGTTTAAAGGCATTCACAGAGTTTGTACCGATATCGAGATAACGTTTATTGATTAGAAGGTGCCCTAGCTTAATAAGGGATAAAACTGCAATTGCATTAGCTGACGGAATTGCTTCATCGGCGGAATTCTTTAATCTTGCTATAAGAACCTCTGATGAAAGACCAGACATAAAGAATCCACCATCCTTTTCATCATAAAATTCATCAATCATCTTAGTGGCAATTTGGTTCGCACGCTCAATCCATAATAGATCAAAAGATGCCTCATAAAGTGCAATTAATGCTTCAAGAAAATATGCATAGTCTTCTAGACAGCCATCAATTTTACTTTCTCCATTACTATAAATACGAAGCAAAATATTATTTTCTGTCCACATATTATTCCATAAAAATTCCCCTGCACGGATTGCTACTTCTAAATAGTTTTTCCCATGTAAAACCATATAACCAGAAGCAAAAGCTGTTATCATAAGTGCATTCCAACCTGTAATTATTTTTTTATCTGTAAAAGGTCTAGCCCTTTTTTTTCTAGCTTGTAATAATGTTTCTTTAGATGTTCGTATAATATGATCTAATTCAAATATTGCAATTTCTTCCAGTTTTACTAAGTTTTCAATCGATTCTTTTATGTATAGAACATTTTTGCGTGCTGTTCCCTTGGAGGGTACAACACCAAAATAACGCGACATAATCTTGGCATTTCGGGGACCAAGTAGGTCAAGAAGTTCTTTCATCTCCCAAAAGTAATAACGCCCCTCCTCTCCATCTGTGTCTGCATCTTGACTAGAATAAAAAGCACCTTCTGGTGATGTCATTTCACAAAGAATGTATTTAAATATATCCTGGGGTACCTCGCTATAAAGGTCTTGTTTCGTTGCCTGAGCCATATCAATATAAAGCTTAGCTAAAAGAGCGTTATCATAGAGCATTTTTTCAAAATGAGGTATTCGCCAATGCCTGTCAGTAGAATAACGATGAAACCCGCCACCAAGTTGATCATACATACCTCCACCTGCCATCTTTGTGAGAGTTTTATCAAGCATTTGTATAGATTCATCTGATCCAGTTCTAGCCCAGTGTCTCAATAACATTGTATAATTCATAGGTTCAGGAAATTTCATTCCTGATCCAAACCCTCCTTCTTCCGTATCAAACCTCTCTTCCATAATGTGAACGGCCTCGTCAATCAATCCATGAGCTCTAATCAATCCTGCATCAAAGCTTGATTCAGGGAGACATAATTTTTCTAAAATTTTTTGCGTACGTGTTACTAAGTCATTTTTTTGTTCATTGTAAAGAGTAAACGCTTTCTCCAGAACCTGAGAAAACCCAGGTCTATTATACTTAGTAGTTGATGGATAATATGTACCGCCAAAATATGGTTTGCAATCAGGAGTTAAAAAAAGACTGATTGGCCACCCCCCCTGTCCTACTAGCGCAATAATTGACTTCATATAAACGGCATCAATATCCGGCCTCTCTTCTCTATCAACTTTTATATTAATAAATTTCTCATTCATGATGTGAGCAGTTTTCTCACATTCAAATGATTCATGAGCCATAACATGACACCAATGGCAAGAAGAGTAACCTATACTCAAAAAAATAGGTTTATCCTCAGTCTTAGCTCTTTCATGTGCTTCGACACCCCATGGATACCAATCAACTGGGTTATGCTGGTGTTGTAAAAGATATGGGCTGGTTTCTTTTACTAATCTATTGGTATGCTTAAATTTATCCAAAATAAAACCTCGTAAAGTTCGTGATAAAATCCAAAGTATTACTAATTTAACTAATTAACAATAGTTTAATGTTATAGTCAAAAAAAGTACTTAACTATAATTTGAATTTTTGTAAATAAACAACCACAAACAATTAACGACTATTTTATGAAAAATATTACAGTGATGTGTTTTTTTTTCGTCTTGTTATTTAGCATTATCATTCCTGCAAAGGCTCAAGCAAGTTGTGACGGAAGCTTAAGCCCTGCATATTTTTCGTTATATAAAAACCGAAAAGCTCTTTTTTCCTCTTCACAGGATGCTGACGCAAGGCAAAGATATAAAGTTGAATGGTTCGTCGGCCAAAAAAGCATGGGTTCAGTTATAAAACAAGCAGGTGAATCATTTGAAATACCCGGATCAAGTTTAACGAGCCAATCTTTTTCGATAACTGGTTTTTATCGGGGAAGTGACAAGTGGGAGCTATCACGCCATAAAATTTTCCCAGGTTTGGAAGGTGGAATGCAGGTTAGGTTTGATGACGGGGCGTGTGATAATAGCTTTACAACAAGTCCTGACTTATCCGTAACAATCAAAATTAATTAAAAAAGAAGCTGCCAAAAAATTATTTGAAGTAATTTAGAAAATTTTTTTAGTATTTCACTAAATTGATGTGTTTACATTTTAAGCAAGAGCCCATAAAGCTTACTCCTTAACCAAACGATCTCGATATTGACCATAAAAATCTCTGATACTTTCGTATTTATCAATAGTACTATCCTCAAGTTGCTGGATGTCATCAACTATGAATGAAGTATCGTTGACTTGCTCGGCCACAGTCAAAGCTCCTCCCACTTCTACTCCTGGGGCAAAGTGAAAGGTTGGACTTAAAAACATACCACCAGCTCGTCCAACAATATTACGTAAGCTTGAAGGACCAAAAAGAGGTAACATGACGTACGGCCCTGTAGGAATTCCATATGAGCCTAACACTTGATCAAGGTCCTCATTTACATCTTTTATACCAAAAGCCTTATCAGCAACATCAAACAAACCGCCTAAGCCTATGGTTGTATTTATTATTGTTCTGCCAATAACTCTGGATGACTTATCAATATCACCTTGGAGAATTGTACTTGCTAATTTAAGAGGTGCCATAGCATTACCAAAAACATTACTTATCCCGATACGAACATTTTCATGTACATTGTCTCGATATTCTCTAACAATTGGTTCCATAATATTGTTATAAAATCCTTCATTAAAACCAAACATAGCCCTATTATAACTTTCAAATGGATCCGACATATCAGGAGCATCTGATCTTGATGCAAAAGGATCCTCTAAGTCTTCAAATGAGTCTGATGTTATAATGGAAGTGGATGATGGCGATGGCATCTTTAATTCTAATTTCATTGAGGTATCTGCCCCCAAAGCATCAGAATTTTGAGCCCTAGTGGAAAGTGCAAAACTATTTTGTGATAGCTGACCATGCTCAACAAAAGGATCTTTCCAATCAATATCATGCCAATTCAAATAAGACAGCGCAGATGGCTTTGAAATAACTGGTATCGGATCAGATGCTTTTTTTGCATCCTGAGACATAAAGGCATGCAAGTCATTGCTGATAATTGGATTGACCTTTACATTAGACCACTTTGAGTCAACTGAAAAACCAATGGCATCAGCGGTAGGAGTAAAGCTAAATGATAAAAAAAGATAAAGGTACCCAATCACCTGCACACAAGAAGTTTTTGTCTTCACTCTACTAAACCTCCTTTAGGATTAATCAAAAAAACACAAATATCTTAAACCTGTGTTCTAAGCCAAAAACAGAAAAACTATAACACAACTTAATTATAGAAAAAAGAAAAGCATCCGTAAATTTCCTAAAAAAATAAAAAAAACTACTAGTCGGCTGGTTTAGGGAAAGCTTTATTTAATTTACTCAATACTTTTTCGGGAATCGTTACATTTGCATTTTTCGCCTTTTTAACAACGCCCCAAGCCTCATTATACTTTTTTTGATTACTCAAGGCAGCTATTAAAACACTAAAAACACTAGAGTTATTTGGCATGATTTCTAGGGCGCGCTCCATTTTTTTTACAGCTTCTGAGTGTTCACCTAATTGCTCTAAAGCAGCTCCCAAATATGCATATGCATTGCTATTTTCTGGGTCCAACTCTATAACTTTTTCATATTTTTTTATAGCAGCCTTTGGGTTTCCATCCATAGCCAAAGTAAGGCCCCAGTAAAGGTAGGTTTTGGGATAGCTAGCATCAAGGCTAGTCGCTTTCACAAATTTATCTTTAGCCTCTTCCCTCTGCCCATACTTTACCAATGAAATTCCCCACCATGTATATATTTTGGCATGGTTTGGATTAAGCAAAGCAGCACCCTCTGAGTATCTAACAGCATCCTCATATTTACCAAGAGCATTCAGCTCTTTAATTTTTTTTATAGGATCAACTTTAAAGGTCTGTCTATTATCAATCTCCTTTAGCCTCTTCTGTTTTTTCTTGATGCGGAATTCTTGCTTAATTCTTGCCTCTTCTTTACCCTGATGAGTTTTAAAACCTTCTTGAATAGAAAAATAAATAAAACTAAAAAAAACTATTAGAATACACGAAATCCATAACAACTTTATCTTACGAGGCATATAACTCACACAAATTATTTTTTAATAAAATTACCCTAACCTATCAAATAACTAAACTTTTCCCAACAACTGCCGAGCTTTGAAAACTAAATTTTTATTTTCTGATTTTTTAGACGATAACATTAAAAACTTTTTTAGATTTTTTTTTGAAAGATTTGGATGAGAATTGAAGTATTGAATTCCCATATAATAATACGGCAAATCAAACTCTGGATCTATTCTGATAGCATTTTGAAATTCTCTTATTGCAAGATCTGTGTTTTTCTGAAAAGCAAAAACTAACCCCATATAAAGGCTAATTTCGCTGTCAAAATTATGCCATTTACGAACAGATCTTAACATATTCAAAGCTTTCTCAGGAGCATTCGACGCTAAATATAATTGTGCCAAAGCTATATTCCCATACAGATAAAATGGGTTGATTTCCAAAGTCTTTTGGTAGGCAATCTCCGCCGCTTCGAAATGTTTCTGACCCTTTAAAATATTTCCCATATTTAGCCAAGCAAGCACAT
This sequence comes from Nitrospina sp., assembly GCA_018697205.1. Taxonomy (GTDB): domain Bacteria; phylum Nitrospinota; class Nitrospinia; order Nitrospinales; family VA-1; genus Nitromaritima. The sequence continues at coordinate 67,491 of JABHTG010000037.1, read as the reverse complement.
TCTCTGGGTCCTGCTCAAGTGTTTTCCTATAAATACCAATTGCCCGATCCGCATCGCCTAATTTATAAGCTTCTTTTGCTTGACCGAGAAAACCATCAATTCTGTTTCTGCGCTTTATTTCGGAAATCTGGCTCTCAGATCGCTCTGTTGCTTGGATTTCTTTCAACGCAATTTGGCGTTTAGATTCTTTCAATTGACCAAAGTCTAAAATCGACTCATCTAACTGAACAAATGGAGTTAACTGACGAACAAGAACATCCCTTTCATCCTTGTATATATACTGAGGAGCCTTAAACTCTAAAAGTGAATTATCATCAGTATGAATTGGTGCTCCCTTGCTAAATCGAAGCAGCCCTTCCCTATTCATAATTAATAAACTCATTAAGTCTCTCACATTTGAAATGCCTATCTTAAAAAGATCCTTACCGCGAACCTCATCTGATAAGAGCGTATCAATCTCAGTATAAGAGAGTTTATATTCAGAATCAGATCCAATGAGCAAATAATCATCACCAACGATCGATTCCCACATCGTTACCTTATTGAAGTTTTCAGAAAAAGTGCGCGCAACTGATTTAAAGCTCATTGGACTCATATTCGTGTGAACCCATATACAAGCCACTCCACCTCGATTAAGTCGTTTTTTCATCAATTTAAAGAAATCATCCGTAAATAGTGCACCAACGCCTGATATCCAAGGATTCGAAGGCTCAGAAATAATCACATCATATTTTTTATCTGCCAAAGCCACGTGATTTCTTCCATCAGCAAGAATTACTTTAAGTCTCTGGTCATTCAAAGCATTATGATTAAAAGAATCAAAAAACCTGGACCCCTCAATAACTGCTGAAGATATTTCAACAAGGTCCACAGACTTTATTGAAAACTGCTCTACTGCACCCAGAGTAATACCACTACCTTGCCCTATAACCAATACTGATTCAGGTCTATTGTGTAAGAACATGGGAAGGTAGCCAGAAAGTAATTGTGTTCGCATATCCATAGCTAAAGAAGCATCAGTCTTGCCATTAACTCGCAAAAAAATATTTCCTGATACCGAGAGTTCAGTCGTAACAGTTGTGTGTGTCCCCTCCTTAAAAAATAAAATTTTATTTATTTTTTTTTCTGCCTCACTTAAATCGCCAATACGATAAGGCATATAAGAACCACTTGAGATAATGGATTTATCCCATGCGTCTAATGATCGCCCATAAAAAAAACAAAGAATTAAAATCGCTGGTAATGCGTAGATTTTACTATTTAGAGAAAAACTAGTAGAAAACAACAGCAAAGCAGCGCCAATAAATAAATTCATCCCTATAGCAACAAGAATTGTGTTTTGAACACCAATCCATGGGATGAGCACAAAGCCCGCTAAAAATGAACCGACAATAGTGCCGATGGTATTAGAAGCGTAAACTTTCCCAATCGAATGCCCTACTACACCTAGTTTAAGAACTACAAGCCGAATAACTATAGGGAATTGGCCACCCATAAAAAATGTAGGTATAAATAAAAAACAAAACATTACTAGAAAAACGGACCACTGTATGGTTACAAATTCCATACTTAAATTTTGATAAACCCAACGATTTATAAAAGGAATTTTTTCGAATAGCGGGATTATAGCCAAAGCCGATATACCTATTCCCATTTGAAGAAATCCGAAAACTTCTAGTGGATTCTTAAACTTGTTAACCATATGGGAAAACACCATTGTTCCCAAAGCAAGCCCAAGAATAAAAGTTGTCAGAATAAGGCTGAATGCGTAAATGGATGAGCCTAAAAGGAGCGATAATATGCGATTCCATGCAACCTGATATGTTAATGCACACCAACCAGAAAAACCAAATGCCAATAAAATAAAAACTGTATTAGAATGTAATGACGGCACCTCTGGTAACCTTTTTGTTGGACCTAGGTCATCTTTCTTCAGGTCATCTTTCTTCAGGTCCTCGTCCTTACAAAATAAAAAGTAGACGGCAATGGCAATCACAATATTTAAGGCAGCGGCAAACCAAATCGTATAAAGAATTCCCCATATTCGCATAAATATAAATGCACTAGATAAAGCCCCAAAAACTGCGCCGAAAGTATTAAATGAATATAAATTCCCCACATCTCGACCTATAAAGGCTGGATTACGCGATATATACTTACTTAAAATGGGGAGTGTCGCTCCCATCAAGGAGGTTGGGATGAGAAGGATCGACCCGCAAATTAAAAATCGAAACAAACTTGCGTTGGTATATGATTCGGTTTGAGATTGGTAAATCCACTCAAATAAAGGAAAAGCACTGTCAATAATAAACGGGATAAACAAACAATAAATACCAAGAGTTCCCTCTAGCACTGCATAAAAAAACAGAGTATTTTTTCTTCTATCAATCCAGCGCCCGCCTAAATAGCTACCCAGAGCTAAACCTGACATAAAAATTGTCAAGACTGTAGCTATGGAATAATGGGTATTCCCCATGACACGCGTTAAAAGCCTTGTCCACACAACTTCGTAGATAAGTCCTGTAGCACCTGAGAAAAAAAAGAAAATTAATATCCAGAACCTGGCTTGAAGATTCAAGGAGATCCGCCTAGTTTATAAAACTTTTTAATTAAGGGGTCTATGCAACGAAGGCAATCGAACACTAACTACCAAATCATTATTAATTTCATTTATTCTTTCAAATCAGCTTTGAGTAAACCGCAACGAAACCCTAGGACAGCGTCTTTTCTTCCCTCAGTTGCGGCAAAACGTTTTGCCGTACGAATATCTACAGATCTTGAGTCCCAAGACCCACCGCGATAGACTCTGTTTTTTCCTTTCTCAGGGCCAATTGGATTCATCATTGGCGCCAATTGGTAATAAAACTGATCGTAAAGATCTAGTACCCACTCTGAAACATTACCTGACATGTCATGAACACCATACACACTCCTACCCATAGGAAAACTACCAACTGGTGCCATAAACTCAAATCCATCCGCCTTACCTGCTAAGTTAGAGCGTTTCTCGAGAAATTTATTCGACCAAGGATACTTAAGGCCATGTGTTCCCCTAGCAGCTTTTTCCCATTCAGCTTCCGTTAGAAGTCTTTTACCTGCCCATTTACAATAATTAACAGAATCGTACCAAGAAACTCCTACTACTGGAAAAGTGGGCGTTTCAAGAATTTTATCGTCACCCTGCAAAAAAGGAAAAGATGGCTTAACATAATTCGCATTTTTTCGAAAAACATTATAAGCCTTTACAGTAACCTCATATTTATCTACATAAAATGCATCCAAGTAAATTTCCTGCTCTGGTTTTTCATCAAAACCTCCAGCCTCTGATCCCCTAGTGAAGACGCCTTCGGGAATCAAAATCATTTCTCGCTCGTCAGTGCCAACAATTGATTCGTAGATACTAAAATCTCTGTTATCATCCACTACAGTCGTGGTCACGTTTGCAGATAATTGGCGTACCTTCTGCCCGTAGTCAATAGACTTTTTAATCTCCCAAACAATCACGAGAATAAACAAAACCGCAATAGCAAAACAACCTATGACAGCTAACATTAATTTTGTATCTTTCATAAACACACATTTTCTATAGATTTATATCGCAATTATATTTTAAAAGATTTTATTTGCAATCTTAATAATATACAACAAATGAACAAAATATATCTGTCAATACACAAACTAAAATAACCATCAAAAAATATAGAGGCCTAAAAATGGACTTGCTAGAAGCTAAAAACGCGGCTTTATCATTTTTAAAAATTTCAAGCAAAGAAGCCATTCGCTGGTTTCGCACCGATATTAAAGTCGAATCCAAGTCAGATCTGAGTCCTGTTACCATTGCGGATCTAAAAGTAGAAGAGATTCTAAGAAAAAAAATATCTAAAGCCTATCCTAACCATGGAATTCTTGGTGAAGAGTTTGGCGGGGAAAACCCAAAATCAGAATGGGTATGGACGATTGACCCTATAGACGGAACACGTTCTTTCATACGTGGTTTACCTTTATTTGCAACTCTCATATCACTGCTACACAAAGGTGATCCTGTGATGGGAATTATAGCTTTACCAGCATTGAATGAGACTGCCTGGGCAATTAAAGGAAAGGGGGCATTTTCAGGAAACCAACGTCTTCATGTTTCTAGTCACAATATTTTAAAAGGAGCTTTTGTCGGTACAGGTGACAAATATTGCTTTAAGGAAAAAAAGTGCATCAATTTGTACAATAAGCTTCATCGCGAAGCAGAAATTGTCCGAACCTACCCTGATGCATTTGGCCACCTGATGGCAATTAGAGGCGCAATTGATGTAATGGTCGACCCATGGGCCTACATTTGGGATTTTGCCCCATGCAAAATTATAGTCCAAGAAGCAGGAGGGGAGTTTGCCAACTTTACTGGTACTAAGGGGGAAATTAATATGGGAAACGCTATATCAGGTAATCCAAAAATTGTTAAAGCTGTTAAAAAAATGATCCGAGGAGCAGCTAACCAAAAAAAATAAGATCATATTCTTTGCCGTCCACTAAAACCTGACAAAATATCATGCCAATATTCAATCCTTTTTTCCGGATTTTTCCAACAAAGATAAACCTCTTTTCCACCTCTTAAGGAAGGAAAATCTACGAGGCCGTGCTCAATACCTTTTAAAATACAACCCTTATTTTCAAGCTCTTCAGTTAAGTAGTTGATTTGCAGGACACAGTTAATGTAATCAGCTCCCTGCAAGCTCCCACCATTTAGTTGGGCTTTTTCCCTTGCTTTACTTACGTCCGGGAATTGGCTAACTAAACTTTTCATCAATTCTTGAATTTTTGGAATATCAATCAGTAGTTTAGGAATAAATGCGTTGGCCTCTTCTACCGAAAAAAATTTATTTTGAATAGTCATCACCCAAGCTCAAATAAGTGGTTTGTGAAGAAAAAATCGTTGATAAATAGAATTATAAACCAACCTAAAAAAAAATTACATATAAATTTCTTAAGATACATCAATCAAAATACTAAAGTTTAAAGTAAGAATTTTTTTACAATAAAATAAAACTATAAAAAAATTAATAAATTTTACTACCAATCAACATAATTCAATAAATTAAATAAAATATAAGAAAACCCCTAGCATCTATAAGAATAATGTTTATTAAAAAATCAGAATTACACCTATACATTAAATAAAGTCAAGTTGTTAGTATTCTATTAGTTTAGACCTCAACCAAACTTTAAGGGGACTTTATATTATGAAAAGAGTGATGACGATTCTAGCAGCATCTTTATTATTGAGCTTCAGCGCAATGAACGCTAGTGCTGATGACGTACGTCCAGGCGCATATACAAATTTATCTGCTTCTCAAGTAATGAATATTGGCAAAACTTCAGGAACGGCATTCCGCACCCAGGTACAAATTGGCGCAAATGACCGAGCACATGCAAACTATATAAATCAAAGATCTGGTGCAGGTCGTTCATTGAGTAACTCTGGTAACGGTGGTGGAGCAGACTTCCAGTGGGGCTCGTCTCAACAAGAGAATTCTTGGAAAGCAGCTAAGACCTACGAAGAAGCTATGGCGCATGGTATAACTGCATCAGACTGTCAAGGTGATAACTCTGATGGGAAATACCGTGCTCAAATGAATCAGAACCGAAAAGGTTTCATGACAGAGCCTTTAGTACCACAATCTCAGTGTCACGAGAACCATAAAACTCTTCAGTAAGAGTTGATTATCTGAAATATCCTATTGAATTAAGCCGATGGGGCAAGCCGTTCCCATCGGCTTTTTTTTATTCAAATATTATATATAGCAAAACACTTTATTATATTTGCTTTTAGCTGGCACCACTTGAAACTTTTTATAAGACTGAGCAAACTCCCTCCCAAATTCCTTCCAATATACATGCCAACATCTAAAAATACTCACCAACATATATATACTCTAACTCCTTTTGGGACTATATACTTTCAATAACCATGCAATTTAACAGTTTTTTCCATCCTTAAAAAAATTAAGCATAATTCCTACAAAATATAAGCATTTTATCTATTGACAATTACCTCTTTTGCCTATAAATTTTACTCATAAATACTTAGTTTCGTGGCCTTTTACTAGTAAGCCACGGCTTAAAAATCACAAATACATCAGAATATATCTGATGAATGGGTGGAAAAGGCTTGGTACTAATTAAGTTGTATTATTTTATAAACTTTTCGTGTACTTAGCTAATTAGTAATCATTTTTAGGGGAGGCTTAAGAATGAGAAAGTTAATAGGAATTACACTAGCGTTAGGGTTGGTGGCCTTGGTAGGCACAGCAAGTGCTGACGATATGGTACCGGGTGCTTATGGACAAGTAGACCAGAGTTTGATGTCTGCTAGAACTTCAGGCCCTGTATTTCGAACTCAGATGCAAATTGGTGCCGCAGACCGCATCGCTACAAGCAGGGTAAACATAAGATCTGGTGCCGGTCGATCCTTAAGCAACGCTGGAAACGGTGGCGGGGCAGACTTCCAATGGGGTCAGTCTCAAACCGAACAGTCATGGAAGGCAGCGAAAACAGTTGAGGAAGCTCAGGTTCGGGGTTTAGTCGCTGGTGACTGTGGCGGAGAGAATACCACTGGAGCATACCGTGCTCAAATGAATCAGAACCGAAAAGGTTTCTTATCTGAACCAGTAATTTCCAATGCTCAGTGTGAAGAGTATCATCCAACTCTTACTGGTCCTGCAATGCAATAATCTATGTTAATTCTCTAAGTTTTAAAATCTAAAGCCGACAGGAATTTCCTGTCGGCTTTTTTTTACCTTCCGCAGCATTTTCTCTGTAAAATTACACTTTCTCGAACGTTTGCTAAATATTTCAGCCCGTACTTTGCGGAATTTTTAATAATAACAAATAACAATCACACCACACGAATGTTTTCTATCAAAACAACTAAGGTTAAATACTTAGCCATATACATAGTCATAATATATCTAATATTCGCTTTGACAGATAACGTTTACTCCCAAGATATAATATCCTTTAACCAACAGGCCGAAGATATTATTACTGTTCCTAGCAAAATTGATTTAACTAAATTATCCAGAGGAGGAGTATTTAAAGTCGAGCATGAAGACTTTGTCTTACAGTTTTTCTTTAATAACAGAGATATTTTGGGGTTAATATTTAAACGTAAGCCAAGTATTGGGATAATGGTCCACCTATGCCTTTATCGATCTTGTGAGGAGACACCGTACGACTTGAGAAAGGTAATCGCTAAAGCACTTGAACCTCCATACGATAAAACTTTTTTTTCTATAAAATTTCCAAAAAAACTACAGTATGAGTTTCAAGGCTTAGAATTTCTTAAACATAAATAAAAATAATCAAAATCACATAGTCTATTGATTTGTAACTTGAACAACTTACATATCACTGGTTAAGAAGTTATCACACGAAGTCGCAAGAAATCGTCCTCACTTTTTATATATAATTAAAGGAATTAACTCCCCTAAATTTTATTTAACTCCTAATTACGAAAATTATGACTCATCATTTCCTAAATATTACATAGTGTAAAATTATCCAAGCTTTACTATAATTACCCTCAATAAATCATTAATATATCCACGAGGTAAAATGTCCAGATTCAATGACAACCAAGATGGTACCATTACAGATATAGAAACCGCCCTAACATGGCAGAAAAAAGACTCGAGGCAACTAACAGGACGTTGGATGCATCTAGAAAAATCACAAAAATTAGCAAAAGAGCAAAATGAAACAAAAGTGGGAGGGTACAATGACTGGAGGATTCCAAAACTCGAAGATATAAAAACAATATTCGACAAAAGTTTTAGTAATCGAGATTTTGGTAAAAATGAAATTCACATCCACAAAATCTTTGAACAAGGTGGCGCTGATTGCTCCTGGACCGACACTGTAAATGGGGAACGAGCAATGATGTTTAGCCTAGTTAAAGGACGTTCGAGTTGGATTAATAAGCTTGGCGATGGACCCTTCGCTGTTAGGCTAGTGCGTGGAGTTCGGAAGGAATAAACTAACTCTTAATCTTATGAGACCGCACGAGACTGATAAAATAACCAAGCCCCAGTTCCAATGAGGACAACTGCAAAAAAACGTTTAAAGCTTTGATCAGAAATATTTTCTAGAATTAATGGCCCTGCTTGTGCCCCAATTATTCCACCGATTGCAAGAAGGCTACCTGCCTTCCAGTCTACGTTACCCAGTTTTGCATGCCCAAATAAAGATGAAATAGCAACCATGAGAATAAACAAAAATGAAGTACCAACAGCAACTTTTACTTCTTTTCCTAACTGAATAAGAAATGGGACAACTAGAAACCCACCCCCCAATCCAGATCCAGATGACAAAAAACCAATAATCATGCCGAGTGCAACTGGAACTATCATGAGAACTCTCCTTTCTTAGAATCTTTCCCTTCCAAACGATCAACCACCGCAGCTCCAATTGAGTCACCCCAAACATTAACGGATGTCCTTATACGATCCAGAAACCAGTCAATAGAAAGGAGCATACCGATACCCTCTAAAGGAAGACCAACAGCTTGTAAAACAATTACCATTGTCACAAGACCAGCTTCAGGAATACCAGCCGCCCCTATAGCTGCAAGAGTGGCGGTTAAAAAAATCAAGACCTGATCTCCTAATCCAAGATGAACACCAATCATTTGAGCAATAAAAATCGCAGCTATCGATTCATAAAGAGCGGTTCCGTTCATATTTACCGTAGCACCCAACGGAATTACAAAAAGAGTGGTACGTCTCGAAATTCTATTTTCTTCCTCAACACACTCGATAGTCACCGGCAAAGTAGCTGCACTGCTAGCAGTAGAAAGAGCTGTTGTTAAAGCACTACTCATATTTTTAAAGTATGTTAATGGGTTTTTTTTCGCAACAAAGTACAAAATAGCAGGCAGGGTAATCAATGCGTGAATCATTAAGCCTAATATAACTGTGACAGCAAACTTTCCAATCTTAAGTAATTCTAAAAGAAACAAATCTCCTCCCCCTGCAGCACCCAACTTAGAGGAAACTAAAGCGAATACTCCCAGAGGAGCAAAATACATTACAATATGAACAATTTTCATAATAGCCATGTTGATCCCATCAAAAACAGAGATCACCAATTTCCCCTTTTCACCTAAAGTAGTAAGCACTCCTCCAAATACAAGAGAAAACATAATAATCGGTAAGATTTCCATTTTAGCCATAGATTGAAAGAGATTGGGTGTGACAAAACTTTTAAGTATATCTGTCATCCCAATTGATTCTTTATCAGCTACTTTTGCAGGAATATCTGAAGTTAATTCTACTCCTAAACCAGGTTGCATAATATTGACTACAATAATTCCAGCTATTACAGCAATGCCGGAAGTTGATAAAAAATATACAAGGGTAATCGTCCCAGCCTTACCAACTTTACGAATATCACCTAGGCCAGTAATACCAACAATCATAGATGAGACAATAAGTGGGATAACTAGCATTTTAAGAGCATCGAGAAACATTTCGCCGATCCAATCGACTACTAGCATCTCTTTACCAAAAACCCAACCACAAAGTCCTCCGGTTGAAATACCTATTAACATCAAATAGAGCAATATATTATTATTTTTCATAAAACCCTTTTAAGACTCTTATAGTTGAAGTGACGAACCCATCAATAAAAATAGACTAAAATCTGCAAAACAATGGTTCTCAAAGATTTCTTAAACGTTATAATACATGTACCAAGTATAATGAACACGCTTAAAAATAGCAGAAATATTTTATAAGACTTTTCATCTTGGAGAAGGAGGTTTATGGCTGACACAGCAAAGGTCATCTATCAAGGCAAAACTTATGAATTCCCAGTTATCGAAGGAAGCTTTGGAGAGAAGGCAATCGATATTGGAAAGCTCCGAAAAGAAACAGGCTTGATTACCTTCGACCCAGGGTTCATGAGCACAGGTTCTTGCAAAAGCTCTATAACTTTTCTTGATGGTGAAAAAGGTATTCTTTTATATAGAGGCATCCCTATTGACCAGTTAGCCGAAAAAAGTACCTTTATTGAAACTGCATATCTACTTATATACGGAATACTCCCAAACTCCCAACAGCTTACAGACTTCAATCATAATATCACCCATCACTCAATGGTTCATGAATCGATTAAAAGATTTTATGACGGTTTTCCGATTAATTCTCACCCTATGGCTGTATGCAGCGCGGTTGTTGGATCACTAGCAACTTTCTATCAAAATGAACTAAGCGTTCGTGATGATCAGGAAGTGGAGATAGCCATTCATCGACTTATAGCTAAATTACCCACTATCGCCGCATACAGCTATAAAAAGTCTATCGGGCAACCTCTTCCCTACCCAGATAATTCACTGAGCTATCCAACTAATTTTTTAAAAATGATGTTTGCGACACCTTGCGAACAATATGAAGTGGACCCGGTCATAGCTAAGGCCTTAGAAGTACTACTCATTCTTCATGCCGATCACGAACAAAACTGCTCTACTAGTTCTGTCAGACTAGTAGGTAGCTCAATGTGTAATCTTTTTGCTTCAATATCAGCAGCAATCTATGCTTTGTGGGGGCCGCTTCACGGTGGAGCCAACCAAGCAGTCATAGAGATGCTTCAAAAAATATATGACGATGGAGGAGATGTTCAGAAATATGTAAAAAAAGCAAAAGACCCCAATGATCCCTTCCGCCTTATGGGGTTTGGACATCGGGTGTACAAAAACTTTGATCCCAGATCAAAGATCATTAAAGCAATGGCCGATAAAGTTTTAAAAAATTTCTCCACTAGCGAACCTTTATTAGATATTGCTCTCGAGTTGGAGGAAATTGCCCTCAAGGAAGATTATTTTATCGAGAAAAAACTTTACCCTAATGTAGATTTTTATTCTGGTCTAATCTACAAAGCAATCAATTTTCCGGTTAACATGTTTCCTGTTATGTTTGCCATGGGGCGCTTACCTGGTTGGATTGCTCAATGGAAGGAATTACAAAAAGACGATGATTTTCGGATTGGGCGACCTAGGCAGATATACACTGGTGTAAAAACCAGAGATTATATCCCTATTGAAAGCAGATAATACAGGTTAAACCGGTTCAATAGTGCAACGAAAAGGAAACTGCTCTATAGCAGCTGCAGAGTGAACCTGTTCTACTTTAAACTCAGCCTGCTCAAGAGGTAGTGTTTCTACATGAGCAGCGCCTTTAAAATGAATCTCATACATTAAGTGTTCTGCTGTTGTAAAATCCTTTCTAAAAAGATTGGTGAGCATACGAATAACAAACTCCATAGTTGTCACATCATCATCCCACATAATTACTTTATAAAGTGGGAGATACGTCTTACTAGTATAACCTTCTTCATCTTTTTCATGCTCGATATCAGGTAAAACTTCTGGCATTGTTTCTGTATTCATATCACTCAACCTATACAACAAACTTTAATCCAATAATCAAAAAATAATTAAAGAACTAGAAAATTATTGCTTTCAATTTTCGATCACCTAATCCCGCTGGGAACCAAAATAAGAGAACACGATTAAACATCAAAGGTCGAAAGTGGTGGATCCTTCCAGATATCTAATTCTAGGGATTCATCTAGTTCAACTGAAGAATATTCAACCGAATAAGGTGGGGTATTTTCACATTCGAAATCAACTTTGATTTTTTGAATAGACCAGGTTCCCTTTTCAGGACCAACCAATGCCATTGAATGAGCCATGCTATTAACAGAGTAACTACCCTCAAGAGTTTCTCCAGGATTCGTTCCTCCTGACAAATCCTCAAGAGGCAATACATGACTATTAAAACTAAACCGCACAGGCTCTTCGATTCCCTTGTTTCCAGTTTCTATTTGGATTCTAAACTTTGTCAATTTGGGCATAAAGTTTCTATTCCTTAAAAGTATGGGTTTAATCCGGCAGCGTGATCGGTCTCATCAAAAATAGCTCCAACAGTTGGAACAAACTTCCGAAACGACCCATGAATTCCTTGTTTTAATGTCAAATCGGCAGAACTACAACCTTGACAACCCCCTCCCATTTTTATGGTAATCGTATTACCTTTAATATGTTGCAAAGTAATCAGACCTCCATGCCCAGCAACCCCAGGATTGACTTCTTCGTCAATCGCTTTTTGAATACCTAATTGAATTTCATCTTGACTGGGTATCTCACTAATTATCTTCTGAGAAATCAACGCCCCTCCTTCTTTAAGGAGTCCACGTAAAACATTACCTATCTCGATTCCCAAAGATTTCCAGTCATGTACGCTTTTATCTTTTCTCGTAATTGTAGCGGTAGATTCATTGATAAGGACTGACTCCACATTCTCTAAGCTAAATAAGCGTTCTGCCAATGGTGACCCTTCAGCGCTTTCAAAGTTGGGAAACCACCAAGAATGCCCTAAGAATAAAGGTCGGTTGACCATAAAAAGGCATTGATCACCTGATAATGAGGGTTGAGCTTTTATTAAAATATTATTTTCATCATTAGGTGGAAAAATATCATCTGCGACTGCCGGCACTCTTATAACTCGACGAACAGCAGGTTCAGGTTCGGAGAAAGGCTTATTATCTTCGACTGACTCTGAAGTTCTATTTATTTTTTCACTGCTAGTATTAACCGAGACAGGTTCCTCAACAGGAACTGGCTCAGCAACACTAACACTTGTACTTGAAAACATATTTTTAAACTTTGTAATTATATTCAAAATTTTTTCTCCTGACTTGTTTAATCTAAATTTAAATAGGTATATTTTACTAAAAAAACCTTTGATGCGCTATCTATAAAAAAGTAAAGAATAGCAAGCCATCTTTTTCATAACAAATCAAATGTTCCTCAATATACATGCACTTAATCCATTTTAGTTCCAACTAACCCTATGCGATAGGGAAAGTGTCGACTCACTTTAAAGTCTTTCAAACTAGCCTCTTGAGCCATTTCACACATTTCAGAAGGAGTAAATGCATTCATAACTGATACTGGGGCATCGTAACGAGTAAGACGGTTTTTTGTAACTAAGCGAGTTAAGGTATAAATAAAAAAATAAGCTATTCGACTTCTATGCAAGTCGTTAATTATAAATCCACATCGGCTCATAAAGTTTGCTATTCGCAAAATATTTATTGCCTGATCTCTTGTAAAATGATGTAAAGATAACGAATTCATTACCACATCAAAGCTATTCTTGGCAAAAGGAGGAGAATGAATGTCACCCTGAATCAAAGAAATTTCCGGGTAGTTTCTAATTTTTTCACCTGCATAGTTCAGCATTTTAGAGTTTATGTCCAAAGCTATAATCTTTATTTTTACATTAAGCTTGCGCGCCAAATCGACCACAGCTATAGGTTGATCTGCTGAACCAGTAGCTAGGTCCAAGATCAAAAACTCTTTACCCAAAGGCTGTCCCTTTATAAAATCACGGATGTAATATAGCAGGACTCTGTAACCACCAAGATATCTATTGACTAGGCGAACATCTTCAAGGCTATCCTTAACCTCTTCAAATGGAGCCTCATCTAAATCAAGTAGTTCCGGTTTTAAATTACGAGGAGGGAATAAAAAAAACATGACTCTCAAAGGTAGAAACATTAATCCTTAAAAAAGTAGTAGAGCTCACCATTCATAATTTTTCTCTTAATCAGACTTTCTGCAATATCTTTAAAGATACTACGAGTTATTGGGAAGAGTATTAAAACTCCAATCACGTCAGTAATCACTCCCGGGGTTACTAAAAACATACCTGACAAAGCCATCACCGAACCGTTGAGAACATCATCTGCTGGCACACTTCGAGACTTCAAATGCCACTGCATTTTCTCAAAATATTCTTTCCCCCAACTTCTCCCAATTATATTACCCACCAAGAATGTAAACATTATGAGTGATAACGTATTCATAATACTTATGTAGCCACTCACAAGAGTTAGTAGGTACACTTCACAAAGGGTACCAATAGCAAAAAATAAGACTACCGCTAAAGACATAAATAGTTACTTTCTTAAAAAGTAAAAAACAAGAACAATAAATTTCAACCCAACCACTAAACGATATCACGCACGAATAAACTGTCAAGGTCCTAAATAGATTGAACTTGAACGCAGATTATATTGGTTGATTAAGTATTGTTTATAGACACTTCGCGCAAAAATGCTAATAAGGAGTCAAACTGACCTTTAACTAAAAATTGACTCATATTTTGACTGCTATTGCTAGCTCCATGTTTTTCTATAAACCTATCTCTAAATCTTTGTTTTTCTCTATCTAAATTTAAGTTAAATGCACTTACCAAAGAACTACCTTTATTACCCCCAACCTTATTTATCGAATGACAGAATAGACAGTTATTCTTAAAAATATCTAATCCAAATTTTGCGGATATATTTTTCAACCCAAAAATCTCAAGCGGAGCATAATAATCCGCTAATCTAACAAAACGTAATTCATTAATATTAGCTGTAAAAAAACGCTCGGAAAAAGGAGGCTTTGAGTGATTCGGTACCACAATTAGCAATGGCTTTAACCAATCAGGTCTAATATCCTCTTCAGCCAATTCAACTTTCAACGCAACTTGAATATCGTAGTGTTTTACATCATTAATTGAGATTATACCCTCATAATCATCAGCGCACCTAAGGAGAATTGCATCAAGATTAATATCAAGATTATATCTTTTTAATAAATTAGAAAGAGAGACCACCTTCAGTCGAGTACGCTTATATTTCATTCCTCGATCAAAATAAAAGCTAGAAACCCATTTTTTTTCAAGCAAATCAAATACAGGATCATCAGAGGTTATTGAGAGGGTCCCTTTATTATCTTGTTTTAGTGGAAGACCGTTAAAAAAATACGCATTGATACAAGAGGACAGTATAAAAGCCGGGAAAACTAGCATTAGACTAGCAAATGTAATACTTTTTATTGGCCGTAAGGGAAACCTAAATAATCTTCTCAATTCAAAACCCACTTTCAGCTAAAATTAGTTATTGGTCTCATCATTCTTATGATATAAGAAAAACACGGTAAAAATAGTAATTAATCACGAATCAATGTTTCTTAATGTTTTGAACCAATGCATAATAACAAATTACAATGAGGGTTCTAAAGTGAGATACTTTCTTTTAAATTTACTTTTAGTTTTATGCACGTTATTTATTTTTTCATTTAATGTTAGCGCGCACCCACATAAAGCGGGTGAGATGAAACATGGATCTTCATTAAACAGTTATAAAATAGACTTAAGTTTTTCCTCAAACTACTTGGAACAACAAGAGTCACTTGCCACTATAAAACTAGGAAAAAAGAACAAAATTGATAAAATAATTTTATACAAAAAAACGAATAATAAATCTGCAATAAAAAACAAAACAAAAAAAAGAACTCAAGAAAAAAAACACAAAAACTAAATGCCTACAACATCAGACACACTTAAAATCAAACCAGAAAAAATGGATTTTCGAGCATACTCTATTTCCTGGAATCTTACCAAAAGGTGTAACTTAAATTGTGATCACTGCTACCTTGATGCTGATTTTCGTGGTGGGTTTCGCACAGACGAGTTAGACACAAATGAGTGCAAACGAGTAATCGACCAAATCGCCGAAGTCAACCCTAATGCTTTTCTTATTCTTACTGGTGGCGAACCTCTACTGCGCCCAGATATATATGAAGTCATTCGTTATGCAGCAGACAAAAAATTTATGGTCGTCTTAGGCACAAATGGAACCCTCATCAACAAAACTAACGCTCAAAAAATTAAGGAGGCAGGTGCACATGGAGTAGGAATAAGTATTGATTCTATGGATGCGGTGAAACATAACAAATTTCGAGGTGTTTCCGGAGCTTGGGAACAGTCGATGGAAGCCTTCAGAATATTAAATGAGGTCGGCGTAGATTTTCTTATTCAGATGTCAGTCTCAGACATGAACTACAAAGAAATTCCTGATGTTGTCGCATTTACAGAAAAGATAGGAGCAATTGCTTTCAATTTATATTTCCTAGTTTGTACGGGGCGAGGTCAAGGGAATACCGATATTTCTAACGAGGCATACGAAGAAGCTCTCAAAATGCTCTATGAACAGCAGATGAAATACAAGGGTCGTTTAATGATAAATTCAAAATGCGCCCCCCAATACAAACGAGTTGTTTATGAAAATGACCCTGATTCTGTATACACGCGTACTTATTCAGGTGGTTGTCCGGCAGGAACCCATTATAGTAGAATTTCACCTGAAGGAAATATGACACCTTGCCCATTTATTGAAGAATCTATTGGTAATTTAAAAACTACCTCATTTAAGGAGCTTTGGGACAACTCCCCATTGATGATTCAGTTACGGGATCGTAAACAATTAGAAGGGAAATGTGGAACCTGCGAATTCTCTTCGATGTGTTCTGGTTGCCGTGCTCGTGCTTTTGCAGAAACAGGAAACTATATGGCTGGGGACCCTTCATGTGACTACGAGCCAGGGAAACATGGCGGTAAGGAAATTACTCTAAAAGTGGAAGATACTCTTGGCCTAGAAGTTGAATTCCACATTCAATGGACTCCAGAAGCTAAAGAACGATTGGAACGAATACCTTCATTTGCACGAGGGATGGTCGTTAAAGGAATTGAGAGGTTTGCTGAAGAGAGAAATGTCGCTCTTATTGACGAAGCGGTTGTTAAAAAATCGCGTGAAGAGATGATCGAAAAACGAGGTGCGATGTTTCCTTTTCTAAAAAAATTCATTAACTCTGAAAAGTAAAAACTCTCCCCTTACAATTTTGAGCCAGCTATCTTACCTAAATACGCCCAAAGACTATTTTTTATTTTTATATAGATCGCTGACACGTAACCCACCGCGATCTTCACTTTCAATCTGTGTTTGCCGCGAATCTTCGACATCCTGTTTCCCGAGGGCCTCAGAAACTTCTATTTGATAATCTTTAACTTTTCTGTAGAGAGGATGAACAATATCTAATTTTAGGTTGGATAGTGCCGCGGTAAACTCTCCCGTCCCATCAGGAGTAAGCTTGCATACCAATTCCCCTGACTCATCATCGCGAAAAACATCAAGCACTGTCAGAGGAGTTTTATTTTTCACCACAAATCCCATTTCACGAAGCAGGGTCAACACAGCTCCTCTTCCGTAAACTCTCAATGGTAGATGCTCTAACAAATCATTTAAAAGTTGCTGTGCACTCATAAAAGTTCTCTATAAAGACTAATCTCCAAGAATCATTCACTGTTCAACTAACCTATCATATGATCAGTAACATCCTAAAAAAAATCGACTATTTTATCACTGGATATTAAATATCCAAAAAATTCCCTCATAAATAATTTACAGATTCCTCTGGAACTTTAATATTTTTCAAGGATAATATAAAAAAGTATTTAGAATATAGACCCAACAGCCCACGATGTATTATTAACTTAAGGTTATTAAATGGAAAAAATTTCCGTTCTTGATTACATTAAGAACCTACCCTTTTTTGCAGATTTTACTGAAAGTGAAAAATCCTCACTTCTGAAGAAAGAAGGAATTTTCGAAAAATACCAGGAAGGGGAAACTATCGTAAAGCAAGGAGCTATTGAGTCTTGGCTATACGTGGTCCTTCAAGGGAAAGTGGGTCTTTACAAGTCAATTGATGATAATCTAGATGAAGGACGTATATCCCTTAAAGATAGTGAAGAAATCATGGTCAAAGAAATTGAAATAGGTTCGATATTTGGAGAAATCTCCCTAATAACTGACCGACCTAGGAATGTCACAGCCCGTGCGGCATCGAAAGATGTTTCGGTTATAAAAATAACAAAATCAATTCTAGATAATTTTGAGCAGTCAATCCAAATAAAAATACAGAAGCAGCTTACTTTAAAACTTGCAGATAGCTTAGATCAAATGAACAGTGAATGTTTTAAATTAAAATCTTTTATTAAACAAAAAATTAAAACCTAATACGTGAAAATGAAAAGATTTGCCTCATATATCATTGGCGTTGCCATGACATTAACTCTATTTGATTCTGCTGATGCAGAGCTGGCATTTCGATCTAATTCCAAAGTTTTGTTGCCCAATCCCACCTCTGTCGCTATAACTCCCAAACCTTCCGCCACTATTTATCAGCCAACCTCAAAAAACTCTATTAATACAACATCAAAAGGTATTCAACTTCATTTTCGAGAATATCCACTCGGTGAAATTTTAAAAAACATACAAGAGGAAACGGGTATTTTTTTCAGCCTATCACCACAGATAGCTAAAAATCTTATCAATATTGACATAGAAGCAAAACACTGGAAAAGTTCAGTACAAAAACTGATCGCAGACTATAGCCGTATTGAACTTTGGACTAACCAAACTAAAACTTCCCAGATATGGTTAGTGGAAAGTACCCCCTATAATTAATATTCCTGAGATACATCTAGTCTTTTCGTAGAATATTGCCCAATTAAATCTTCTCAAATCCCTTTTTTTATAAAGGATTTTTCTAATTTTTCCGAAAAGAAAGTGTTGGTTTTAACTACTGAGGGGATCAAAAGTGGCACATCAGCTAGAAGTGGGTCAATCTACTTTAAATGACCTCCCAGAATTTAAATACAGCGCTTATTTTGGACAATACTTATCAAAATTGTTCATAAAACCTTATAAACTGACAAGTTTTTCAATAAAAAACCTGATTTGTGCTAGTCCTGTGTATAGACTTTTTTTTGGCCTAAATATAATTTTTCTTCTCGCAATTCTTACCTTAATTGCATTTGGTGCTCATTCCTGGGTATATCCAAAATATCCAAGTAAAGTAGATGGGGAAAGCTTTATAAACTCCTCCCCCAAAATAGCGCATCTTACAATCAAGCGTCAAAGTTCCACGCCACAAAGCGTCAGTAAAATAGTAGCTAATAATTTGTTCAGAAAAGAAAGAATTGAGTATATACCCCCTATTCAACAACAACCTATAGTAAAAGTGGTCAGATCCACCCCAAGATCAATGCTTCCAATGCCTAAAATTATTCTTCGAGGCGTAATACTTCTAAACGGCATTAAAATTGCTGTTTTAGAAGGATCGTATCCTATACAAAGGGAAAACAAAATTGAAGACATACCAATTAAGCGAAAGGGGTATTACCTTGGCGACCAACTTGGTAATTACAAGATATCTCAAATAAGAAAAAGGGCAATCATACTCAACAGCGATGAAGGGAAAATAATAGAAATAAAATTAAAAAGAGATATTGCCAGTATAAATAAAAAATCAAAACGAAAGAAACGTAAGCCAAAATTCACAAGTACACGGAAAATTACAAAAAAAAATCCTCAACTTTCACCACGAATTTCGGGGACTATTTCAGCGCCACCAAGGCGTCAACATATTTCTGGCAGATAAAATTTTATGCTTAAAAAATCAGATCCCGTCGAACAAATCCTCCTGAGGAACAATAAGATCACAGAAAAAATTCTGGGCGAAATAAAAGAAAACCAACTTTTAGCGGGACATTATCTTGGAAAAACACTTGTAGATCATGGTTATATTCACGCAAAAGTCTTACTAGAAACGCTAAGCCAAGACCTGAAAATACCTTTTCTCGCTTTTGAGGATTATCCAAAAAACCAACTGCCTATAAAAGGTCTAAATATTCCTGAAGCTTTTTTAAAAGAAAAAACTATTTTTCCTATTCAAATGAATGATGGAACTTTAACAATATCTGTCTATGATCCATTCGACCTTCATACCATAGAAAATCTCAAAGTTTCACTTGGGAAAAAAATAAAAATACTTTTGAGCACCGAAGAAACCATTGTCGAGGCAATAGAAACTTTTTATGGAGCAGGCGAGTCTACAATGGGGCGAATGGTAGATGGCATCAAAGATAACGAAGATAGTTTTACTGAAACTGATCCTGACACAGAACATATTAGAGACATGGCTTCGGAAGCGCCTGTCATAAAATTAGTAAATCACATAATTAACAAAGCCACTGAAATGGGCGCAAGTGATATTCATCTAGAACCATTTGCAGAAGACTTAATCCTGCGTTACCGAATAGACGGGATTTTGCATAACTTTGAAGCACCACCTAAAAGGTTAAATTCTGCAATTTGCACGAGAATAAAAATTATGGCTGATCTGGATATTTCAGAACGTAGACTACCTCAGGATGGTCGAATAAAATTAAAGTTACAAGGTAAAGACATTGATATGCGTGTCTCTACTCTACCAACTCTCCATGGAGAAAGTGTGGTTATACGTATCCTTGACCGCGGTAATCTAAATGTTAATTTAGGCGAAATGGGGTTCCCAAAAAATGTACTGGAACAGTTTCAAGGTTTAATTCATAAGCCGTACGGTAAATTACTAGTTACAGGCCCCACTGGTAGCGGGAAAACCACTACACTTTACGGGGCTTTACAAAATATAAATACCCCAGATAAAAAAATAATCACTATCGAAGACCCCGTAGAATATCAAATAAGAGGAATTAATCAGATTCATGTCAAACCGAAAATAGGTCTGGATTTTGCTAGTGGTTTACGTTCCATTGTTCGACAAGATCCAGATGTGATCATGGTTGGTGAAATACGAGATGCACAAACTGCAGACGTTGCAATTCAAGCCGCTCTAACCGGCCACCTTGTTTTTAGCACCGTTCATACAAACGATGCAGCAGGAGCGATTACTCGTCTACTAGATATGGGTGTAGAAAACTATCTTATTTCTTCTGCCGTTCTCGGTGTACTTGCTCAGCGGCTAGTTCGAGTAATCTGCAAAAAATGTATAGAACCCACCAAGGTTTCCAAAACATTAATAGCGGAAATGGGCACCTACGATCAAGAGGAGATGAAGACTTTTCATGGTAAAGGATGCAAAGAATGTAGCCACACTGGTTTTCGTGGTCGAGCAGGTATCTACGAATTACTTGTAGTGGATGATGCTATAAGACAACTTATACTAGACAAATCAACTGCTCAAATAATTCGCGAAACAGCACGCAATAAAGGAATGACTACCTTACGTGAAGATGGATGGAAGAAAGTCGCAGACGGAATAACGACCGTAGAAGAAGTATTGAGAGTAA
This sequence comes from Nitrospina sp., assembly GCA_018697205.1. Lineage (GTDB taxonomy): Bacteria > Nitrospinota > Nitrospinia > Nitrospinales > VA-1 > Nitromaritima. Next base: position 46,414 of record JABHTG010000037.1, on the reverse strand, counting down.
CATTAAACGAACAAACTTAACCTAGGGTTATATAATAATTGTCCTCCGAAAGTTTCAACCTCTACCCCTGACTGAAATTATGGATATTTTCTACTACAAAGCAACAGACCAATTAGGAAAGCCTATTGAGGGTAACTTAGAGGCATCTGATTACCAAAATGCTGTTGCTCAATTAAGGGGACTGAATTACTTTCCTATTCAGTTATCAAACAACCAATCTCATAAAAAATTTTCTAAAAATTTTCCATTTCAGCTAAATGGATTGGGAAGTAAAATATCCGCAAAGGATTTGGTCTCTCTTACAGAACAACTTGCAACGCTTGTGGAATCAGGAATCACCCTCGACAAATCACTATCACTTCTTGTGGACCTTACAGAAAAACCACAAGCCAAAGAAATTCTTACCGAAGTCCACAAAAAAGTTCACGCCGGGAGTTCGTTTGCTGATGCATTGGCAGAATATCCAAAAGTCTTTTCAAAGTTATACATAAATATGATTCGAGCTGGTGAGGCTGGAGGAACCCTAGCACCTTCACTAACAAGTGTTGCTAGCTTTCTTGATAAAAATGAAGAACTAAAAGCAAATATAAGATCTGCCATGATCTATCCCGCAATCCTTACCTCTGTAGGAGGCTTTGCAATATTGGTTCTTTTTACGGTAGTAATTCCAAGGTTTACTAAGCTATTTGACGAATTGGGAGCAGCGTTGCCTCTTCCAACAAAAATAATGTTATTCCTGAGTACGTTTATAACCAATCACTGGATGGCTATCATAATTTCATTCATTCTATTAGTAGCAGGTTTTATTTTTTACCTTAAACAAGAAAAAGGTCGTCTTCATTGGGATGGAATCGTATTAAGACTTCCTCTATTTGGGCCCCTTGCCCAAAAAATCGAAGTTTCTCGCTTCAGTAGAACTATGGCCACTCTATTATCAAGTGGCGTAGCTATATTAGCAGCCTTAAATATAACTCAAGCAATCCTTAATAACCGCATGATAGCAGCGACTATGAGTCAGCTTAGAAAAGGACTCAAGGAAGGAAAGGGCTTTTCAAAGCCACTTCAAGAAACGGGTATATTTCCGCCTCTTGCGATACATATGATGACGGTTGGAGAGGAAACTGGGATGCTTGATAAAATGCTGACCAAAGTTGCAAATACCTATGATCGGGAAATTGATCGTTCCGTCAAACAACTTATATCACTTATTGAACCTTTCATGATTCTTAGTATGGCTTTGGTAATTGGTTTTATTGTTATTTCTATGCTGTTGGCAATATTTAGCATTAACGAAATCAACTTTTAATCAAAAACAACTTCTTTAAAGGGGCTAGGCATGTATGAATAGACAAACAACAATTTTCCAAGTCAAAAAAAATCTACAATCAGGGTTTACTTTAATAGAACTACTGGTTGTTATGGTTATCATTGGACTTCTTGCAGCCTTAGTTGTTCCAAAATTTTTTGGACATGTAGATAAGGCAATGCAACAGGATGCTCAAGCTCAAATTGAGTTACTTGGTCAAGCCCTCGATTTATACCGCCTTGAAAATCATAAATACCCAAACACTGAAGAAGGCCTAAAGGCAATTTCCGCATATCTCAAAAAAGAAATCCCAAAAGATCCATGGGGCAATAGCTACATTTACACATCTCCAGGTGAACATGGTGACTATGACCTAATTTCATACGGAGCAGATAAAGTAGAAGGTGGTGAGGAAAATAATAAAGATATAGTCAGTTGGAAGTAATGAAAAAGATGCCTCCTTTAAAAAAGATCGGATGCTTAGGATTTACTTTGCTTGAGCTGACGCTTGTTATGTTCTTTATGGCTCTTATTGCGGGCTTGAGCACGCCCTTTGTCATGACAACACTAGATCGCATGGAACTGCAATCGTCTGCGCGTAAGGTTGCCTCTACTTTGCGATATGCAAGAAGTGAAGCTATTGCTTCTAAAAAACCAGTCGTATTTTCGGGGAATCTAACTAGGAATCAGTTCTGGGTTACTCAAGACTATAAAAATAAAACCAAAAAGATAACATCTATAACGGATCCGGTTAGTTTGACTCACTTTATATACGAAGGTGAAGATAATTTTTTTAGGGATGGTGAATTCACAGTCACTTTTTACCCTCAGGGAAACTCAAGTGGTGGTTTAATTGCTATGAATATAAAAGAATCTAAAAATTTGGATAATTATTATGCTATCAGCGTTGACCCCATTACCGGGCAGACAAAAATCAAAAAAAATAAATAATGATGGCTTTTCTCTTCTTGAGGTGATTGTTTCCCTCGCCATAATGGCTATAGGCTTTGTCACTGTTTCACAGTTATTTTCTGGAAGCATTCGTTCGGTCAGCCTTTCAGAGCAATATCTTAAAGGCACGACTCTTGCCCATTCAAAGCTAGGAGAGCTGGAGATCAATAACTACCCTACTTCTGAGTTTGAAGGAAGCTTTCTTAACGAAAAAAAATACCGGTGGCAACTTGAAATATCACCATACACTTCGCCTCTAAATAGCGCAGAGAATAATATCCAACTTTCAAGAGTAAAATTAAATGTACTCTGGGAGGATAACGGGAAAACCCGTGACATTGAACTTAACACCCTAAAAGTGGATGGGGCATTGTATCCTGGCGCAGATTTTATACTAGCACAGTCATTTGGCGGAGGCCCAAGCTCTATAAAGGCAAACGAAAAGGATGACACGCCACCTCCTAATGATCCTTTTCAATATATTTCTGGTCGCAAGCAAGGCAAAGCCTATATCAGTGGAGCATATACTCCTCGTATTTCGGGAAATTAATATTATGAAATGTTTGCGCAATTCAAACCACGGATTCACTTTATTAGAACTTATTCTTTCTTTGGGAATTATAGGGTTTATTGTTGCTATCTCGCTAGGAGCTATAAGGCTTGGATCTTCGGCCCAAGAAACTGGCCAATTAAAAGTTGATACGTTCCAACGATTACGACTAATTCAAAATCAACTTGGACAAAAAATAAAATCTACTTATCCCGTATTTATATTTCGGGAAAAAAACGTTTTCACTACAAAAAATTTAGAAGAGAAACCTGAAAGATTACTTTCCTTTGAAGGGAAAGAAAATTTTCTGCGGTTTGTAACTTTTTCCTCACAACTCACAAGTCAGGGGAAATCTCCGTGGACACATGAAACTACTTTTTATGTCGGAGAGCATCCAGAGTCAGGAAAGTCTGGAATTATAATGGGAGAACGAATTGTAGCATCCAAAAACTCGACTACCTATATATCTAGAAAAACTAATCAAGATCGTTTATTTCTTCTTGCTGAAGATGTCGATTACCTTAAGTTCCGCTACTACCAAGTAAAAGAATTAAGCCCAAGCGAAACTGAGCTCCAATTTGATAAGTCAAAAAAATATGAAGGGCGTTGGGTAACCTCTGTTGAACAAACTTTTTTTAATAAAAAAGTAGGCGAGCTAACTGAAGAACAGCAATCTAGGTATAGATTTGAAAAAAATCATAAAATGACTTTACCTAGAGCCGTGGAAGTTTCACTTGGTTTGAAGGAGGCACTTAAACCCGAATCAAAGGGGCAATCAAGGGTAATTTACTCTCCTCCTATCATTATACCTCTTAATTCTGGAATGAAATTTGCATTACCTGAAGAACGTGATGAAAAAACTTAAAATTCATTCAAATCAAAACGGAATTGCCCTGATGGTAGTCTTATGGGTTCTGGTTCTCTTAATGGGATTAGCTACAGAATTTGCCTTCTCCATGAAAGGAGAAGTTAATACAACCCGTAACTTTAAGGAGGACATCCAAACTTACCACCTTGCTAAGGCTGGGGTCCACATGGCAATGGCAGAAATCCTTTCACCAGCAAGCTTTCACGCTTTGAATCAAGACTTTGGACTAATCATGGGTCCTACTACTAAAGGATCTGATAAAAAACCTTCAAATTCAGAAGAAGTTTCATATCGTTCCCCAATACGCCAAAATATCAAATTTGGGCCAGGAGTAATTAGCTATTCAATCAAAGATGAAAATAGCAAAATCCCTATCAACAAAACAACTCGAGATATATTGGTCAAGGTTTTGACGAAAATAGGTATCGAATCAAAAGACAAGAAGGATATTATCGCTGACTCAATACTTGATTGGATCGATTCAGATAAAACCCATCGATTAAATGGGGCTGAAAATGACTTTTATCAGAATTTAAGTCCACCTTATTTTCCCAAAAATGCGCCCATAGAAAACCTTGATGAATTAATAAAAGTCCGTGAAGTTGATAAAAAAACTTTATATGGTTTTGATAAACGTAAAGGATTGATTGATTTTTTTACTACCTACAATGTAGAAACGATAAACCCCAATACAGCTAAACCCGAGATTCTTTCGGTCATTTTTTCTGAGACACAGGCAAAAACAATAATGAAAGAAAGAGAAAAAAAGGGTTTCTATGACAAGACAACATCTAGTTATTTTAGAATTAGGTCTACAGGTAAAGCCGAGGATAGCCCGACAAATCATTCGATCAGCACCGTTATTCAAAAAATATCTAAAAAAGAAGGCCCAATATTATTAACGCATTACTGGAACGATAATATTTTAAATAATCAAGACAGAAGTGAATTAACAGGCAATCAATGAAAAAATTTTATCTTGAAAAATCACTAGGGATTGACATCCGTGAAAACTCTGTCTGTCTAACTTTATTAGGGAAAACCCTGTATCGCTTAGATGTATTAGCAAGCAAGTACATACCTATTGAACCTTTAAGTAAAGAAAATGAAAAAGCCGAATCTCTTTTTCTAGAGAAAGTAAACGCCTTTATGATCGAACATAATGCGTGGACAGAAAACGTGGTTGTCAGTATTCCACGTTCTAACATAACATTTCAGTCATTTAAACTTCCTTCTCCCGACCGCGAATCTGTAGATTCTATGATGGCATTTGAATTAGAGAGGCATTTTTCATCGAGTTTAGATAATTTGTACTACTCTAATCATATAACTACAAAAAAAGACAACCAGTATCACATCGCATGCGCTGCAATTAAGAAAGAAACCGCTAACTACTACCTTAGTTTACTTAAAAAACTCAATCTTAACGTATCAATTCTTGATGTCTCTATATTCGCCAACCTCAATATATTATGGCTAAACGATAAAAACCAAGAATCACTTTCAGTTTTAGTAGACCTTAGTTCTAACGACATTGAAATTTCAATTCTTATACAGAGAGAATTGGAGTTTTCTAGAAACATTCCAATTGTGGATCCAATGTACAGAGATATTTTCCTCAATATAGAAAAACAAACAAATCAAATTAATATAGAAACAATTACTGAAACCTTAGTAGAAGAAATAAAGAACGCTCTCTCATCTTGCAGGAATATCGATAACTCCAAAACCGTAGACGCGGTTTTCGTTTCAGGAGGTGGCCATTTAGCACCAAAAATTACTGCAATGTTGGAGTCGGCGGCAGGAGTTCAGGTTTTTAGACCACAACTCCCATCGGTCATCAATTCAGAGTTACCCAAAAATTATTCTACAGCCTTTATGGGCACCTCTCTTGGACTTGCAATGCGGGAGACAAAGCAAAATATAATTGAAACAAACCTATTACCAGATAACTTAAACACTACTAAGAAAAAAAAAATAAACGTTAAAAACTCAGTAGGACTCGCATTAGCAACAATATTATTTTTATTTGGGTTCATGATTAATCAAAGCATCCAAAATAAAATAATTTTAACTTCTCTTGATAAACAATTAGACGAAATAAAAGTTCATATGGGACCTTTAGAGAAGGTTGACCTTGAGTATAATGAGCTTCAAAAGTACACAAACACTCTCAATAGAATAGATGAACAAAACCCAACAAAGCTCCCATTACTCCTAGAATTGAGTCAGATTATCCCCAAGGATACGTGGCTAAAAAAGATCAAGTTCGAGAACAAAAATATTAAACTTAATGGAGTTTCGATTAATGCATCCCAACTAATACCAATAATTGAAAACTCAAATCATTTTCGGGACACCCATTTTGTAGGCACGATCATAACTGAATCAATAGGCGAAAAATTTACAATTAATGCTGCCATAGGGGGGAATAGTGGTTGAAATAGCACCCAGAGATAGAAAATTAGTACTTACTGGAGGAACTTTTATTATTCTCTGGCTCTTTTTTGTCTTCGTAGCACAACCAGTCTACACAGAAAACAGTAGAGCGGATCAAAAAATACAAGACAAAATTCTTTTCATTCAAAAATGCTATGCAATTTTGAATCAAAAGTCATATTACAAAGCCAAAAGCACGGAAAATAAATTAACAAGCTCAATTCTTAAGCAGCGTTTTTTCAACCAAACTAAGCCAGCCTTAGCCGCTGCAGAACAACAGCGCCTAATAGAGAGCCTATCAAACCAAACGGGTGTAAACATTATACGGTTTCGTGTCGATAAGCCTAAATATACAGAGAACTTATTAACCATATCAACCAAAGTTACTACCCGCTCAAAACTTAGAAATTTGACTAATTTTATACGTATCCTGGAAAATAACCAAAAGTTCATGGTCATCGAGGAGATGTCAGTTCAAAGAATAAATAAAAAGGATTTGGAAGAACTACAAGCTCAAATGACTGTTAGTGGATTTATTAAGACAATGAAAATAGAAAAAAAGAAAGTCTCATGAAAAAATTTTTCTTATCAATTTTGATATTAAGTGTATGTTTATCGTCCGGTTGTCTAGGAAATAGAAAGACTGCTCTTGAAAAATTCAAAGAAAAAAATCCAGTAGATGGGATGATTTTTTCTGAAAAAAGAAAATCAAAAGCAACAAAAATCAACAAAAAAAATTCTAGTAATAAAAAGCAGCCCATAAGTTCGTTGGATTTAAGCGGGATAAAAAACATACCTGATCAACCTACAAATCGTTTGATCAAAGTATCTGGTGAAAATGTACCTCTTAGAAAAGGCCCCGGTAGTCAATATGGTAGTTTAGGAATAGCAAAAAAGGATCAAACTTTCTCTCTTCTAAGAACTCAAAAAAATATTCACGATAAACAAACGTGGTATCTCGCAGAAGATGAAAACAAGAATAAGTTTTTTATCTCAAGTCTTTCGTCTAGCTTAATTGAATTTAATCCAAAAAGTGCCTATAAAGAAAAAAATAACAAACAGATTAGTGAAATTGAAGTCACAAAAAAAACACTTCAAAACCGGCAGCCATTCTCCTTAAACAAGATAAAAACGGTAATCAATCAAGAGCCAACACTTCCAGAAGAACTTACAAAAGCTAAACATATCACCTTAAATTTTGAGGGAACCGAGTTATATGACGTTATCACTACATTTAGTGAACTATTAAAAATTGACTATATCGTTGAAGGTAACGTGCAGGGCAAAGTAACCCTGCAAACATTTAATAAAATACAGGTCGAAGATTTATATTCTGTGCTAGAACAAATTTTAGCCTTGCACAATGTCACAGTCACAAAAAGTGGTAATTTTTATAGATTTCTTGGCGTTGAAGAAGCTGCGAAGAAACCTTTAAGCATCCATTACGGCAACGATTCTAGTATCCCAGAAAAAGAGCGACTAATCATCCAGATCATTCCGCTCAAGCATATCTCTGTTGAATCAATGAAAAAAATCATAACTCCCCTACTCTCACCTAATGCGAGCTTCATAGAAATTCCTGAAACGAATAATTTAATGATGATAGAAATGGCCAATAATGTTAGGCGCATAATAAACGTGGTCGAAGCATTAGATATTGATAAACTAGCAACTTCCGATATCCAGTTATACAAACTTAATAATTCAGAGTCAGACAAAGTTGTTCTTGAAATGAATGAAATATTTTCTTCGATGGGATATGCAGAAGAAATCGGTGAATCATTAACTTTTCTTTCCTTAGGGCGACTTAATTCTATTTTAGTGGTTAACGCATTTGACCGAATTTTACCTACAATCGAATTTTGGGTTAACAAACTTGACCAACCTGTATCAGAAGGTGATGTCAGTACATTTGTTTACTACGTTCAAAATGGCGAAGCTGGGAAAATGTCAGCTTTACTCAGCACATTGTTCCAATCACAAGAATCATCTCAATCAAAATTAAAACAGTTTGATAATTTGGTTAAAAACGAAACCTCTAAAGAAAACAAAACTTCCAAAGCTAAAAATTCCAAAACTCAATCAAAAACTAATGACCCAAAAAGCAAACAAATAAAACTAACTGGTGGAATAAAGGACAATATCGAAGGTGAAGTCACAATACTACCGGACGAGGATACAAATGCTTTAATCATTCGAACCAGTCCCAGAAATTATCCCGCTATTCTGGAAGTGATTAAAAAACTAGATCTATTACCTCAACAAGTACTTATAGAGGTATTGATAATTGACCTTAAAGTTGATGAAGCTACTCGTAAAGGAGTTGAATGGATTTTAGAAGGAGAATCACTGGGTAATATAGATCTTCCAAAAGTAGGTTCATTAGCGACATCAGCAACAACCAACTCAATTCTAGGGACTTCATTATCTGGAGCAACTGCAAGCCTGGTTCCGGGTGGTAGTCTGCTTTTAGAAAACGCAAGTCGGCTCAAGGCAAAACTTGAATTATTTGCTTCCGATTCCCAAGCTGATGTTCTAGCTAACCCCATTCTAGTAACATCTGATAATAAAGCAGCCAGTATTTCTGTTACTGATGAAATACCTGTGGCAAGCTCTACTCTAACGACAAATTCAGCTTCACCTGTTACCTCAACCTCAATAGAATTCAAAAAAGTTGGCGTAAAATTAGATATTTTTCCGAAGATCAATTCAGATAATTTTGTAAACATGAAAATCCGGCAAGAAATTAGTTCAAAAGGTGCAGATGTCACATCTGGAGGAATCACGACAGCATCTTTTAATACTCGTGAGGTTAATACTGAAGTGGTACTTAAGGACAACCAAGTCCTCGTTATGGGAGGATTGATGCGAACCGATTCATCTCAAACAGTAGAAGGGGTTCCAGGTTTGATGGATCTCCCATACATAGGAAAGCTGTTTAGTAGCGAAAGTACTACAAATACAAAAACCGAATTAATGATTTTTATAACGCCACATATTATATCAACGGTTGAAGATTCAAGTATTGCCACTAGGGAAATAAGAAAACGCCTAAGTAGTATAAAAAGTCATAATCCGCGCAGTTAAATTACTCCATTAAGCTGACCATATAAGAAGTATTGCAGAGTCACTCCCCGAAAAACTAGATCTCAAAAATATAAAAATTTTTAAGCGAATCTACAATCATTCCCCAATACTGAACCCTATAATTAACCCTTAAAGCAAATCGAAAAAATTAGGCAAATAAATCACGAAAACGTGTAATCTGAACTCAAATTTTAATTCTTTTAAAGTTAATCTGAAAAAATTTTATTTAACACACTTTAGGTTACCAAGTCAGAAACCCCCTAATCAACAAGTACTTATACGGTTGACTTAAGACATATTCATCATTTATAATCACTAGTTTGCCAGAATATTTATTTAAAAAAATCTATGACAATAAATTCGGTCACCCAAGCTGGTCAGAATAATGATAGTTTGCAACTAGTTGGTTTAACCCCACTAGTCAAACTAAATAATATCACCCCAGAAAATGGGGCAAATATATATGCTAAGCTCGAGTGCTTTAATCCCGGTGGTAGTGTCAAAGATAGGATCGCAAAAGCCATGGTGGAGGATGCCGAAAGTCGCGGCATATTGAAACCGGGTTCCACAATTATTGAAGCAACTAGTGGAAATACAGGTATTGGCCTCGCTATGGTCGGAGCAGTTAAAGGTTATCAAGTCATTCTCGTCATGTCAGAAAATATGAGCACCGAACGAAGAATGATGCTTGAAAGTTTTGGAGCGAAAACAGAATTAAGTCGTGCCGAATTCGGAATGGAAGGAACTATAGAAAGAGCCGAAGAACTTTTGGCCCAACATCCAGACTATTTTATGCCACAGCAGTTTAATAACTTAGCTAACCCTGCAATCCATAGAGAAACTACTGGCCCCGAGATACTTTGTGCAATGAATGGAGAAAAAATTGATGCATTTGTGGCTGGAGTTGGTACAGGAGGAACCATTACGGGAGTTGGTGAGTGTCTTAAACAGCATAATAAAGATATTAAAATAGTTGCTGTCGAGCCAGCAACTTCTGCAATTCTTTCAGGAAAAAATCCTGGTCCACATAAAATACAAGGTATCGGAGCTGGTTTTAAGCCAAAGGTTTTAAATATAAATATTCTAGATTCTGTTAGACCTGTCTCTGACGATGATGCTTACCAATGCTCAAGAAGACTAGGAAAAGAAGAAGGTATTTCAGCTGGAATTTCAGCAGGAGCTGCCTGTCATGCTGCCTGCGAAGTAGCTAAAGAGTTAGGGCTAGAAAAAAATGTGGTTGTAATGATACCTGATACCGCTGAAAGATATTTTAGTTTTTACCAATACTTTTAAGAAAGTTGATTGAATGGGAAATGTAAAAGGATTGAAATGTAAAGAATGCCAAAGAGAGTTCCCTAAGGAACCTATTCATGTATGTGAATATTGCTTTGGTCCTCTTGAGGTTGACTATGATTACGAAAAAATTAGCAAAAAAATAACGCGTAAATCTATATTATCAGGACCTCCTTCAATGTGGCGCTATAAGGATTTAATGCCATTGGATGAAGAAAATAAAGTCGGTGATCATGTAGGGTTTACACCTTTGTTGCGTGCAAAAAATTTAGGCAAAATACTAGGGCTCAATAATCTTTACATCAAAAATGATTCTGTTAATCATCCTACCTTTTCATTCAAAGACAGAGTCGTCGCAGTAGCTGTATCTAAAGCAATAGAACTTGGTTTTGATACAATCTCTTGCGCATCTACAGGCAACTTAGCTAATTCAGTTGCTGCACACTCTGCAGAAGCTGGGTTAAAAAGCTTTATATTTATCCCTGTAGGGTTAGAGTCTGGGAAAATTTTAGGAACAAATATTTATGGAACCAATTTAATTGCCGTTGATGGTTCTTATGATGATGTAAATAGGCTTTGTAGTGAAATCGCAGTAAATCATAAGTGGGCGTTTGTAAATATTAATATACGTCCCTACTATGGCGATGGGTCCAGATCGTATGGCTACGAAATAGCTGAGCAGTTGGGCTGGAAAACCCCCGACAATGTAATTGTACCTGTTGCAGGTAGTTCACTAATAACAAAAATCTGGAAAGCATTTCATGAGTTTGAATGTCTGGGTCTTTTAGATGGAAAAGTTCAGTCAAAGATTTTTGCAGCACAGGCTACCGGATGTTCCCCAGTAACTACCGCTATAAAAAATAATACTGATATCATTACTCCTGTAAAACCAGATACTATAGCAAAGTCTATCGCTATTGGTAATCCTGCTGACGGCTATTATGGTGTTAAAACAACACAAGCTAGTGGGGGTTATGGCGAAGATGTGAATGACGAGGAAATTGTATTGGCAATGAAACTTCTTGCAGAGACTGAGGGTATATTTACCGAAACTGCTGGTGGTGTAACACTTGGGGTTACAAAAAAATTGGTTCAGCAAGGGCGCATCAAGCCTGATGAGACCACAGTAATCTGTATAACAGGCAACGGCCTTAAAACAGTAGAAGCCTTAAATGGACAATACAATGATCCAATTATAATTAAACCTAAGTTAAATAGTTTTGAAGAAATATACTCTAATAGTGTAACCGTATAAACGTTTTAAGGAGATTTAAAATATGACCATTAAGGTAAGAATTCCTACCCCGTTGATGAAGCTCACTGATAATCAATCTGAAGTATCGGCTGAAGGGGGAACTATTTCTGATATTATCAACAATCTAGAAAGTAGATTTAATGGAATTAAAGATCGCATTTGTGAAGAAAGCGGAACACCTAGACGCTTTATAAATATATATATTAATGAAGAAGATATTCGCTTTCTCGAAGGTGAAAATACCGTTGTAAAAGATGGAGACGAAATTTCGATTATCCCAGCCATTGCAGGTGGAATTAGAGCTTAATGATTGAATTTACCGATGAGCAGATAGAGCGATACAGTCGACATATAATACTTCCTGAAGTTGGTGGCTCCGGCCAACAAAAAATGCTAGAAGCGAGAGTCCTTCTTCTGGGGGCTGGAGGTCTAGGTTCTCCTGCTGCATATTATTTAGCTGCCGCTGGTATAGGTAATCTGGGGATTGTTGACTTCGACCGAGTTGACCTTAGTAACCTTCAAAGACAAATCATTCATTCGACAGAACGAATTGGTATGTTAAAAACCGAATCTGCAAAAAAAACTATAGAAGCGCTTAATCCAGATGTAAGCGTCACACTATATGAAGAAAGATTAGACTCAAGTAATATCATGAAGTTTATAGAAGGCTATGACTATATTGTAGACGGATCAGATAATTTCCCGACACGATACTTAGTTAATGATGCTTGTGTTATGAAAAACAAAACCCTTATTCATGGAAGTATTTATAGGTTTGAGGGTCAAGTAACTGTTTTTAAGCCAGTTGATGGGCCCTGTTATAGATGCTTATATCCAGAACCTCCTCCTCCAGATATGTCTCCAAATTGCCAAGAGGGAGGAGTTTTAGGTGTTTTGGCAGGAGTAATAGGAAACCTACAAGTTGCTGAAGTATTAAAACTTGTACTTGGAATCGGTAAACCACTAGTAGGAAGGCTCCTTATATACGATGCTCTCAATGCTGAGTTTAGAAACCTTCGATTACGTAAAGATATAAATTGTCCAATGTGTGGCGAAAAACCTACCATTAAAGAATTAGTAGATTATGAAGAGTTTTGTGGGGTACAAAAATAAGTATGCGTCTTACCAGAAGCTTGTTTACTTAATTTTGATACCATTTGTTGTTTATGGCATCTAACTCTCAATGTCAAAATTTAATATGAAACTATCACTACCAACAGAAGTTCAAACACCTACTTGTCCGGTAATTGCTGACACTTCAGTACTAAAGACAATAGGGAACACTCCTTTAATTAGGATAAAAAATATCGGGAGTGAATTAAAAGACGTTACCATCTTTGCAAAAGCCGAATGGAAAAATGCTGGTGGATCAGTTAAATCACGCCCCGCCCTCAAGATGATTGAAGATGGTGAGAAATCTGGAAAGTTAACAAAAAATAAAATTATACTCGACTCAACCTCAGGAAACACTGGAATTGCTTATGCTCTTATTGGGAAGATAAAGGGCTATAAAGTAAAGCTGGTGATGCCTGCTAATGTTTGCAAAGAAAGAAAAGGTCTAATGGCAGACTTTTATGGTGCTGAGATCGTCACTTCAAGTCCATTTGAAGGTTCTGATGGTGCAATTCTTCTAGCAAAAAAAATATATCAAGAAAATCCTGAACTTTATTTTATGCCAGACCAGTATAATAATGACTCAAATTGGAAAGCTCACTACGAAACAACCGCTCCAGAAATTTGGGAACAAACAGACCAGCGCATAACACATTTCATTGCTGGGATTGGTACAGGCGGAACCATTATGGGAACTACTAAGAGGCTTAAAGAATTCAATCCAGAAATTCAAGGTTTTGCTATGGAACCTAAAGAAGAACTTCATGGCCTAGAAGGGCTAAAACATATGGCCAGTTCAATTGTTCCAGGAATATATAATGAAGAAGTTTTGGATGGAAAAATAAGTATACTAACCGAAGAAGCTTACGACATGGTGGATATCCTCGAAAAAAAGGAAGGTATTCTGGCTGGGCAATCATCAGCCGCCGCCCTTTGTGGAGCATTAGAACTAGCGCGAAGGATAAAAAAAGGCGTTATTGTAACAATCTTCCCTGATAGTTGTGATCGGTGTTATATAAATTTCGGTAAATTCAAAGAATATTACGAAAAAAACCAAACCTATAAATTACCTAAAGCTGATGTATAAGAAAGTTCCACCTCATGCCTAGATTTCAAAAGCATCTTTTTATCTGTAATAACAAACGAACAAAAGATGACCCAAGGAGTTCATGCTCAGAAAGAGGTTCTGAGGCTCTATTAGAATACACTAAAAAACGTATCCATGAATTGGGCCTAAAAGGAAAAATCAGGATCAATAAAGCAGGATGCCTTGATGCTTGCGCCCATGGCCCTGCCATGGTTGTTTATCCAGATGATGCCTGGTACTCACCAAAAACAAAAATTGATATCGATAAAATTTTAAAGAACCACATTCAAAATAATCTACTTGTAGAAGAGTTAGTTATTAATTTTTAAAAAAATAAATCTATTACCAAGAGACAGAAAATAATCCGATAACATTAAGTATAAAAAAAATATGCCTATGAGCACATATAAAGAGCAAAGAATATCTCTTCGTGTCGGCATAAAAAAAATAACAAGTATAATAAAGTCAAGTGGATCCTATAAAGTCGAGCAAGGTGACAACAAAATAGTGACCTCAAAAGTCAAGGTAATAGATATATCTACTGGGGGATTATGTATAGAAGCGAAATCCCAGGTTAAAATAGGCATCATCCTTGATTTAGAACTACCAAAAATTGAGAACCTAGGCACTAACATAATACGATGCGAGTGCACTCGCTCTATTTTTAGAGAAGATCCGCTTTTAGGTAAACGTTGTTATGAATTAGGTTTGAAATTCGAAAAACCAAATACTAAATATATAAAAGAATTTTACAAACTCGCTATTGCAAAAAAAATATAACTTTAAATATTATTAAAATAGAAATTTTTTTGAAACAAATATAAACCATGCCAAACAAGTAACAAGCAAGATAATTAAGGGAAGTTATGAACCATAATACGTACTTCTAAACCATCTTGGAGCCAACCTATATTACTGTGTCCAGCAATAGTTGTTATTATTCCACTAGTATCAACTTTACGAATACGGTTATTATCTCGGTCAGAAAAATAAAGATTGCCCTCTGTATCAAAAGCTATACGAAACGGAGTTTTAATTTTTGCTTTTACTGCTAGCCCTCCATCTCCCGAAAAACCAAATTTTCCGGTACCTACATATCCACTAATCACACCATTTGAATCTATTTTTCGGATCCGGTGTGTTGTCTGCTCAGCAATATAAAGAAATCCCTCTGGCCCAAGTGCCATGCCTCCAGGAGATCTAAGACCAGCCTCGAGAGCTAATCCTCCGTCACCGTAATCATCAAAATCGCCCGTCCCAGCGATTAATATAATAGAACCATTTTCATCTATTTTATAAACTTTACTGCTCCCTGAATCAGAAAAAATAATACTACCTGCTTTGTCGATAACAATTCCATTTGGGTGAACCTCTGACCCCAGAGTTCCTATAGAAATTTCGGCAATAGTAGAAATTATTCCACGATTATCGATCCTACGGATATTTTTATTGATTGAATCAGCAACATAAATATTACCTCCTTCATCAGCAGCTATATCAGAAATTGTATGAAAAGAAGCATCTATAGCAAGCCCCCCATCTCCGGTATTTCCTTGCCTTCCATTGCCAGCAAAATGGGTAATAACTCCATCTATTGAGTGTTTACGAATAATCCAAGCGTTACCTGAACGCTGAGTTAAAAAAATGTTGTCCTCATGATCAACTATTACGACCTCTGGGAGATGAAGCGTTGCCTTAATACCTAATCCTCCATTGCCTTCGCTCCCCTGCTTTCCATTTCCGATAATAGTTTTAATAATACCCTTGCTATCAATCTTTCGTATTCGTTGGTGTAAACGATCAACAAATAACACGTTTCCTTTACTATCTAAAGCAATTCCGGATGGTGCCTCTAAAGTAGCCCCTCCTCCAGGGCCCCCATCTCCTTTGAATAAAAATTTTCCATTTCCCGCGACTGTATTAACTTGGTTATTTTGAAGATTAATCCCTCTAACTCGAAAATGATTACGATCCACAACCAACAAATTATTTTCTCCATTAAAAGATAAAGCAAAAGGAAGATGCAAGTTAGTTTCTGCTGCAATTTCATTATCACCATTATATCCTGTAAGTTTGGTTCCCATTAAAGTTGTAATAACGCCCAATTCATCAATCTTACGAATACGATTATTATTCCGATCAGCTATATAAACAACACCTGATGAATTCACAACTACATCCGTTGGGAAAGCTAAACTTGATTGATTAGCTGGTCCATAATCTCCACCGAATGAATGGGTGCCATCGCCAGCTATAGTAGTAATAATTCCTCTCTGATCAATTTTACGTACTCGATTATTACCCCGATCTGCAATATATAAATTATTTTTACTATCTAAGGCAATGCCAAATGGGTATTTTAAAAGTGATTTTTCTGCTGGACCAAAATCACCTCCATACCCGGGTTTTCCCAACCCAGCGATAGTTGTAATAATTCCATTAGGATTAATTTTTCGAATACGATTATTAGATCGGTCTGAAATATATAGATGCCCTTCTGGGTCAATAACAATATCTGAAGGGAAGTGAAGAGATGCTTCTGTGGCAGGTCCATTATCGTTACAGCACCCCGGTTTTCCTATCCCAGCTACCGTGGAAATTATTCCATTTGAATCAATTTTTCGTATACGGTGATTATTACGATCAGCTACATAAAGATTTCCTTTATCAAAAGCCAAACCAGCGGGAAAGTTTAAAGAAGATTCCAGAGCGGACAGACCATCGCCAGAAAACCCAGCAATACCATTGCCAGCGACAGTAGTAATAACTCCATTAGGACTAAGCTTACGAATTCGATTTTGAGAACGGTGAGAAATAAATATATTTCCATCTGGATCAGTCGCAACACCATCCACCAATGTCAAGACAACATCTACCCCTAGCCGACCATCTCCTATAGATGGGTATGGTTCATCTGCACAAACCTTTATAGTGGCAAAGAAACAAGCAAACAATATTGTCAGAAGAGTTGTTTTTCTAGTCACGTCCATTTATTCAGCGTTTAAAAAACATCAGAACTCTAGTTTCATTTGCATTAAAATACGTTGGCGCAAAACACCTACGATTAACGGATTATTATCTGGATCTTTTTCTTTTTTCTATGCATAAAGGCTGCAGTTATAGTCTCTTCACCCAGATGATTTTTAACCAAATCCAAAGTTTCAAGGTTTGGAAAGGAACTAGATTTAATAAGAGCTATTGCTCCATCATCCGAAAGATTATTTTCACCAATATAAAAAGATTTTAAATTTAAAAAAGGCTTTGAACGAGAAAATGCAAAAGCCCCCTCATCGCCAACTTCATTGCGAAATATGTTGAGTGTTTCCAAATACGGAAACACATCAGGGTTTGCTAAATAAGCCGCACCGATTGGAGTAACCATATTATCATTCAACATAAGAGTCTTTAGGTTTTTAAAATTAGAAGATTTGGCCATTAACTCCAAACTATCGTCACCTATTTCATTTTTCCAAAGCTTGAGCACTTCCAGTTCCTTTATATAGTTTGACTCAGAAAGTGCCTTTAACCCCATGTCTCCAATCATATTACCCCATAGGTCAAGATGTTTGATATTTCTGAAGTAAGGAGATCTTGCGAGCAATTTTATTCCGGAGTATTTAATCCTATTTCCTTGTAAAAGGAGAGTCTCTAGGTCAGAAAGTAGACTCATTCTTGCTAAAATTTTAGCCCCGCTACTACCAATATTGGTTCCGCTTAAATCCAGTGTCTTTTTATCTTCACTTAGCCTAGCGTGAACTAACTCTTCAATAGGGTCAATTGCATAACAAAAATTTTGGGGCACCAATATAGCCAAGACCAAAAAGAAAAAAGTTTTAAACTCTGGCAAAAATTTCGCAAGTGAAGGAAACATTTATCTGGATCCAAAATTTTTTAAATTTAAGTATCTAGACTAACAAATATTTAAATATCGTGAAGATTATTTTTATTCCTGCTTTAAAGGTTCCGGATATAGTCCCAGTAATTTTAGACACACCTATACGTTCTCTATAATGGACCGGGATTTCCAAGATTCGTAAACCATGCTTTACTGCCTTTATTTGCATTTCAACTGTCCACCCAAAGTTTTTATCAGTCATACTTATTTCTTTCAATGACTTAAATCGAATAGCTCTAAAAGGGCCAAGGTCAGTAAACCGATAATTAAAAAATAATCGCATAAGAGATACTGCCAAAATATTCCCATATCTCGCTTGGGGCAATAAAGCAATTCGACTTTCAGGAAAAATCATACGACTTCCTAAGACAAAGTCTGCTCGGTTTTCGATAATTGGTTTAACTAAGCTTTCAATTTCTTCAGGAAAATCACTAAAGTCAGCATCAATAAAAACAACTATTTCAGGATCGTTAACTTCAGAAATTCCCTTAAGGCAAGCTGCTCCATACCCACGATAAGCTTCATCAACTACTCTGGCTCCATATTTTTTTGCAATATAGGCTGTCTTATCAGTCGAACCATTATTAACAACTATAATTTCTTTAATTTTATTTTGAGGAAGGCTTTTAATAACGAGGGCAATAGAATCCTCTTCGTTAAGGGCGGGGATAATAACAGAAATTTCAGGTGTAGCGCGATGAAAAGCGCTCATTAAAAGGGATCGCTAATAGCTTGTCTTACTGAACTAATAAATTCAGCTAACTTTTTATCTCTTTGTATCGGATCAGAATTATTCTCAATTAATTTCACAACGGCACTCCCAACAATAACACCATCAGAAAGTCTAGTCGCTTCTCGAGCTAAATCAGGACTTGAAATACCAAACCCGATAAGAACTGGAATATCTGACACTTTTTTAATGGAGGCAACCTTTTTCCCTAAGCCTTCTGATAACTGGGCACGAACACCTGTCGTACCTGTTAGAGAAATATAGTAAATAAAGCCTCGCCCCTTTTTAGCAACCATCTGTATTCTTTCAACTGGACTAGTAGGTGCTAGGAGATGTATCAAATCAAGGTCATTTTTCTCAGCATAAATAGAAAACTTAACCGCCTCTTCAGGAGGAAGATCTGGAATAATAACTCCATCAACTCCAACGGATACTGCATCTTCAACAAACTGTTGTTCACCGTAAACAAAAACAGGGTTAAAACTTGTCATTATAACAATGGGGATACTTCGAGTCTCTCGAATTTCTTTAACTAGAGAAATAATCTTCTTTAAAGTTGTTCCACTTTTAAGAGAGCGCAGTGAAGCAGCCTGAATAATTGGACCATCTGCTAATGGATCTGAAAAAGGAACCCCTAATTCAATGATATCGGCACCACTATCATCTATCACATCAATAATGCTTTTAGTTTGCTCAATATCAGGGTCTCCCGCAGTAATAAAAACTACTAGAGCTTTTCGTCGTTCTGTTTTTAATTTTTCAAAGCAAGTTGTTATACGCGTCACAAACCCATCTCCATGCGTTTGGCTATCTGATTAACGTCCTTATCTCCTCTCCCAGATAAGCAAACCACAATAATCTCGTTTTTATTCATTTTAGGAGCTATTTTAACTACATGCGCTATTGCATGGGCGGTTTCTAGCGCCGGTATGATTCCTTCTTTATTCGATAATAGCTTAAATCCTTCTAGAGCTTCTTCGTCTGTAATGCTCTCATATTTAGCACGTCCAATTGACTTAAGGTAACTATGCTCACATCCCACCCCAGGGTAATCTAGGCCTGCAGATATCGAATGTGCCTCTTGCACTTGTCCATCGTCATCATGCAGAAGGTAACTCATCATGCCATGCAGTACCCCCGTACTTCCGTGACCCAAGGTTGCTCCATGCTTTCCCGATTCAATTCCAAACCCAGCTGCCTCAACCCCGATAAGTTTTACTTTATCTTCCTGAGCAAAAGGATAAAAAAGGCCCATTGCATTACTGCCACCGCCTACGCAGGCAACGCAAACATCAGGCAATCGTTTTTCAATTTCCATAATTTGTTCACTAACTTCATCGCCTATAACTCGCTGAAAATTACGGACAATCATAGGATAAGGATGAGGGCCAACTACGGAACCAATAATATAATGAGTAGTTTCTACAGAAGTAATCCATTCTCGAATAGCTTCACTTGTTGCATCTTTTAAGGTACGAGTTCCTACCTTAACGGGTATTACTCGAGCTCCTAACAGTTTCATGCGAAAAACATTGAGAGCTTGCCGCTTTATATCCTCTTCACCCATAAAAACATCACACTTCAATCCAAATAGAGCTGCAGCTGTAGCTGTTGCCACTCCATGCTGACCAGCACCTGTTTCGGCAATAACCCTTTTCTTCCCCATTCTAAGAGTCAAAAGGGCACTTCCTATAGTATTATTAATCTTATGTGCACCGGTATGATTTAAGTCTTCACGCTTGAGATAAATCTTTGCACCACCTAAATATTCCGTAAGTCTTTCCGCAAAAAAAAGTGGTGTAGGTCGCCCTACATATTCTTTTAAATAGTATTTCAAGTCACTTTGGAATTTTGGGTCGTTTCGAACTTCTTCGTAAAGGCGCTCTAGAGAATCCAATGCAGGCATTAATGTTTCTATTACATATTTACCACCGAACGGCCCAAAATGTCCTGTTGCGTCAGGAAGTTCTATACTTTTTGGATTATCATTCATTATTTTACCCATCATAATAAAAACCGTGAATCAAAAGATTTATGAAAAAACACTTCCTAAATTAAAATAATACAATGCATGAAATATTAACGAAGCTTGCGAACTGATTTTATAAACTTATCTAACTTGATACAATCCTTTACTCCTGGCGACTTCTCAACACCAGAACAAACATCAACTCCATAAGGCTTAACTCTGTGAATGGCCGTATAAACATTATAAGGGGTAAGTCCTCCGGCAAGTATTACTGGTCCATATTTTTTTGCTCTTAGAGCTAGATTCCAGTCAAAAACTTTACCAGTGCCCCCTCTACTATCATCGCTATAAGAATCCAGCAAAAATCCACTGACGTCATAGTTTTGCATTTTTTTGAATGAATCAAAATCTTTAACCCTAAACGCCTTAATAACGCGTCTTTTAATACGACGGCAAAAAGCTGGGGACTCCTCTCCATGAAGTTGAATAGCTGTTAACTTACATTGCTCAGCAATTCTATTGACTTTATCTGATGTCTCATTAACAAAAACGCCTACAGCTTCAACAAAAGGTGGCAATTGCACAACAATGTCCTTAACCTCCTTTTGAGATATACAACGCGGACTTTTTTTATAAAAAATAAAACCTAATGCATCAGCCCCACTTTCAACTGAAAAGAGGGCATCTTTGATACTAGTCGTGCCGCATACTTTAACCTTAATTCGTGGTTGAAATTTTTCGATCCCCTGTAAACTCCCTCAGTTTGTTTCCTATATTTTCAGCGGTCATTAAACTTTCTCCAATTAAAAATGAGTGCGCCCCTAGATTTTGAAACTCTTCTATATCACTTCTGGAGCGAATACCACTTTCGCACACTAAAAGGTTGTCAGGAATTTGAAGTGCCATTGGAATTAACCGTCTTGCAATACTTAAATCCGTTTTTCCACTAGTCAAATCTCTATTATTTATGCCTATAATCGAAGCCCCCACTTCAAAGGCCTTTTCCATATCGTTTTCATTGTGCGTTTCAATTAGCGCAGAAAGTCCTAATTCTCTACCCAGAGCAAGAAGGTCCGCTAATTGGTTTTTATCCAACCAAGTGGCTATAAGAAGAAAGAAATCAGCACCAAAAGCTCTTGCCTCATAAACCTGATATTCGTCAAAAATAAAATCTTTTCGCAGAAGAGGAATATCAACATACTCTCTCGCTTTCTCTAAAGTCAAAAGACTACCGCCAAAATACCGCGATTCTGTCAGAATTGAGAGAGCAGAAGCGCCATTATCAGCATAAGTTTTTGCTATATCGACGGGATCATTTTTTTTTAAAAGTGTGCCTTTAAAAGGAGTTCGTGGCTTAATCTCGGCAATAATAGATGATAATTCGTTTTGTTTAAGGAACGTTTTAGCATCACGAATTTTATAATTATTATTTGCGATAAGTATTTTAACATCTGGCAGAGGGAGCTTACATTTTACAGTATCTAGCTCAACCTTCTTCTCGCAAAAAATTTTATCAAGTATGTCTGGCATTTTAGTTATAAAAAGTTTTTAATTAAATAACATATTTGTACAATTATTTATGACTTAGGCGGCAAAGGTCATTTAGCTTTTGCTTAGCTGCCCCGCTATCTATTGAATCTTTGGCAAGAAGCATTCCAGTCTTAAAGTTTTCTGCTTTACCACCAGCATAAATTGCTGCTGAAGCATTCATCAGAACAATATCGCGCTTTGGTCCTTTAACCCCATCTAATATACTTTTCAAAATATTGGCATTTTCCTCTGGCTTTCCACCGCTAATATCTTTAGCCAAACAAGGCGTTAACTCAAAACTATCTGGTTCTAACGTGTACTCTTTTATTTGGCCATTATCCAATTCACAAACCTTAGTCGCTCCTGTTAAAGTAATTTCATCTAAACCGTCACTTCCGTGAACAACAAAAGCCCGGCGAGTTCCAAGAAGTTTTAATACACTTGCAATTTGCTTCAATCGGCTAGAGTCGTAAATACCAATTACTTGCGCATTTGCTCCAGCTGGATTTGTTAAAGGACCCAATAGATTAAAGATTGTTCGAAATCCAAGTTCCTTTCTAACTCCTGCAGCATGCTTCATAGCTCCATGAATCTTAGGTGCAAAGAGAAAACCAATTCCTATTTCATTAAGACAATTTTCTACTCTTAATTTATCGGCGTCTATATTTACACCTAAGCATTTCAACACATCTGCACTACCTGAAAGGCTAGAAACAGCTTTATTGCCATGCTTTGCAACTGTAAGGCCACAACCAGCAACCACAAAAGCCGCCACTGTAGATATATTAAATGTGTTTGCGCCATCTCCCCCAGTACCACAAGTATCTACTATAGGGACTGTACTCTTGACACTAATCTTCTCTGCTTTATCTCGCATAACAATTGCTGCACCAGCAATTTCCTCAACGCTTTCACCTTTCATACGTAGCGCAGTAAGAAAAGATCCCAACTGAGAGTCTTCTACCTCACCATCCATAATTTGAGTCATTACAGAAACCATTTCCGCTTCTTTTAAATCTAATTTATTTAAAACCTTATTTAATGCTTCCTGAATTATCATAAAATATGTAATAGATGTTCTTAATCCTTAGGCATATTTAAAAAATTTGCTAAAAGATCTTTACCGCTGGTCGTTAAAATAGACTCTGGATGGAATTGGACACCTTCAATAAAAAGATTTTTATGTCTTATTCCCATAATTTCCCCATCATCACTCGTTGCATTTATCTCAAACTGATCGGAAATAGTATTTTTCTTTAATACCAGAGAGTGATACCTAGTAGCTTCAAAGGGATTCGGCAACCCTCTAAATAAATTTTTATTATCATGAGTAACCATAGAGGTTTTCCCATGCATCAGTTTTTTTGCTTTAATAATTTCTCCCCCGTAAGCTCTAGCAATCGATTGATGACCTAAACAAACGCCTAAAAGAGGAATTTCCCCACCAAAATGACGAGCTATTTCCATAGAAATGCCTGCTTTTTCCGGTGTACAAGGCCCCGGAGAAATTACAATTTTCTTAGGGTTTAATTGTTCTATATCTTTAAGAGTAATTTTATCATTACGGTGTACGACAACATCTGCCCCTAATTCTCCCAAGTACTGAACTAGATTATAGGTAAATGAATCGTAGTTATCGATCATCAAGATCATCGGACAAGTCCTTTCTCGGCTAATTCTATTGCCTTGAGTAAAGCTTTTCCTTTATTCATTGTTTCTTCAAATTCTTTTTCTGGTATAGAGTCAGCCACAATTCCAGCACCAACACCTAAATAAGCTGTATTATTTTTTATTAAAAGTGTACGAATAGCGATGGCTGTATCCATATTGCCGCTAAAGCTAATATAGCCTACCGAGCCCCCATATAAGCCTCGTCTGGTTGGCTCCAATTCCTCAATAATTTCCATGGCTCTTACTTTAGGAGCACCTGACAATGTACCTGCAGGAAAGGTTGCCGCCAAAACATCATAACAATCTAAATTCTTCTTAAGTTCACCCTGCACATTCGAAACAATATGCATAACGTGCGAGTACCGTTCAATAGTAAATTTTTCATTAACTAAAACAGAATTTATTTTTGCCACTCGACCCACATCATTACGCCCTAGATCTACTAGCATAATATGTTCAGCCAACTCCTTTTCATCTCTAAGGAGATCATTTTCTAAGTTTTTATCCTCCTCTTTAGATTGGCCTCGTTTACGAGTTCCCGCTATTGGTCTAACCTCAATTTTCTCGTCCTCCAAGCGAACTAGTATCTCTGGAGAAGACCCAACAATTTTCAAATCACCAAACTTCAAATAATACATATAAGGAGAAGGATTAATGGTTCTTAACGCTCGATAAATTAAAAATGGATCTTTGCTAAAATTAAATTTTAATCTTTGCGCTAAAACGACCTGAATAACATCGCCTGCAATAATATAATTTTTAATTTTTTTAACAGCTTGCAGAAAGTCTTCTTTTTTAAAGTTCGATTCAATGTTGGTTGTTTTATCTAAACATTCCAAATTTTTATCAGTCAAATGAATAGGCAAGCTGACTTTTAGTTTTTCTTCAATGGCTTCTATGTTTTTTATCGCTTTGTTGTATGATTTTTCGGTATTGCCATTTGTCAGATGAGCATTGGATACAATTTTTATTGTTTGAGCGATATTATCGAAAATCAGTAAAGTATCAGTAATAACAAAACGAGCGTCGGGGACTTCAAGGTCATCCTTTGTTTGTAACGGCAAATCCTCAAAAGAACGGACCATATCGTAACTAACAAATCCTACTGCACCGCCAGAAAAGCGAGGCAAACCCTCGACTTCAACTGGTTCGTACTGGGCCAAAACTTTCTTCAAACCAACCAGTGGGTTACCCTCTGCAATTAAAATAGATTCTGATTTACCATTTTTTTCAACAACAATCTCACTTCCCTTGATACTGACGATAATTGATGGATCAAACCCGAGAAAGCAGTACCTAGCCCATTTCTCACCACCTTCAACACTTTCAAGTAAAAAAGAGTACTCTCCGCCACACATTTTCATATAGGCAGAAACAGGTGTATCAAGGTCAGCTAACACTTCCTTGTATACCGGAATTAAGTTACCTTTTTTCGACTTTTCTTTAAATTCTTTAAGAGTAGGTTTGAACATAACGTAAAAAAAATGACTCTCTTCCTGAGGGCTCTATATAAAAGGAGAAAAGTACTTTTATTATCAGTAGTTTAGATATTGGACAGTAACATCCACTATTAAAAAGTGTCAAGGTTTTTACTACTACAAACTTGGCCAAATAGCGGGACCTGTTCCTAAGAGCAGGCTGACCAGTTTTCACCATTCCAGTGAAGGATAAGACCATTATCACCAACAGCATACATATCTTCGTCGGAACTTCCCCAAATGGCAGTAAGGTATTCTTCTGTCCCTGATTCAATGCGGATCCATTGCTCTCCATCATTAAACATAACCATCCCGAGATCACCAACAGCAAAAACCATTTCCTTAGAAGGACCCCAAACATCAAGAAAGAAATCTTGGGTCCTTGTGGGCATTTCAGTTACATCGACCCCATTAAACTTGTAAATAATTCCGTCAGATCCACATATATACATATCATCAGGGCCAAAACCGTAAAAACCATAAAACTCATGATTAGAATTTATTGTTAAGCGTTTCCATCTATCTTCTTCCTGCTTCAAAATAAGTCCATCAAATCCAACCGCGTACATTCCACCCTCAGCACATCCCCACAATCTAGTAACATCAACATCAGTTCCTGTATTTAAGAATTTCCATTCAGCTCCATCATAAAGAAGAATTCTACCAAGACGTGAACACGCGTACACTTCTGTTTCTGACAAACCAAAAACCCCAGTCATAGGTGGTAATTTTTCTGTTTCTTCTACTGACCATTTCTTCCCATCAAAATGAAGGATTCTTCCGTCCGTAGCCACAGCAAATAAGTTATCAGGTGCTGTTCCCCATATATTTTTAATAGCCCAGCGGCCATTAAGATTCATAGAATCCCATTTTTCTCCATTAAAATGAAGCATGGTTCCTTCTGCACCGCCAACAAAAATATTATCCTTACTAAACCCAAAAATTGAAAGCAAATGGTTCTCTGTTAAGTCTGACATCTACGTATTTTCTCCTAATGACATATCGTTCCATTTTTCTCCATCAAAACGGATCACTAGGCCATCATCACCAACGGCATAAACGCAATTAGAGGAAAGCCCACGAACTTTGGTTAAATATTTATCGGTTTTTGAATCCATAGAGCTCCAAGAATTTCCGTCATAGTGAAGAATAGTTGCATTATCACCGACAGCAAAAATATCTTTAGAAGATGAACCCCACACGCTTAAAAGATATTCCTCTGTTCCAGATACCATAGGCTTCCACTCATTTTCTTCATTCCCATCGAAATGAAGAATTGTTCCATGTGAACCTACAATATAAATGTCATCACCAGAGGAACCCCATACACCATATAGCGAAACCTCTTCACTAGTCAATTCATCTCGTCGCTGAAATTGCTTTCCATCATGAAAGCGATAAGTTCCTTCTCCGCCCACAGCATGAATATTATTTATATCTGTACCCCACATGCAAAAAAGATCGTGAATGGTGTTTGGTTCTCTGTAATGCCACTGATCTCCTCCCCAAAACAAAAGTCGACCACCTACTCCGTAAATAAAAATATTGTTGCGGTCGTACCCATAAGCAGCGTTCAACGAGTCATAACTACCCGTATCAATTTGATCCCATTTGGTCCCTTGATAGTGAAGCACCACACCACCAACACCCACAGCATAAATATTATTTTCATCGGAAGCCCATATCCCCATGAGTGGATTTGCATTCTCTGTAATGACTGGCAACCACTCCTTACCATCGTAATGTTGGGGGATACCATCCTTCCCAACAACATAAATACTATCCTCTCGAAAAGGCCATAAATCTAATAGATCAGGATGACTTCCAATAAACATCTGCGTTGACTACCTTCAAATTACTAATAATTTAAGTAATGAGTGATTCTAACATCAAGCAAGAATAATAGAAAACACACAAATAAAAAGGGGTCCTCAAAACATTGGGACCCCCATAGTAATTGCGAAAATTAACCTTCTCTACCTAAAGCAAACTTAAGCTCTGGAAAATTGAAAATTAAAAATCATGTCAATATTTTAAGTTTTAATCTTCAGCCTTCTTTGGCGGAAGAAATACTACTTTGGCTAGATTAGAAAGATTTTTAGAGTTTTTAATCAATTCCTGAGTCTCTTCATTGATATCATTATGAATTAGAATCAAAGTTTGCAAGTTAGAAAGATTTTTAGATTCCGCTAAAATTCGCCCACCCTCACTACCTATTCCTGTTTCATAAAGATCAAGTAGCTTCAGATTTTTAAAATTCTCTGAATTTGCTATGAGTTTTGCGCCTTCAACTCCAATAGGATTATATGTCAAGGTCAGTGTTTCTAATTGTGTAAGAGTTTTAGACTTTGCAAGAGCTTCAATTCCACCCTCTTCAATATAATTCCAGTTTAGATTCAGCTCAGTCAACTTAGTCAAGTTCTTAGACTCTGCAAGTGATACTGCGCCTGAGTCTCCAATATTATTTCGATAAAGAGTTAAAAGGTTAAGTCGAGTCAGATACTTTGACTGAACCAAATGTTCAACTCCTTCATCACCAAGTTGATCACCAACCCACAAAGATACAAGATTAGATAAAGTTTTAGACTCAGAAAGAGCTATGGCACCCTCAACACCAATCTTATTGTCGCTCATAACAAGCTCTGAAAGATTGAGAAGCGTTTTGGACTTTGCCATTTCCTTTACACCTAAATCTGAAACTTGATTTTTAAACATATTTAAAGCTGTAAGATGTTTAAATTTTTCAGAATCCAAAACAGCCTGTAGACCTTCATCACCAATTTCGTTATATTCTAAAAATAGTGCGGTAACACCTTTAATTTTATCTGAGTTGACAATTAGCTTAATATCATCATCATCAAGTTCTCTTTCCCTAAGGTCTAGCTCACCCTTTTCAGGGTTTAGGCCTTCAACTACTAAATTATCTAAATTTTCCTGAGTTTTTTCAGACATCACTCACCTTTTAACGTATAAATACAGGCTGCTATAATATTCACAAGATTGTCATTCTATTGATATGATTTAGTTTGTAAAGCCTAAAGTTCAACGCAGAGCAATGAGTTTACAGTTTATTTAAAAAATTAAAATTTTTTAATATTTTCTTAAGGGTAATATCCCTTATATTAAGATTAGCTTAAAAAACTATATTTTAAAAAAATTCATTAATATTTAAAGCCAACGAAAATGCCACAGACTATAGAAGAAATAACTCAAAAGGTACGACAGGCCGGAGAATTTATTCCTCTTCTTACCAATGAAATAAAAAAGGTCATAGTTGGCCAAGAGTATCTCACAGAACGGCTGATATTAGCTTTAATAACTGGTGAACACGTATTATTGGAAGGCGTTCCTGGGCTAGCTAAAACCACCTCAGTAAATACGCTAGCTCAAACCATCCAAGCTGAATTTAAACGAATTCAGTTTACTCCTGACCTTTTACCAGCAGACCTGATTGGAACTCAAATATTTCAACCAAAAACCGGTGAATTTAGTATAAAAAAAGGACCCCTTTTCTCTAATATTATATTAGCAGATGAAATAAATCGAGCGCCTGCAAAGGTCCAAAGCGCCTTACTAGAAGCAATGCAGGAAAGACAAATTACCATTGGAGGAGAAACCTTCCTCCTTTCTCAACCATTTATGGTAATAGCAACTCAAAACCCCATTGAACAAGAAGGTACTTACCCCCTTCCTGAAGCACAAATTGATAGGTTCATGCTGAAACTGAAAATTGATTATCCGACAAAAGAAGAAGAAAAAACTATTATGCAGCGAATGACTTCCTCCAATGGACAGAAGCAAGTTAAAAAAATAATACACCCAGAAGTTTTACTTAAAACACGGGAAGTAATCAATTCTATTTATATAGATGATAATCTCGAAGATTATATTCTTAATTTAATTACAGCAACTCGCGATCCGGCAATCCAAAATTTATCAAAACTTGCTAGTCTTATTCAATATGGAGCATCACCTCGCGCTTCCATTTTTCTGCACCGCTTGTCCAAAGCCTATGCATTTATGCAAGGTAGAGGATTTGTAGTCCCTCAAGATATAAAAACAATAGGATTTGACGTCCTAAGACATCGAGTTATCCTTACTTACGAGGCAGAAGCTGAAAACGTGTCTACTGACGATGTGCTTCAGCAAATATTTGATACAGTAGAAGTCCCTTAAATACTTTAGCTAGTAAACTTAAAATTTCTTCGAAAATTAATAAGTCTAAAAAAATATAAATCTAACTAAGTTATTTTATTTTAAAAAACATCTATGAGTTTTTTGTTGAAAGTAATTGAAGGATTTAAGGCGACCCCTCTTCCCACCCAAAAAGAACAAATTTCCTCGGAACTCATGCAAAGAATACGGTCAATACAAATTAAGACTAGTCATATAGTTACTGAGTTGATGGCGGGAGAATACGTTTCTGCATTTAAGGGCCGTGGAATGGAATTTAACGCTGTGCGCGAATACACACCAGGTGATGATGTAAGGCTCATAGACTGGAATGTTACAGCACGGATGAGTCAACCTTTCATAAAAGAATATATAGAGGAGAGAGAACTCAATGTAATGCTCATAGTTGACGTCAGCTCATCTGGTCAGTTCGGTTCTAAGGGAAAATTTAAAAATGAAATTTCAGCAGAGGTAGCCTCTATTTTAGCGTTCGCCGCTATACGTAATAATGACAAAATCGGCCTTATTGTATTTTCAAATAAAATAGAATACTACATACCTCCAAAAAAAGGGAAAGCCCATGTTTGGAATATTATTCGTACTATTTTGAACTATCAGCCGGAAGGAAGCCTTACAGACCTTAACCTGCCACTTAAATACTTATTAAAAATTCAAAAACGTAAATGCATTGCGTTCCTTATATCAGATTTTCAAGCAACTAACTACGAAACCAATTTAAAGCTTGCTAGACAAAAACATGATCTAGTAGCAATATCTATATCTGATCCAAGAGAATCGGATCTTCCCAAACTAGGACTTATTAATCTTCGAGATGCTGAATCAGGAGAAGTTCTATTGGTCGATACTGGCGACAGAGAAATGACAGATCTTCTTAACGTACATGAATATGAAAAGCGCGATAATCGAAAAAAAATATTCCACTCAATGGGCGTTGATACAATAGAAATTAATACGTGCGATTCCCTAGTAGAACCCATAATACGATATTTTAAAATACGAGAAAAAAGGCACTAATAAATGGAAGATAATTCTATAAAAAATGGACTAAGCTATAAAATTAAGATACCTATCATAGTTTTAACATTAATAACGCTTTGCGTAATGGGAGCTTTATTTATAAAAATTGCTTTTTCGATTAGCTCATCAGAAAAAATGGCTGACAGTAATCAATATTTTAAAAACGTAGGAGACAAGCTTAAAAATAAAGGCCTTCAAGAGCAGGCAATTAATCAATACATAAAATATTTAGGAAAAATAAATATTAAAAACCCAACTCACGCAATAGTCGCTCACAACATAGGCGAACTATACCTAGAGTTAAGTAATTGTGAGGAGGGGTTGATCTGGCTATTTCAAGCCGAGGAAGCGGGAGTAGCATACCACCGGGCTAATGAACTAAAAAATCATATTGACGTGTGTTTAGCTAAAATAAATTCATTAGAGCCAAATAATCTCAACGTAAAATGAAAATAGCTAGATTTTCATCAATATTTGTTTGTTTATTATTTCTATATTCGAACATAGGATGGGCTGATTCACCGATCACTATCAACACCGAAGTAGACAAAACTATAGCCACAACCGGAGACATTATTACATTCTCGATTATCCTTACTCATGAACTCGATGTAATACTAACTACTCCAGACTTTAATGCGATCAGTGAATTTAAGATAATTGAAAAAATAACAAGCAAACCAAGAGAAACTAAAAATGGCCTAATTGAGCAAAGGTACTCAGCAAAACTCCTTGCAGACCTAGTCGGTACATACGATATTGTTCCAATTCGAGTTCCCTTCAAAATCAAAGAAAAAAGTACTAAAAATTATATTCCTGGAGAAGTGCTTTCCCAAAAAATCACAATTGAAGTAGCATCAGTATTAAGACTTCAGGGAGAACCAACAGACATAAAAGATATTAAAGGTATTGTTGCAATAGACCGAAACTGGGTGCCTTTTTTTTATTGGGGACTCAATATATTTCTACTCATACTCGTTTTATACCTTCTATGGAAATATAGGAAAGAAAAACACCAAGGCCCTGCTAAAGGAGTTTCAGTTTTACCGTCTCATGAAATTGCTTTTGGTGAACTAGATACATTAAAAAAGAAAAGGCTCCTTGAAAATGGGAACGCGAGAGAACATTTTTTCGAACTTTCTGAAATCCTTCGTCGCTATCTTAGCAAAAGGTATCATTTTCCAGCACTCGACTGGACAACCGAAGAGATAACTCAATATTTCAAAAACCAAGAAAAAATTGAAATCGCATCGCAAACTGAAGCTAATAGAATTCTAAGAAAGTCTGACCTAATAAAATTTGCAAAAGTACAGGCTTTACCTGAAACAGATGAAATAGAATCAGTTCGTATTTTCATAGAAACAACTCGTGAAAATTTAAACTTAGGGCTTTACTCTAATTAATTTTTAACTTCATATGACATTTTTTAGATTCGAAGACCCTTGGTTTCTTTTATTGCTATTATTAATTCCTATTCTAATTTTACGAGAAAGAAGAATATCAACTGCTATTAGCTACTCATCAATTGCTACCTTAAAATCAGTAAGTCAGCATCGTTCGAAAATTAAGGCAATAATACCAACAGCCCTTACATTCTTTGCTATTACTCTTTTTATTCTTGCATTGGCGCGGCCACAGGAAGGAAAAAAAAGAACAGAAATTTTAACACAAGGAGTGGATATTGTTCTTGCAATCGATACATCTGGAAGCATGCAAGCACTGGATTTTAAAAAAAATAACGACCAAGTCACACGACTTTCGGTTGTCAAAGATGTTGTTGCCGAGTTTATCAAAAGTCGAAAAATGGACCGCATAGGGATGGTAGTGTTCGGCGCTAATGCATTCACACAATGTCCTCTAACATTAGACCAAAATATTCTACTTTCATTTATCGACAAACTTAAAATTGGAATGGCTGGAGACGCAACAGCAATTGGGTCAGCAATTGGCATTTCAGCACGACGGCTGAAAGATCTAAAATCTAAATCTAAGATAATTATTCTATTAACAGATGGTCGTAATAATGCCGGAGAAATTTCACCATTGGAGGCAGCAGAAATAGCCAAAAGTCTAGATATCAAAGTTTATACAATTGGGGTTGGCAAACGTGGAAAGGCACCTTTTCTAGTAGATTCAATATTTGGGAAGCGGCTTATTTACCAAAATGTTGACATTGACGAAAAGGTACTCAAAAAAATTTCAAAAATGACTGACGCAAAATATTTTCGGGCCACGGATTTAAATTCACTAAAAAATATTTACAAACAGATTGACTTACTAGAAAAATCAGATGTCAAAGTCCTTGACCACTCAGAATATAAAGAGTTGTTCGGTTTATTTCTTATTCCAGGAATTATTCTACTTCTAATTGAAATTATTTTTTCGAATACTTTTTTAAGGAGACTACCTTAAAATGCGCTTTGGTAATCAAGACTATATCAATTTACTTTGGTTGATTATCCCAATGACCGCATTTTTCATATGGTCGTACAAAAAAAAGAAACAATTGGTTCAAATTTTTGTAAGCAAGCTTCTTGTACCTCGACTACTTGACCCACTTTATTGGAAACAGGTTAAAATTGATAACATACTAACAATATTTGCACTATTTTTTCTTATTCTAGCCCTTGCTCAACCTCGCTGGGGTTTTTACTGGAAAGATCTTCAGCAAAAAGGTGTTGATATCGTTATCGCGTTGGATGTTTCCAGCAGTATGTTGGCAGAAGACATCAAACCTAACCGACTAGAAAGAGCAAAACACAAGATAGTAGATTTATTAAATATGCTTGAAGGAGATAGAATTGGGCTAGTTGCTTTTGCCGGGACATCATATCTACAATGCCCACTTACTTTGGATTATTCTGCTGTCCAAATTTTTTTAAATGCTATCGACACAAAGCTAATCTCTGTAAAAGGGACGGCAATAGGACATGCAATCCGAACATCAGTTAAAGCTTTTAACACTCAAGACACTCGATCACGCGCTATAATTTTAATAACTGACGGTGAAGATCATACCGGTGATGCTATACGATCGGCAAACTGGGCCAAGGAAAATGAAACTAAAATTTTTGTTATAGGAATAGGGAGTACCATCGGTGCACCTATCCCAAAATCCGAACCTGACGTTTCTGGATTCAAAAAAGATAAAGGTGGAGAGGTAATACTAACTAAGCTCGATGAACCTACCCTTCAAACGATAGCACTTCAAACAGGAGGAAGTTATGTACGTTCAGTATCCGGTGATGTGGATCTTCAAAAAACATATAGGGAAAGTATTAAACATAAAGTAGAGCGCAAAGAAATAAAAACTGAGAGAAAACGCGTATGGAAAGAAAGGTTTCAGTGGATGATTTTCGCGGCTTTATTTTGTTTAACAGCGAAATATGTTCGAAAAGGTTTACCTAGGTCGAGAAACTAAAATATCTTCAAATCAAACATCAGTTCAAAGTTTTCGTTAGTTTAGAAGACTCGTTCGCTTAATTATATAAAAATTATGGTTTTAACCTTAAGGAAGTTAATATTAAAATAAATTTAAACTATTAAAATATCCTTTACTTGACAAACAAAGCAACCAATACTATTTTTATATTTATTATTTAACCTCCTTTATCGGAGCAACAATTGTTATTAGGCAAACTTTACTAATTCCATTAATCGTTAATGTAAGGAAATTAAAATGCAAGAAAATCAAATGAGAACCACTAGCCTTGATTCAGTTGCCTCTGAGCAACAACGTTTTATGGTTCGCGTTTATAATTGGATGGGTGCCGGTTTAGGTATTACAGGTGTAATGGCATTCTACATTGCAAACACACCAGCCGTATTTAGCATCTTGATGGGTAACCCCATTATGCCGATCGTATTAATAATCGCCCAGATCGGATTGGTTTTTTGGTTAGCCACCAGGGTTATGGCTATGAGCGTAAGTCAGGCGACAGGAGTATTTTTGTTGTATGCAGGACTTACAGGAATAACTTTTTCTACATTATTTGTAGTCTATACAGCTGCATCCATTACATCAACTTTTCTAGTCACTGCCGGAACTTTTGGTGCAATGAGTTTTTATGGTTACACTACCAAAAAAGATCTTACTTCCTGGGGAAGTTTTCTTTTTATGGGTCTCATAGGGATTATCATTGCATCCCTAGTTAACATCTTTATGCAAAATCCAATTATGCACTGGGTTATAACCTATGCAGGAGTTCTGATCTTTGTTGGGTTAACAGCCTACGACACACAGAAAATTAAAGAAATGAATATCCTAGGGAATGAAGGAACAGACGAAGATACTAAAGAAGCGATTAGAGGAGCGCTGACTCTATACCTTGATTTCATTAATCTATTTCTTATGCTCCTACGAATAATGGGGGATAGGCGATAAAACAAATGCGAAAGGAGCTATAGCTAATTAAGTTCCATTATTATCTCAAAGAGTATGGATCATTTAAAGCACTCCCCCGATAATAATTCACTTCATCTAGAATAATTATTATCGGGTTTCTGCTTTAGCCTTGATTTGTTTTTTCGGGAGATGACTTTTTCTGACAAGAAAAAGACGCATACTGTCGTACATAATCGACTTTCCAGCCTCACAATTTAGAAATAGATTAAGAGATAGTTTTCCAGGTTGAACCCACCCAATGGCTGAATGTATCTGCCAATAAAAGGCACCCTTATTAGAATTCACTTCTTTTATATGTATGTTCATACCTCCATTAGTTTTGCCTAGTGGAACTTGACTATAGTACCTAATTCCATTCATCATATAACTAACACCCAGCCCTGGAATAAAATACTTATCATTGCTATCAAATTTCTTTGTTGACCATACTAATACAGCGAGGTGAGGTTGGTCTAGTTCGATATCACCTAACGAACTCTGAATAACCATATCTTTTTCTGGTAAAGCTTTAGCAAGTAAAGAGTATTTTCCTGTAAATTTATGATCATTTACTATAGAAAACACTCCATTACCAGATTGAATTTTCCAATCAGCAGTAGATTCAAAATCTTCAGGCAACAACGAAACTGAATTCATATTTTCTAAGTAGATTAATTTTCTACCTTTAGAAACAATTTTTTCTTTGACTCCATTATTCCAATTTAAAAAAATAGGCGTCCCTCTAGCACCAGTCACTTTATAGTTTTCAATTTTAAAGTTATTATCTGCAAGTAATTTAATTTCATCAAGTTGATTATCAGATATAATTTTTTGAAGGTTCTTTTGATAAACACTTCTGGCATAGAGGTAATACCTACCATCAGAAACAAGAAGTAGTTCGTTCTTTTCAAATTGGCCACCAAGATTCTGCCTATAATTTTTCACATCAAAAGTTTTGACTGATGGATAATAATTAAGGACTATTTCAAACAACGATAGAACTGTAAATGTAGCTACCAAAGAATAGCCAACCCAATTTGTAGAATTGTTTGATTTAATTAAGTTTGTTAAATATTTGCCCGTCCATAAAATTCCACTTGCAAGGAAAATTAAAAGTAAGGGGAGGTTAAAGAGATAGCCTCTTGGGTAGTATGCCAATCCGCTTATTAGAGTAAAACAATAGGTGGCAAGAAAAACTACTAGTGGCAGCAACCGGTAAGCAAGGGAAATAGTCTTACAACAAAATATTCCGACGAGAATAAATGGTGCAAAATAAATAAGTGGCCCCGGAAGTATTTTAATAAAAAAGTTTGGGACAAAGTATAAAATTTTATTAAAGTAAGAAGAGTACACTTTACTATGACCATAATATTCATTTAGCAGCTGTAGCATTCCATCTATATAAGGCCAATACAAAAGAAGCGAACCAACTCCCATGAATAAAAAAATAGAAAAAAATTGATAGAATTTTCTAGTTCTCAATTCTTGATTAAGGTCAAATTCTTTATATAGCTTAGGTATTATTAGAACAAGTGCAATCCAAACAGCGAGGCTCAAAATAAATATAACAGATAGCGGTATGGTATAAACTGACAAAATACCACTTAAAAAAAGAACTAGACCCCACACAAAATACTTATCCGTTTTCAGTAGTTTTAAAGTTGCATAAATTGAAAGCGTAGAAAAAAACATTATAAAACTATATCCACGAGCAGTCTGGGAATAATAAATATGAATAGGTGATAAGGAAATTATTAAAAGCGCTAATCGGGCGACCTCATTAGATGGGAAAATGTGCCTAGCTATCTTATAAACCATCCAAATACAAGCAATACCAAGGACAAAGGCGGGGAACCTAATAGCAATAGTATTTTCTTCTCCAAACAACAAAACCATTACACGCAATGCAAC
This sequence comes from Nitrospina sp., assembly GCA_018697205.1. Taxonomy (GTDB): domain Bacteria; phylum Nitrospinota; class Nitrospinia; order Nitrospinales; family VA-1; genus Nitromaritima. Next base: position 9,686 of record JABHTG010000037.1, on the reverse strand, counting down.
ATTACTAAAGATCTGGTCAAAACCATATCCCATCGACCAATTCCAGAAACGCGGATCTCCAACAGGGGTCAAGATATAATTCATTGGTGTATATGCAAATTCTAATAATGCTTGACTCTCATCGCCACCACCTAAAGCGCGGTCTAATTGATAGGTCCTAAGAAAAACTCCAAGAAGCAACAAAGAAATTAAAATATACATCGGTATCTCATAAGATTTTTAAATATTCTTTTATACACGCAAATAACTTTCAAATGAAATTATATTCTCACACCTTGACTTTATCAATTTCAAATTCCATATATTAAATAGAAAACAGCAGACCGGTCTCTTGCAACTATGATTCAACTTTTTATTGTTAACAATCGTCTTAGTTTATTCATTTGTTATGAATTAAATAATTAAGGCTATTCTAATAAGGAGACAATTATATGAATTTCACAAAATTAATCCCCCTACAGTGGGACAGGTACGATACTTATGGTAATGATAATTATGATGAAACCATTTTCTCACTTGACAAAAGTATGGAGAGATTTTTGAGCCCAGTAAACACAGATTATCTTGGTAACAATCTTTTTGATTTTCGCAAAGCTGAGCAAAGTAAGTTCCCAAAAGTAGATATTGCAGAATCGGCTAATAACTTTCTTATAACTGCAGAACTGCCTGGGCTTGATTCAAAAAATGTTGATCTCACATTAGATGACGGAACTCTTACGATCAAAGGTGAGAAAAAAGAAGTAACAATAAATACGCAAGGTGAGTATTACAGTAGAGAGTGCTCTTACGGCAAATTTAGAAGAACATTTCAGATACCTGAAAAAATTGACCAAAAAAAAATAGATGCTTCTTTTGTAAATGGTGTTTTGACCGTTACGATGCCAAAAATTTCTGAAACAAAAAAAGAGGCTAAAAAAATTTTGATCAACCAGTAGCGATTTAATAGAAAGGCGATTGGTTTAGTCTTTAAAAACCTACCTCTGTTCAATATTTAGTAATAGAGGTAGGTTTGGCTTAGGCTTCCCGCAAGCTTTTGATTGCCTTTTTATAATCTTTACAATTAAAAATAGCGGATCCCGCGACAAGCACACTAGCTCCTGACTCTTTTATCTCACCTGCGTTATCAGTTTTTATTCCACCATCAACCTGTAGCTCTATATCATCTTCATAGTTGCTCATTATGTCCCTTAAATTAGATATCTTGCCCATCATAGAGGGGATAAAAGACTGCCCTCCAAAACCTGGGTTCACTGACATTAGAAGCACCATGTCGAGATCGTGTAATGTTTCTTCTAAGCTTGACAAAGGAGTTGCGGGATTCAAAACTACACCAGCAAGAACTTCCTGTTCCTTTATTAACTGAATAGTTCGATTGAGGTGCCGACAAGCTTCAACCTGAACTGACAGAATGTCTGCTCCCGCCTCAACAAATGATTTTATGTAACTATCTGCATTCTCGATCATCAAGTGCACATCAAGAGGCAGGTCCGTAACTTTACGAATTGACTCAATCACAGGTGGTCCAATCGTAATATTAGGAACGAAATGACCATCCATCACATCCACATGAATCCAATCAGCCCCAGCATCTTCAACAGCTTTAATCTCATCTCCAAGTTTGCTGAAATCTGCTGACAATATAGAAGGTGCAATTTTAACCATAAACATTCCTAAATGAAAGATGACAAAGTTTCAGCGTAATTTTGCAATAAACCTTAAGAAAAACAAAAAATCAACATCAAGTCGAGCATAACACAACAAATTAGTTTGGTGCCATCTCAATTTATTAGAATTTCAGTAAAATTGAAAATATAGCCATTAAGATTTCCATGGCATATAATACTTTTTTGTTTTACTGCCTACTAAAAGGGAATTGCATGTCCATAATAACCGGTCAAATAAGAGATAAGTTTCGAAGTATTTTAATGTTTGATCAAAACATGTTGATTCTTGCTGCTCTGCTCGGATTTATTGCTGGTTTTGCATCAACTTTTTTTCGATGGATGATAGAATTCTTTGAAACAATTTTTTCTATTCAGGGGTTTTATCTGGCAGGAATACCGCCTCATATATATCCATTTCTACTACCATTGATGCCAATGATAGGTGGGTTTATCATCGGACTAATCTGTAAGTTTTTTCCCAACGCTGTAAAAGAAAACGGAGTACATAAAGTTATGTACGCTGTCGCATTAAATGACGGGAAAGTAAGAAAGCGAACTATCGCTTCCTGCGCTGTTACCTCATCGATCACCATAGGATCAGGTGGTTCTGCAGGCAGAGAAGGTCCAACTGTTCAGATCGGTGCAGCAGTTGGTTCAACAATTGGGCAATTACTTCATTTGTCTACAGAAAGAATGCGCGTACTAGTTGGATGTGGCGCAGCAGCTGGGATAGCAGCTTCATTCAATGCTCCATTGGCGGGGGTACTTTTTGCCCTTGAAATCATTCTAGGCGACTTCACTATCCATACATTTAGCCCTATTATCATCGCATCTGTTATTGGAACAGTAACTGGACGCGCTTTAGAGGGAAATGAAGTTACATTTAATGTTCCGGTACACGAACTTGTGCACCCAGCAGAAATAATATTTTATTTAATACTTGGAATGTTGTGTGGAATAGTCGCCCGATTATTTACCTACATTTATTTTTATACTCACAAAGTGTTTGAAGACAAACTTAAAATATCCGATTTTTACAAGCCTGCTATTGGAGGGCTAATCGTAGGTATAATTTCAATCTTTATACCTCAGATTCTTGGCAACGGTTACGATGTCATGGAGCAAGCATTAACTGGCCAATTATTTTGGGGTTTTGCCTTTCTCTTAGTTTTTATGAAAATTATTTGCACCTCTATAACACTTGGGTCGGGAGGTATGGGTGGTGTATTTGCTCCTTCTCTATTTATAGGTGCAATGCTAGGAACGGCTTTTGGCTCAAGTATTCACTTTATTTTCCCAACTTTGTCAGCTTCCGCTGAAACCTATTCGGTAGTAGGGATGGGAGCTGTCGCCGGAGCTGTTATGCAAGCACCTCTGACAAACATTCTCATGCTATTCGAATTAACTAATGATTACACTTTAATTCTTCCTATTATGACTACTTGCATAGCGGCATCATATACTTACCAGAGGTTTACAAAGCATTCCATTTATATGCAAAACTTACTGAAAAAAGGAATTAACATACGCCATGGTCGGGAAGCATCAATAATGAACTCAATAAAGGTTAGAGATGTTATGAGTACAGACATCACAACTATTGCACAAGAAATGCCTTTCCGAAAAATACTTGAAACTATTTCTTATTCAAAGAATTTTTATTTTCCTGTCCTCGACAAAGAAGGTGATATGGTTGGAATTCTTTCTTTTTCCGATATTCGTGAGGTGATATTCGAAGAGCAACTTGGAGATCTTCTTATTGCTGGAGAACTTGCCAACCCAAAAGTAACAACACTTACACCTCAACAAAATCTAAGCGAAGCGATGGAAGTTTTTTCACAGCTAGATGTTGATCAATTACCTGTAGTTAGAAGTGATGATAAATTAAAAGTTGTTGGAATGTTAACTCGTAGCGAGATGATGGCATCTTATAATAGAGCCATTCTAGTTTCAGGCTTCGATCGATAACTTAATAAATGTTTTTTAAATTCCCTCATAGTTACGTTTTGTATTACTGCACCCTTACAATTTTTTGTCTTTCACTTATATCTTGTGAATCAAAAAACCAGAAGACTATTAAACGAACCCAGTTCACCATGGGAACGTTGGTCGAAATTATCGTCCATGAATCAAATGAAAAACTTGCACAAAATGCTATCAACAAATCCTTCAACGAAATATCTCGCCTTGAAAAAATAATGAGCACTTATTTATCAAACTCGGAATTATCTAAATTTAATAAATTAGCAAAAAATAAATCAAGTATCCCGGTGTCTCATGATTTGTTAAAAGTTATTAAACGTGGAGTCTACTGGGGAAAACTTTCAAATGGAGCAATCGACATAAGCATTGGACCCGCTGTGAAGTTATGGGATTTTAATTCTGAAAAACCAACTCTACCTAGCATAGATAAAATACGGAATGCAACAAACTATATTAATTACGAAAATATAATAGTTGATAAAAACTCGGTCAATTTAAAAAAGTTAGGGATGTCCCTCCATCTTGGTTCCATTGGAAAAGGCTATGCTGTAGACCAAGCAATTAATATTTTAAAAAATGAGGGAATTAAAAGTGGTCTGGTTAATGCGGGCGGAGACTTAGTGACATTTGGCCTAAAAAGCAATAATAAGCCTTGGAGTATCGGTATACAGCATCCACGCAAACCAGAAAAAATAATTCTTTCTTTAGATATTAAGGATAAAGCTATGGCAACATCTGGTGACTACCAAAAATATTTCATGGAAAACAAAGTTAGGCACCACCATATCCTAGATCCAAAAAGCGGGTGGCCACAAAGTCACACTATGTCAGCAACTGTTATTGCAGAAACAGCTATGGACGCTGATGCCCTTTCCACAGCCTTATTCATTCTTGGAGATGCTAAAGGTATTTCTCTAATAAATTCAATTAAAGGAGTTGAAGGAATGATTATTTCTAGCAAAGGCTCAGCTAGTTACTCTTCAGGTTTCATTAACCTTCCTGGACTTTCTCTTGAAAAGTTAAAGGAAACCATTTTAAAAAATAAAAACTAACTAGTCTTGGACAACATGGCAATCAATATATTCACAGACTTTCAAATCTCATGAATGCCATTAAAAAAATAACTACTATTTTGGGAAGTGTAATTTTCTGAGGAGTAAAGAATTACTGACAACAGAGACTGAACTAAAAGCCATTGCAAGAGCCGCATGTACAGGACTTAATAGAATCCCAAACATTGGATACAGCACCCCCGCAGCAATAGGAATGCCCAAACAATTATAAAAAAATGCCCAAAATAAATTTTGTTTTACTTTCTGGATAGTTTTAATACTTAATTCAATAGCATTCACTACAGCACGCAAGTCATTTGTCATGAGTGTTATATCCGATGCTTCAATAGCAACGTCTGCCCCAGACCCAACAGCAATACCTAGATCCGCCTGAGCAAGTGCAGGAGCATCATTAATACCATCTCCCACCATTCCGACAGTAAAACCTTTATCTTGCATTTTCTTTATCTCATTCAGTTTATCTTCCGGAAGCACTTCAGATAAGACCGTTTTAATATTAAGCTCGTTTGCAACTGCCTCTGCTACATATCGATTATCCCCTGTAATAATACCAACCTCCAATCCAAGACTTTTTAAACGCCCAATCACATTCTTTGCATGAGGCCTAATTGCATCAGAAGTAGTTATAACTCCAACTATTTTACTAGAAACAGCTAACATCATGAGTGTTTTTCCTTCACGAGAAAATTTTTCTAGTTGTCGAACCCAGGGTTCAATATCAATTCCCTTTTTTGTCATCAGATTAATGTTACCTAAAATCATTTGCTGACTATTTAAAGATCCCGTGACCCCAAACCCAGGTAAACTTTGAAAGTTTTGAACTTTATCAAGGTCCAAATTTCTTTTTTTAGCCTCATTAATAACAGCACCTGCCAAAGGATGTTCAGATTGTTTTTCAAGAGAAGCTGCATATATTAATAAATTTTCCTCAGATACACCTAAACTAGGGGCAACAATTAAATTATTAACTTCAGGAATACCCTTAGTAAGGGTTCCTGTTTTATCAAAATAGATTGTATTTAGTTTTCCAACCTTTTCAAAAACCTCGCCACCTTTTACAAGAACCCCTAATTTTGCTCCTCTACCAGTCCCAACCATAATGGCAGTTGGAGTTGCCAAACCGAGCGCACAGGGACAAGCAATAACCATGACCGATATAAAAACCATGAGACCAAATATAAAAGGAGAAGTAGGAAGGTTAGCGTATTCTCCAAAAAACCACCAAACAAAAAAAGATAATGTTGCCATACCGATTACAACAGGCACGAAAATTCCTGAAACTTTATCCACTAATCTCTGCATCGGAGCTTTTGAACCTTGGGCCTCTGTAACCAAGCGAACGATCTGAGAAAGAGTAGAGTCCTTCCCTAAATGCGTAGCTCTCATCTTAAATGCCCCAGTTCTATTCAAAGAACCGCCTACAACTTTGTCAGATATTATTTTATCTACAGGCTTACTTTCTCCACTAATTAAAGACTCGTCAACAGAGGAGAAACCACTTATTAGGATTCCGTCAACGGGGATTTTTTCGCCAGGTTTAATTATTATTATGTCACCAGCAACAACTTCTTCAATAGGAATAGCTATTTCTAAATTATCGCGTAAAACTAATGCTGTTTTTGGCTGAAGTCCAATCAATTCGTTTATAGCATTGGAAGCCTTTGCCTTTGCTTTTGCTTCTAGCATACGGCCCATCAAAACTAAAGTAATAATCATTACTGATGAATCAAAAAAAACCAAAGCTTCCTGCCCAATATCTAACCAAAAAATTGGATACACCATGACCCACAAACTATATAAATAAGCAGCTGATGTACCAATAGCAATAAGTGTATTCATATCGGAGTACCCATGGATTAGCCCATTCCAAAAACCTCTATAAAACATCCATCCACCCCAGAATTGAACCGGAGTAGCCAAGAGCAACAACATAATATTATGGTCAAAAAAATCAACTTCTTGAAGAAAGTTCTGAACTAAATCGAAGTTACTAATAAAAATAAGTACGACAATAGAGGCGCTAAAAACAAACCTTCTAATGATTGAAGCTAATTCATCATCATATTTTTTTTCTACCAATTCTATTTCTTTATTAAAATTTTCATCAGACACAAGCAAAGTATATCCAAATGCTCTTAAAGTGCTCTGAAGTTCATTTACTTTTGAAATAGACGAGATGAGAACTATCGAAACGCTCTCGGCAGCTAAATTAACCTGAGTATTTAAAACTCCATAAAGTTTATTCAGTTCATTCTCCACGCGTAAAACACAAGATGCGCAAGAAAGACCTTGAATAGAAAAATATTTATTCTCTACTAGCACTTCAAAACCAATTTTTTTCACTGCCTCTATAATTTTAGAAAGAGAAATAATTTGAGGATCCACGTCAACGAATAGCAGTTCAGCACTAAAGTTAACCCTTGCTCCATAAACTCCATCAAGACCTAATATTTTTTTTTCAATACGAGAAGCGCAACTAGAACAGGTCATTCCTCGGACAGGAAGAACTAAACCACGAAATTCAGATGAGTCGTTTTGTGCAAGCATCTTGGTAACTCCAATTAACTCTCTTTATTAAGAGTCCAAATTATTTTAATCAGTATATTATAAAGACTAGAGCATTCTTATCAAGAACTAAGGGAGAGAAAAGTAAAAGGGGTAACAGGGAGAATCATACCTAAGGATGGCAATTTAGGGTATGAAAAATTCGAACAACTAATTTAAAAAAAATGAAAACAGGAGTGTTAAATAGAGGCAAACTTCAAGTCAAAGGATCTAAAGTAAATTTAGTTATTTTTTTGTAAAAATAGTCTTAAGGGTTAAAGTTCCATAGTAGAGAAACAGGCTAGCAATAAGTCCGCTAGAAAATGAACTATCAGCTAAGGCCTCTGAAAATAAATAGAGTCCTAACATGCTAAACGTAATCCCAAAAATGAAATACCCTAAAAATTTAAAGTTGGCAAAGTAAGTTCCTGAAGCACTAACTATACGGTCACGTTGTTGCTTAAGTTGCCAGCGCCAAATAATGACATAGTAAGTATTTCTTATCCAGGAAACAAGACCATCCTCATTTAAGAGACTACTTTTACAATACATGCAGTTACTATCAGATTTACGATTTGGAAAACCACAATTGAGACACAGCCTATCGTTCTGTTCTCCACGAAATAATGTCGATTTTTTTTTAGGCTTAAACATTAAAAGTGCACGTTAAATAAATACTGTAATAAAAGAAAACAACTCACGCACAAAAAAAAATTAGCGCTTAAAAAATATAATACTTATTGGGTTACAATGTCAATACTCATGACTAGTAACGCGCATGTAAAAAAATAAAAAGATATTAAATCATGACAATAATTAATTTTGACTTTAATCATATTTTAACAATATTTGAAAATATCTAGTTTAATTTGTATTATTGCTTTTCGATTAAAACTGATTAAAGTGGAGAGACAAAAAGTGAACATGTATGCAATCTTTATAGCAGTGATATTTTATTTGCTTCCATCTTTAGTCTTTTCAGACCAACCATCACCCATTACGCCAAAAGGTATGGTCCTTATTTCAGAAGGCGTTTATATAATGGGCAGTCATAAATCTTTAATTGAATTAAATCCAGGAGATATATTCAACACGGATAGACACGCACTTGGTCCTGAAAACCCAGCTCATAACGTTCAAGTAGATTCTTTCTATATTGATACTCATGAAGTATCTCTTGGTGCTTACATGGAGTTTGTTAAAAGTAAAAAAATAAGAGCACCTCTTTATTTGAATGATCCTAATTTCAATAATTACCTACAACCTGTGGTTGGTGTATCTTGGAAAGAAGCCCAATCATATTGCATGTGGAAAAATGCACGTTTACCTACAGAAGCTGAATGGGAAAAAGCCTCTCGAGGTAAGCGTTCAATCGACTATCCGTGGGGTAATGAAGTCCCAGATAACACAAGACTAAACTTTAATAGTGAAGTAAAAAAGACCACACCTGTCGGCTCTTACGAAGCTGGAAAATCGGATTACGAAGTTTATGACCTATCAGGAAATGTTTCCGAATGGGTCTACGATTGGCACCATCCAGAATTTTACTTATTTTCACCAAAAAAGAACCCTATAGGCCCGAAAAATGGCCAATACAAAGTAATACGTGGTGGTAACTGGAGAAATAACTCAGAAGACGTAAAAATAGTCTATAGAAACGCTACAATACCTTCAATTCGTACTAAAACACTGGGCTTTCGTTGTGCTCAAAGTAAATATGTATCTTCAGGCACATACCCCAATCCTTCATGAGATAAAATAAAAAAAAACCGGCAGAGCACATGCTCTGCCGGTTCCCCGTAGTTTACTTTATTTAGGAACTACGTTTGATGCCTGTGGTCCTTTTTGTCCACTTGTTTTCTCAAATTCTACCTCCTGCCCTTCTCTGAGAGTCTTAAAACCGTCTCCCTGAATTGCAGAAAAATGAACAAAACAATCTTCCCCATCTTCAGACTCAATAAAACCATAACCCTTACTATCATTAAACCATTTTACTTTTCCAGCAGCCATACCAATAAATCTCCTAACAAACGAGCGGGACAGAAAATACGAATCCGAAACCAATTCCATTCCCGGTTGAAATAAGGCCGAACGCAACCAGAATGAGAGATACTTAATATCTAATAAAAAGTTTCTCCCAAGCCATACAAATCATCGCTAAAACTGAAAACCTCGGCCATTCTTATACGAAAAGATAATATCACACCCACACCTGACAACCAAAATTAAATATACGCCTATCTAAAAACATAAAGTGACTATATGAAATATTTGAATAAACCAATAATCATATAAAGAAGTAAATAGCTGATTTAATGAGCTTTAAGACCAACTAAAAATAACTAACATTAAAAAACTCCTAGTAAAAATTAGTTTTATTTAATTCAAATAATTAGCAGCAATCAACCATATCCTGAGGTTA
>JABHTG010000133.1 GCA_018697205.1 Nitrospina sp. | reverse complement strand
TAGTAACATCAATCGTTTCCACCCAAATTTATGTCCCGAAGGGGAAAATATGATGGCGTGCGAAATAACTTGTTCCTTTAATGATGAGACTTGGAAAAGTTCCGATGAAGAATTATTTGAGAAGTGTATTGGTTCCCTTGAGTCAGACAAAATAATTAGCAGAGAAGAGGTTAAGCAATTCTTCACCGTACGAGTTAAAAATGCCTATCCCTTTTATCGTGTGGGTTACAGAGAGAATTTAAATGGAGTATTTGAGTATTTTAAACATGTCCCAAACCTTGCTCTTATCGGACGTACAGGCGCTTTTAAATATATGGATATTGACGCATGTATGGAAGATGCGGCTAATCTAGTCGAAGAATTAAAATCTAAAGGTGCAATTTAAAGATACGAATATACTAAGTCTTTCTCGTTATAAAAAATCCATTTAGCCTTATTAATCCCACTTTTTTAAGAGAGCTGTTCTTTTATTTTTTTTTCCAGAGCACTATTGTTTTCTTAACTGTAATAGATTTATTGTTTCAAGAATATTTTCTTTTATATTTCCAGTAACTTTGAACCCTGCCTTAAATATTTTTTGATTTGATACCTCGTAGGATAATTGATTCATGATTTCAGAATCGACATAATCAATATGAATATTGGGTATAAATTGACCTATAATTTCTGTGATTGTGTTGACTGTCAAATTATCTGTGAGCACATTGTAAACTGCACCATCGTAAAATTTTTTTTTCATGATATAGGTTATTGCTCCAACGGCATCAGATAATGCAAGGTAGGGTCGCTTTTGATTTTTTGCGGTTGACCATACGGTAAGGGGTTTTCCCATGACTGCCTGCCAACAGAATTTATTGACCGCTGTATGGAATCTCATTCCAGGTGAAGTTCCACATATTGTCCCAAAGCGAAAAATTAAAAATTGAAAGACCCCATCTGAACCAAAAGATCTAAGAAAATTCTCTTCTTTTAGTTTTGTTTCAGCGTAAGGGCTCTGAGGATTTAAATCCTCAGAAGAACAATCTTCGTTCACAAGCTCCTTCTGAGTTCCATAGATACTTGTAGATGAAAGGTGAATCATCGGACAACTAACTTCTCTGCATGCCTCAGCAACTTTGACTGTTCCTTCATAATTGGAGGTTTCAACTTGCACTCGATTTTGAAAACTGCTCGTAGCGTCAGTGATGGCTGCAAGATGAAGAGCTACATCCGATCCTTTAAAAATCGATTTCAAATCAGCAGTGAGAATATCTTCTTCATAAAACTGGTAATTACCAGCTTTAGGTAAATTAAAAAGAGAGGAATAACGTTGAGTAAGAAGATTATCAATCATTATTATTTCAGACTGGGGAAATATCTTTGGTAATTCTCTTATGACTCTAGAACCAATATGCCCCAGTGCTCCTGTAATTATAATTCTCAATGTTTCACCTTAAGTACTCTTTTAGACAATTTTCGTAATATTCCTTTGTTTGAACTAATCCTGATTCAAGGTTGATTTTTGGGGACCATCCTAGTGTTTTTTTTATTTTTTTATTAGAAAGAATAGCATCTCCAATATCAGTAGCTTTTTTTCCTATAGGCCAATCGGTATAAATTACTTTGCCCTTGCCTAAATACTTTACTGTAGCTTCGGCAATTTCAGACACGCTAAAATGCTCATCACCAACCGCAAAGAAAACTTCTCCTGTTGACTCTTCAGATTGAGCAGCCAGTACCATAGCGGATACTGCATCGTCGACGTATAGAACATTCCTTGTCTGTCTTCCCTCTCCATACACTGTTATATCTTTTCCTTGCAGTGCAAGCCCGATAAAATAATTATTAAAGGTGAACTCTGAACTGTGTATGGATGCCTTCGGACCAAATACATTAGATAATCTTATAACTGTTGAGCGTATGTTAAAAGCCTTGGAATAAATAAGAGTATATTTTTCGGAAACACTTTTATTGGCTGAATATATGTCTGTAGGAAATTCAGGGTGTTTTTCATCTGCAGGTTGGTAAGATAGCTTTCCTAATTGAGTACTAGTTCCCAAGTGAATGAATTTTGCTTTTGGGTTAAATCTCCTCACGGCCTCTAATAAATTGATAACTCCCTTACTATTTACATCCGAGTCTATCCATGGTTCGCGCATTGAAAAAGCGTGAGATGTGGAAGAAGCGCAACTGAAAATAATATCTTTTTCTGGAACAACTTGTGATACCTGATCAAAGTCAAGAATGTTGTGGTAGGAAACTTGAATAGAATCGGAAATTTTTGTGATATTAAAAAGATTGCCGCCCGACCTTGGGTCCAGACAATCAAAAATGGTTACTTTGGCTCCCAGTTGGACACATTTGCTGGCTAGGTTGCTTCCTATGAATCCTAATCCACCTGTTATTAGGACTTTTTTGCCTTCCATTGTTTTCATTAAGACTCCAGTAAGCAGGGTATTAGAATTAAACTGTTTTCTATAATTAGAAAAAATCTCTATTGTTTATAGCAAAATAAAAGCAAGGTTACCTTGCTATCAGAGTTTTCGCTCTATTAAAACATGGAAATTAGAGGTATGCATTATATTTTAGATCGGAGTTTTCTAGTTAGTCGGATTACTTTAGTTTGTAATGTTGAACGAATATTTTATTAATCTATATGGTTTTTTCCTAGCTTAAGATTACAAGTATTTATTAATTTTTTAATTCCATTGCATATCCAATCCATTTGATCTTCTGTAAGTATAGCTGAGCCCGGCAGATTTATGCCTCTAGACGAAATATCGTAGGCTACGGGATTGATGGGTTCATATTTAACCCTAGCTCTTGGATAGGCTGGCAAGGATGACAGGGGGTAAAAAAATGGTCGCGCAGGAATATCTATTTCGGCTAATTTTTTAATGATGTCTAATTTTTTTAAGTTGTAAGACTTTCCAAAAACAATAGATGTTATCCATGCTCCATTGATTCCTCCTTCTGGTTCAGGATTGAGGGAAATATCTTTGATTTCTGATAATCTCTCTCGGTACATTTTTAATTGATTTCGCTTTAGTCCCACTAACGCATCAATTCTTTGAAATTGAGCATAACCTAATGCAGCCTGCACATTAAATGGCATATATTTGTATGTAACTTCATAATTTAAATACATAGCGTCCTTTTTACGTCCATGATCTCTTAAAAACATACATCTATCATATAGTTTTTCATCATCTAGCAAAAGCATGCCACCCTCTCCCGTTGTGATTGTTTTTGTTCTATGAAAGCTAAAAACAGAACCAACCCCAAACTTTCCTGCCTTTACACCTTTATATGTCGAACCAACAGCTTCTGCTGAATCCTCTATTAAGGGTATTTGATGGTGAGCGCACAACCTACTTAACTGGTCATAGTTTGGCATATTTCCAAAGAGATCTACGGCAATGATAGCTTTGGTTTTAGGGGTTATTAACTTTTCCACCGAGTTAGGGTTGAGGCACCAGTTTTCAGGATCAATGTCACAAAAAATGGGAGTTGCTTTCAAATATGTTATTCCAGCGCCAGTAGCAATCCAGGTACATTCAGGCAGAATCACTTCATCTCCTTCTGAAATTCCCAACGCTGTGAGCAGTAGATGAATAGCTGTCGTACAATTAGGTGTCATAATCCCGTATTTTCGATCGTGATACACAGCAAACTCATGTTGAAATTTTTCAACGTAATTGTAGCTATTTTCATACCAACCGTTACGCATTGCGTCTTCTACAATTTTTATTTCGTGGTCGGTGATCCAAGGTCCTGCCATATGAATAGGTTTCATTTTTTTGCTCCGGTACTCTTTAAAGGTCTTGCTGGATTACCTATCACGGTTTGGCCTCTCTCGACATTCTTGGTAACAATAGCACCAGCACCAATGGTTGCGTCAGAACCTATTTGGATTCTTGGAAGAATAGTTGCACCCGCACCCACCCACCCATTAATACCAACATTAACTAGACCACATAGAGTTGCACCAGGGGCAATTTCTACACCCGAGCCCAGAAAACTTTCATGATCAACACTGGCATTGGTATTGACAATGCAATCTTGACCTAATTCCACCTCTGACCCAATAATTGATCCTGCCATGATTTGAGAACCGACTCCTATTTTTGCATTTGGAGAAATAAAAGCAGTAGGATGCGCTAAGGTTATGGGAATTAAGCCTTCGTTCTCTAGTTTATCATGTAACTTAATTCTAAGTCTTCCATGGGGATTCCCGATAGTCACACAAAATCCAAGCTCCGTTTTTTTTTTATTTTGAATCCATTCCTTCAGTTGGCTGCCGAGGTATAACGGAATATCATGAAATGGCTTTTCAAGGTTTGGAGTATCATCAAAAACAGCAATTAATTTGGAACCGTAATGTTCGATTATAGGGCGAACTACTTTAGCCTGACCTGTCCCACCAAAAAAAATTATTTCCTTAGGGAATTGATTTATCATACTAGATTTCATAAATTAAAAATTTTCGTAGAAAATTTGCACTAACTAAACCTTTGGGAGGTCTATCTTTTTAAAATTTTTCAATATTCTATCTAAATAATATGCCGATAAATTATGTCTTAAACAAGCTTAATCTATCCATTTGAAAATGAGTTGACATGTGTGCTCGAGTTGATATTTTTTATCAAAGTTCTGCATAGGTAAAGGCCCAATCCTCCCGCAAATTGTTGTGTAGTAATTTGACTTAAAAATTAAACGAAACCCTAGCTCTTCAACAGAAGATAAAAAATCTGGAAGGTTTTTAAAATTGACACGAATTTTTTTTCCATAAAAATTCTGAATAGTTACAAAGCTTTTAATATCGCCCGCCAAAACGTCAGTTAAAATCAAATAGCGAGGCTTTAGGGAGATAAAGGAAGCAATCAACTTACACCAGTTTTCTATATACTGCAGTGAACTTCCCAAATGAATTATATGAACAGGGTGAGTAAGTCTTGGAGTCGTCAGGTGAAAATGCAAATTAGGGTGGCTGGAAAAAATTTTTTTACCTCGCTGACAAATATCTTCTCCCTCAACAATATGATATTCAATCAGTTTTTGAGCGCATAAGAATTTTTTTAATAAAAGATAGCCGGCACCCATGCCGCCTCCAAAATCTAGAATTCGCAATGGTTCCAATTTATTAAGAGAAATCATAGCAGATGTAAGTGGTAGCACATTTTCGCGAACAGAGGTGGCGAGAGGTTTATCATCTTGGCTGTGATATGACTCAAGAGTCTTTAGTGCCTGTTGAGAAATTTTTTCTATCCAGAAATCATTTTTGAATGCATCGTCATCCCCAGGAGCTAGATCCCAATTCTCATAAACTCCTTCCCAAATATTATGGTTTTGATTGGTCATGGAAGATAGAATTCTCGAATAGTTGAGATCACTCGATCTTGTTCATTAGTGCCGAGCTCAGGGTATATGGGTAAACTGACCACTTTGTCAGCTAGAAAATCAGTTTGAGTTAGATTAGCCCCAATAGGTAGAGAGTCAGTGTATGTTGGCATTTTATGAACGGGTGTAGAATAATGAATTCCTGGAAAAATATTATTCTGTTTCAAAAATTGAACTAATTCATTCCTATTATTCACAGTAATAACATATAGATGGTAAACATGACTACATCGATCTCGAACGGGGGGGCAGACTAGAGGCAAACTCTGGAATGCTTTGTCATAATTTTCTGCAATTTTTTTTCTTTTTTTCGTATCAGCATCTAAATATGGCAGTTTGACTCGAAGCACTGCCGCTTGAAGTTCATCAAGTCGACTATTCCGTCCTGATTTTTGACTTATTCTATTTTCATCCCATCCGTATTCGCGGAGTTTATATATATGAGATGCTATAACACCATCAGAGGTCACCACTGCACCCCCATCTCCTAGAGCACCCAGATTTTTTGTTGGATAAAAGCTAAAACAACCGATATCACCTATACTTCCAACCCGCTTATTTTCGTAAATTGCACCATGAGCCTGAGCGCAATCTTCAATGACTTTTAGTTTCTGTCTCTTGGCAATAGTAAGAACTTTGTTCATATCGGCAGATTGCCCATATAGATGAACCGCTATTATAGCCCGGGTTTGCTCAGTGACCGCTTGCTCGATAGCTTCTGGGGATAATGTGTAATAATTTGGGTCAATATCTACTAAGACAGGAATAGCGCCAGCCATTTTAATAGCGGCAATAGTTGCTACTGCAGTATAAGAAGGGGCAATGACCTCGTTGCCTGGTCCAATATCAAGAGCATTAAGAGCTAGACAAATGGCATCAGTGCCATTGCCTACCCCGATAGCATGATCGGTACCAATATACTTTGCGAATTCTTCCTCAAATGATGCTACATTTTGGCCAAGAATAAATTGAGTACCTGAGAGTACATTTTCAATGGCCGCATCTATTTCGTTTTTATAAGCAAGGTATTGGGCTTTTGGGTTACTAAAGAAAATCACTTTTAAATAACATTAACCTGAGGAACATAAACGATCCACTGACCGCCTTTTTCATTAAAGATAGTTTCTTTTTCCATTATTTCACCCTTATGGTTCCAGGCAAATAGTAAGGTTTTATCAGGATAATTATTTTTAAATTCCTCATAAGATCTAACAGGAATATGTGCTCCAGGGCTATATTTTCCTTGTTTGACTGGGGTAGTGTCAGAAATAAACTCAATAAGATCAGATCCTATGTTGCAATAATTAAGCACTGTCGCACTTTTTGAGGTTGCACCATAACCAACAACTCGGCGCTTGGCAGTTTTTTCCTTGTTTAGTACTTCAACAAGTTGCTTGCGAGAGAGTTCACAATTTTCACGAAATTGATCAAAGGTAGAGTCTAAATGGAGTCCTTGCTCTTCCTCACGTATTAAACATTCTTTAACTGCATTCGAAATTGGATATTTACCCTTACGCGCAAAAACATACCGCATTGACCCGCCATGGGTAGATTGTGGTTTCAAGTCGATAAGTTCAAAACCGTATGGCCCAAAAATATTACTCACTGAACGACCTGAAAAAATAAATACATGTTCGTCGTAAATTTGATCGTATGAAGTTTTATCAACCATATCTCCCAGATAGGGATCTTCGAAGATGAACAGTCCTGATGGTTTTAGTAGTTTTTCGATTGCTTCTGCAATTTCTTTCAAATCAGACACATGACACATTACATTGGCAGCAATAAGTGCATCAGCTTGTCCATATTCTTTAACGATTTTTTGCGAAGTTTCAGAATTGAAAAATGCAGTCATAGTATTGACATTGTGCTTGCGTGCTTCATCTGCAACGTTAGCAGAAGGTTCTATCCCTATATGTCGAATTCCACATTTGGAAAAATTTTCCAGCAGCGCTCCATCGTTACTTCCGATTTCGACAACAAAAGGATCATCTCCAATAAGGAACTCTTTTTGTACCCAATTTGCATAAGCTTTAAAATGTTCTACCATCCGTTTTGAGGTCCGAGAAAAAAATGCGTAGTTCTCATGAAACATTCGGCTTGGATCTGGTTGCTCTGCGATTTGAAATGTTGCACAGTTTTTGCAAAACACAGGTTTAAGCTCATAAAAATATTCATCGGGAAATTGCTCTGGCTCAAGAAAGCAATTTGATATTGGCATCATCCCGAAAGACATGAATGGTTCCACGATTGTTTCGCATACTCTACATTCCATTTTCAACTCACAGTAAAATCAATAATAAAATTATGAATACAATTTGTCATTACCTTAACAACTGATCTAAACTAAGGCATTAAAAATATTAACAAAATTAAATCAGGTTACATATGTGATAAGTTTTATACTCCAAGTTCTACTTGAGAGGCAGTTTGAATTACTTTGTAGAATTATTTAAATAGTTAAAAACTGAGAGGCAACATTACTTTTCATGACAGATGTAAGCACGGCTATAAGCATTAAAGTTGCAGTAAAACGATACACCGATACGAGGGTTGGTTTCTATCCAGTCATCAAATGCCTTGCGTACTCCGAGCTTTGGATCGCCTCGGTAGCACCAATAGTCGTCTATCAATAGCCATGTCCCTGTCTGACAGATATCGGTAAGAAAATCAAAGACCTCTTTGGCGGATGAATAAAGATCGCAATCAACAAGAATACAAATAGGAAAACCTTTATCGTTGAGTTGAGATTTTTCAAAGGATTGCAATGTGTTTGAAAATTCTCCTTTAAAAAGATGAATGTTATTACTATCGAGAAGAGTAGCGGCAGCAATATTTTTTTTGCAAAACTCATCACTTACAGCTGCATAATTTCCTTGAAAAAAATAAGGAGCGTATTCGGGGTGTATCTGATCAGTTTTTTTTTGTTCAGGATGGCCAGAAAATGTATCAAAACCATAAATATGGTTCACATAACCACGTAGATTTCTATAAGCAGTGATGGCGGTATCTCCATTCATAATTCCAAATTCCATATAATACCCGTTATCAATATTGGAATAACGCGCGAATTCACGGACCATTCTAAATAGATTATGTTTGCCTATGAAATCACCACTCAATCCCTGAACAAAATTTGCTTCGGGTCTAAATTTATTCATTGTTTAGTATTTTTTTAATGTTTGAATGAGTTAATCTGTTCGCGCAGGGTAGGATACTCTAGATCAGGAGTTGTCACTGGTCGATTTTTTGTTTTCTCCATGTTTACAGTCACAAGAGCAGCATACCATCTTCCTGCAAGGGATTTTGGGAGGTTTGGATCTGTTGGGCCATGGGGGTCAATAATTTCAACCCCGTGGCAAATTTTAGGTAAAAACCCAACCATTGACCCTATTTCCAAAAGTGGGTCTATTTGTAATATTTTACCCTTTCCTAAACCTACACCAAAACCACCCGACTTATAATCTACACCAAACTGAGTTAAATTCACAGTAAAGGCAAATCTTGTAAAATCGATAGGGTCACTATGAAAGGCTATGCCACCTTTCATGGGAGGATAACGATTGATTTCAATTCTGTCAGCAACTTTTCCAAAATTAAATTCCCCGTCAGTGCCACCTTTTCGAGAACCAACTGCATTGATCGTGTGCAAAAGATCATAAGTTTCATTGAATAGTTCAAATGCTCCTACAGGATCATCATTCCACCTAAAAAAATGAATCATGTCATAAGTAGATGAGTACCCAAACCCATGGTCCTCTAAATGCCAATCCCTAGAGGTGATTAAATCAGGTGGAGAATCTTCTTCAGAAGGATCAGAAAACTTTTGTTTCTGGGACCATTCAAACATCTGTGCTTTAAAGTTATTCAAAACTTTCTGTTGGAACGCGTTTGAGAATATATAAACAGTTCCACTATAGAAAGAAAAAACAAAATCTCTTATGAAATTATTGTTATTGGTATTGACTTTATCAATGAACTCGTTGTAATCAATTTTTTTCAAATCTACAGCATAAGACGCGGCCTCTCCTATTTCATGCACCGCATCATACCAACAATTCTCAAAAATCTCTTCTGTTTTATGAATGTCTTTGATGGTTGCCATAAATAAGCTTATCTAGACTCTTGTTTTTTTTATTAATTTCATCATAGCTTTTTGTACCTAATCTTTCCTTAGACAAAATGACCTAGCGTAAATAATTTTTTAACACTAGTGTGATTGATTTTTACAAGCCTTATGAGTGATTTCTATAAAGTAAAAGATGTCATAGTAGAAAAAATTATAAAATCATTTGTGCTTACCTTTATCCGATTCATTTTATTGTTAATATATTCCACAAAAATCATAAAATTTTGAATAGTATTGTTGCATGTGAAGATTTGGTAACATTTGTGGGTTCTTGGTTTCTTTGACAGAGACAGATTCCTCTTGCCTCAGAATTTTATTTGAGGGAGTAAAGGTCTTTAATCTTGCTTAGTGTGTATAGTCCTGCTATGTAGTATTTTTGTTTTGCCCATTAATAATTTGACCGACTGGTGTGAAATATAATAGTTTTGTCTTAAATCACTTAATTATAATACTATATAATTACTTTAGCTCCGAGACTTAAATCCAAACTATTACCTTCCTAACTATCAAAAAATAGAAGTTAGTCATTTTCTGTCATTTTTTAATGAGAAAGCGAGAGCAGTCGATATAGTGTTAACTTGCAGTTCTTCTAAATAAATCTGCACTGGTTATGATGAAAATAAAAAAAATTGGAAATAGCTCTGTGGTTTTAAGAAGTAAATTTAAAATGATAGTTTTTAATTTATTTGGTGGCATATCAATCTTTTTGGTTTTAATTGCTCTTAGAGTTCCTAGTTTGATTAATGCCGATCAACTTCTAAGTCCAGATGAAGCTTTAATGGCTTACCAAGTCTTAGATTTGTATAACGGTAGTCCGCTATTCTTTTATTATGATGTTACAAAATATTTTGGAATTTTTAATGGATTAGCTGCTTTTCCTTTTTTTTGGACTCTAGGGGTGGGAGGGTTGGCTTTTAAGTTGCCAGCGGTATTTTTTTATACATTGTATATATTGTCTACGTACTTGTTGGTAAAAAAAATTCAACCTCAAGCGGCATTAATAGTTGTTTTATTGATGACTTTTCCTTCCGTATCTGTTTTTGGGGGAAATATTATTAATAGTGGGCTTGCCTTAATTAGTCTTTTAGGAAATCTTATTTTTTTGAGTTTCCTTAAAATCAAGGAAACAGGTGGTTCTAAGCCTCTTTACACTTTTCTTCTTGGGTTTTTTGTTGGTTTTGCAATTTACACTTATACATATTCAATTGTCTATATTGGGTCGATAGTAATTTTATTTATTTTGAGTAGCTATTCTTGGGGAACTTTACGAGCTAATGTTTCAATTAAAACTATCAAATCTTGGTTTATTACGCAAAAGGGGTTTTTACGAAAATTTGTGGTATTGCTAGATGGAATCATTTTATTTTTTATTTTTGTAGTTTTATTTTCTTATACCTTTGGTGGTTTTGGAATTGATATAGCTGGTTATTCTATCTTGCAAAGTAACGCACTTCACAAACCGGTAGGTCAACTATTAGTCTTAGTTATTTTTCGATTTTTTTTGTGCCGGCAGGATATAACGGATAAATTGAGTTCAATCAAGTCGTTGATTCTATCGATGGATTCTTTAATCAGGCGGTCAATACTAATCAGTCTTTTAGGCTTTATAATAGGGATTCTACCTCGTTTATTGAGTATTTTTTCAGGTGAAACCACGAGAGGTGGTCAGGGTTTTGACGTTGATTTTGTCCCCACTAACTTGGTTTATAATTTTTGGCAATTAATCCAAATTCTTCCGGATATTCTAGGGCTTCGAGCACCTATAGCTCAATTATTTGATTCCGAGATCACCTCTTTTCACTTAGTTAATAGTTTTTTGGGTATCATAATTGCTTTTCTGATTAGCGGGGCTATGATTTCTTTTTTAAGGCCAAGATGGACAGAGGTTAAGGATATATTCAAATTAAAGGCGTTATCTTTCAATCCGGCGCAGTTTTTTTTAGTTCTTCCAATTTTGATTTTTGCGGCCTTAATAGTTAGCCAGAGTGATCCTTCGGGACGTCACCTTTTCCCATTACATGGAGTTATTTCTATTTGTACTGCTATATATCTTGTTAAAGTTCGATGCAAATCTAAAACGCTTTTTTTATTTATTTTGACCGCTTGGTGTACTTTTAGCACTATAGGAACCTATCAAAGCCATATTGCTAATGGGGCTATGCGAGGATTTTCTATTGTCGAAAAGCCAAACCCATACTTCAAGCTTGTGCAGTTTTGTAAAGAAAAAGAGATTTTGAATGCTTACTCAGATTATTCTATTTCCTCTATCGGTACATTTTTGAGCAGAGGGGATATTCGTATTGCCGAATACACCAAAAATCATTGGGGAAGTAAACTAAAAGAAGAGTTAGCTAAGGTATCAAATTTTTCAATTATTATAGCTGGCAACGGAGGGGACTTAAAAGTCTATCAGAAGTATCTGGATGAAAACTTGCTTAGTTATTCTAGGAGTCGAGTAGCTGGTGAAAATGATACAGGTGATTTTTATTATGTTTTTTCAAATTTTCAAGGCGAACCGAAGGCTATTGAACAACTGCGGTCTTTAATTATTGGTTAAGATTACTATGTTTAAGATTGGTCAAATTTTTTTAGGTATTTAAATCTATTTTTTGGGTTTTTTAAAAATCAGGGCAATACGAAAAGGAATTTTTAAATGATAGACCATCGAGATAAGTATCTAAATGGGAAACGAATTTTTCCTGACCCTATTCCGAAAGGGCTAAGCATTAAGGATCTAGTTGATAACTACTTTAATGGTTATAACGCAGCTCGAGTTCAAGAAATTTGCCATTTAGTTTCTGAGAAAATGTCATCCCAGGATGTTTGTGTTGGTTTTAGTCTTTCAGGGGCTTTAACTCCAGCAGGCTTGGGGTCCTCCTGTATTGTTCCGATGATAAGATCAGGGATAATTGACTATATAGTGACGACTGGGGCCAATTTGTACCATGATTTACACCATTCCTTGGACCTTCCACTGAGTCAAGGTACCCCTTTCGTCAATGACAATGAACTATTCGAAAAGGATATTATCCGTATTTATGATATTTTTATGGATTATGAAGTATTGGCTGCTACTGATAATTGGTTGATGCGTACATTTTCAAGACCAGAGTTTCAAAAGCGGATGGGAACCCGAGAGCTACATTACTTGCTAGGAAAATTTGCTGATGAGATCGAGCAAGAACGCGGTACAGTCGGGAAAAGTTTTATTGCAGAAGCATACCGTTATGATGTTCCCATTTTTACTTCATCGCCAGGTGATAGCACATTAGGATTGGATATCGCCGCCCTCAATCTAGTCGGGAAAGAAATTTATATAGATCCTTCTATTGATGTAAATGAAACAACTGCACTCGTTCTTGATGCGAAGCATAGTGGTAAAAGTGGAGTTGTTGTTTGGGGAGGAGGATCACCAAAAAATTTTATTTTACAGCCAGAACCAGCTCTGCAGGAAGTTCTTGGGTTTGATATTAAAGGGCATGATTATTTTGTCCAAGTTACAGACG
>JABHTG010000139.1 GCA_018697205.1 Nitrospina sp. | reverse complement strand
TACGTTGAATTATCGAACCCTGATGCACCTACAGCGACCTCAGAAAGAAAACCCCTTGCAGTAAAAATGAGATATTAAAGGTATCACAAAACCTAAACTGATTGATACTGTAAACAGTTATTTAGTTTTGTAGTTTCTTGATAAATATTTTTTTATAGTAGAATTTCACAAACTCAGGTTAATCTGATAGATAGCGCAACAAGGTAGTTTTAGAATAAAATTTTACTCAAAGTTGTCTCTGTAAATTTCCCCTCAAATAATCCGCTTTAACACATCCAACGAAACACTTCTGACAATCTAAATGAAGATCATTTATACAGTTGACTAACTCTAGTTTAGTATTAAATAGTTTTTTTCTCTAATTTTTTTTATTAGCGCCTTGTTTGTTAAAATCGCCATTAATGTGGTCAAAAAAGCCGCATGATACCAAGCTGAATCAGGGAACACTCCAAAACTAAAAGCATCATAAGATAGAGGCCACAAAACAAAGTAGTAACCTGGCCCTAAAACTCCCTGCATGACATCGTAGACTTCGTGTAGTAACCAGCCTGTCGTAAGAGCTAAGAAAACAGTCATCCTCTGCGACCTTATAAAAAAACAACTAATTATAATAGTTTGAAAAAAACAAGCAAAGGGGGTGTGAAAGTATTGAGCGGTTAGAAAAAAATCAGCCTCTTCGCCGAATATAACCATTGTACCTCTAGAAATAATATCCGGTAGAAAAACCCCAAGCAGTACCAAAATAAAAAATTGCTTTTGGCATATCCTTAACTTTGGAATCAAGTTCCGAAACAAATAGGCAGATGCTGCGTGACTGATTAAATCTGGCACTGGAAAATTAATTATTTTGAGGAGGTAGAATTAAACCTTGAGGGCTTATTTTAACTTGACCTAGAAGCTTCCAAAATAAAACTATTACTGCGAGCAACGAGAATATAATTTTTAGGGTGATACTTGGATAAATTTCAATAGTATCGACCTTAAAGTTTCGACTCGCCTCTATTTCACCTTTCAACGCAACAAGGCTTCCCAGATACAAACTATCGTCTTTCAGATCAGTTACTATTTTAGTACCTACAATATCTTCAAGAATAAGCATCCCTGTTTCTGTCCGCCCTGAAACAGTGGCTCTCATATAGGCCACTTTATCACCTGGTTTATATTGAATAATTTCCATCATCAAAGCCCTTTTTTGCGCCACAGTGTTGTCAAAATGAAAAAAACCGATGGTTAAAATGGCCAATGAAGACAGGCTAAGAAGTAAAGAATAGGGATCCAAAAATTTACTACGCACAAGACTCCTTGATTTGAATGAATATCATAACACCATGCCCTAACCAAGCCTTCCCCCTTGATAAAATAGTTTCTTATAGATTATATATTAAAAAAAAGGAAGGTTTTTTAGCTGGAGAATTTAATAATTATTAAAAGGTTTAATTTGAAATATACTTAGTTTGCCCTGTGAGGTTTTTCCATAGCTGTTTTATATACCACTTCATTATCCACTTAGCGTAGTAATCTTTACGATAATAAGAAACAAAAACATCAACAGCAATTATCAATGAAATTTGAAAAGGAATATATCTAAAAGTTTTATAGATCCCGGTATCAAGCATCCACATCATTAGCTTATGAGGGACAATGGGAATCAAGCGATATAAAATATGGTAGGTTTTTAAAATTCTCTTGCGCTCACCTTCCATCGGAGAACCAGTAGACAAATAATTATCCTGACGTCCTTCATTAATTAATCTTTCCTCATCTTCTCCAATAAATCCTTTAGACATAGCCTGCTTAGTAATATCAACACTGGGAGCGTATTGGAGCCAAAAAATACTAGCTCTAATCAAATGCTTACAAGGCGATAAAGTCTTAAGAGCGTATATTAGATCTTCCTCTTTTTCTCCCGGGAGTCCTAATATGAGATCAGCTGAAAAATTAATACCCGCCTCATCCAGCTTTTCAAGTGCTGTTATAACCTGCTCGGTGGTCTCATCCCTGAGAAGGACTTCCTTCCTTACTTTTGCATTGAAAGACTCAATACCCATTTGAACATGGTGGCAACCAGCTTTTTTTAACATTGAGGCATAATCTTTTTGTAGTTGTAGAGGCTGAACCATAACTCTGAAGGGCAAACCGACCTCTTTTGGGTATTTCTCACAAAACTCACTGATCCATTTTTTACTGCCTGATAGAACATTATTTTTAATATCTATATATCTCAGGTTATATCGTTCTTTCATCTCCTTAAGCTCTTGAATAACGGTATCCACGCTTTTCTCACGTATAAATGACCCTTCTCTTAATTCGGCTTCATGATCAAATTTGAAGTTCTCCGAACAAAATGAGCATTTTTGTATACACCCCTTATTTGTAACTGTAAGATAATATTCCTCCATAGGAATAAAACCTTCAAAAACATTTTTATCTGGTATTGGAAAACTTCCCGCTTCATTAAGATATGTATGCTTTCCTGGAAAAACTTTCCCGTCCCTTTTAAACCAAAGATTAGGAACATCCTCAAAGACTTTCCCGTTTTCCAATGCGTGTAGCAACTTTTTCATCGGTAACTCACCATCTCCCTCAATCACAAAGTCTACAGCATCTTCTTTTATTACTTCATTGGGTACCGATGTTGGGTGGATTCCACCCCAAACAGTAACAAAATCCTTATGTTTTTCTTTCACCCTTCGCACAAGATCTAACGACCACTGGTAATTATCTGAGAAAACTGACATAGCGAGGACATCTGGTTTCTCTTTAATAATTTGATCTATAACCTGTTTTTTCTTATCAAACAGGTTTGCCAAGAAATCGATAGAAAAATATTGTTTATCATCAAAAAGGGCTCGGTCGAATGCAACCTTCACGGAGTGTCCCAAGTCTTTACATAGGGTCACCATAACCGCAACGGAGATATTTTCAGCACCCATCACAGGAAAAATAATCTTCACTTTACTTCCTCTTAGTTAACTGATATCGAAAAAGATTTCCTGTAAACATTGAACGAAATCCTTTTTCTAATATTCTTTGAAACAATGGAGAACTTTCTAACGAATTTCTACAGAAGAATGTAGTATATTCTTCATAAATATCAATATCGCAGCAAGTTAAACTTTTCTCTAAAAACTCTTTGCCATTAAAACCTACACCCTGTGCGATTGTATGTAAATCTTGTTCTGTGGGTGAGTGCCAATCAACAACTTGCTGAACCTCTTCTTGATTAACCCTAGGAAATCCTCGAGTATCATTCCCCAACTCTAACTCTTGGTTAAATTTATCTAACATTTCTTCAGGAAATGCAACCGCCCCTCCCAAACCCTTGTAAATTCTAGCAGCCAATCTAGCTAAAGGATTCTGAGCAAATTGCACATTAGGTTCATGTCCGCCAATTATAAGCCCTCCCGGTTCTAAGTGATCTTCCAGATTGGCGAGTAATTTTGCAGGGTCAGGAAAGTGATGCAAAACTGAATTAATGGTTATTATATCAAATTTTTCTCCATTAAGTTCCTCTAAACTACGGAAAAAATGGACATTTTGGGTCCCGTTTAGCTTTTTCCTTGCTAATTCAAGCATTTCCTCTGAACTATCCACGCAAACGAACTTTTCATAAGGAGCTCCATTTTGGATGGCAATACTACCAACAAATCCTGTTCCACAACCAAAGTCTAGAATCTTTTTTCTCTTGCTATCTCCGTTTGTGCAATTTTGACGAAACATATTTAGGTACCACTTATGATCTCCTGAAAGTATCTCCGGATGGCTTTGATCATAAACTGTTGCCTCCAAATTATAGTGGATTTGGTTAAATTTATTTGCAAGTTTATTTTTTAATTTATCTGCATCCAACTCTTCAATGGCTTCGATAAGCACTTTACCCTTTGAGCGCTTAGGGTAGGGAACTCCCAAAAGAAAACAAACCGTGAGACCAATATCCATGATCGAAAACTCATCAGAAACTTTTTCATTTTTTTTGATTCCTTTTCCTCTAACAATAAACGGAACGTACTTTTCTTCGTCAAAAAGTAGATATGAATGGTCGATATGATACATTCCATGATCGGAACAAACTATAATTGCCGTATCATCTCCTCGCCCATCTTCATCTAACCAGTCCACAACATTACCAATCTTTTTATCCACTCTCTGAATAGCTTCCTTATAATTTTTGGAATGACTCCCATAGGCGTGACCTAAAAAATCTGCTTCGCTAAAATCAAGAACAAAAAATCTGGTGTCTTCCTGAGAAATAAAATCTTTCTTAAACCAATCAACCATAACGTCATCACAACCGTATATAGATGTAGTTGGTAGAGATATAATTCGAGTATTCCATTCTTCCTTTGAAAAATGTTTGACGTGCATAGAACCGTATAATTGAGTCTTAACAATATCTGGAATTCCCTGCGTACGAATAAACTGACCAAAGTTGTTGTTTTTGACACCGTGAACAGTGGGGGGCGTGGCAGTAAGAATACTTGCAAATGCAGGATTAGTTAACGCGCGATAAACTGTTGTAGCACCATTTACCAAGCTGGTTCCTTCTGACTCCAAACGCCGGGCTGTAGGCATTTCTAGATTCGTAAAATGGTCAAACCGGCACCCATCTATATTAAGTAAAACAACTTTTTGAAAATATGTTTTTTGAGAAGGGAATTTACCAAACTTTGAAATCATAGTACGCGGACTAAGATAACGAGTTATTCCTGCAGCAATAATTAAGGATATTAAAATAAAGAATGAAACCGAGCTTGGACCGATGGCAGCATTTTGAGACGCCAAAAGATTTAAACAAAGAACCCATGAAAAAAACACACTAATAGAAACTGAGCATGTGGTTGGGGCAATAGTGGGAAGGGAATTTAAAATTTTGATAAATGCTATTTTAATATCCCTTCCTACGATAGAATCAGGCAGCCCCATAAAAATAAACTGAATCGCAAAAACTATTCCGAAGCAAACCACCAAGCTTTCAAAAGCTAGCTCTGGAGGAAAACTTAGTAAAAAGAAAACTAAGAGCAGGTGAGGGATCGACAATAAAATAAATAACGGATGAAAGTCAGACAACAAAATACTAGAAATAGCGATAACCCCAAACAAAAGAAGCCAAGGAAGAGAAACTTCACTGGGAACACATATTGCCGCTGCGGTTACTCCAGCAAATATAAAAAAGCTGTCAATTGTGTTAAAAAAATATAACAGCCGCGTGCAAAAATCCTCAACATCTTCATTGTAGAATTTTTTAATAAGCTTCGAAATCATCCAAAGTCTCCTTTAAACTCCGTCCAGAGAAAAAATCAAGTGCTCGGGTTTTTAATACTTGTGCCGTTCTATAAATAAAATACTCAATATACAAAATAAACTAAGGGCTTTAAAGAATTAGTTTTGATTATCAGAAATATTTTAGATCGCTATTTACAAAGAAGTAAAAATAAACAGTCATTACTCCACCTCAAAGCTAGTCCAAAGTCTAAGCGTTTTTCAGGTCTTCCTTCCCGCTAAATGAACTAAGTAATAACTGATGAAGAGGAAAATTTAATCTAGGCTCATAATAGCATAGCATCATACTTCCACGACACTTCTCACAACCCTCAAGTTTTTTTTGCAATCCTTTATAACTAGGGGACTGAATATAACTTTTCAAACTAGCACTTTTTGAGTCACTTTCAGGCATGCATCCCGTTAAACAGGGCGTAGGGTGACCGGAAGCATCAAATTGTATCGAATAGTAGGGATAAGTGCACTTTTTTTGTTCTGGTAAAACATCTTTAGAGCCATTAAAAAAATGCACGGCTCGACGCAAAAATTGAGCTGAATTTACAATTTTTGAATCCTTGATCGCTTCTTCAATAAATTCTTTTATTTCTTCGACAGAAGCAGGCTCTTCTCCCTCTAGAAAAAAAGTGTTTTTTTCAGCATTAAGAAACAGTTCATGATAAGTGAGAGGTAAATATTTTGAATATATTTCAGGGAAACTATTTTCTAATTTCTTTCTGAGACCGCGAAGGCTTTCAAGGTTGTACGGGGTTAAAATAGAATTGACCACCACATCAACTTGTGGAGCATGCGTCTGTAATAGATTTATGGCCTTCCAACCCTTTTCAAAAGCGTTAGAAACTCCCCGCATCTGGTTATGAAAACTTTCTAAACCATCCAGAGAAATACTAATCTCTTGAATACCAGTAGCTCCAAGACGTTTGGCCAAGTCAGCCGTCATAGTTGATCCATTTGTAACAAGGTGAACATATGGAAGCTTTTTACTGGCATAAGCCAAACGTTCTGGAAGATCTTTTACTAACGTTGGTTCCCCGCCACTTATCGAATAGTAAATTACCCCCATGTCACTCAATGCGTCAATATCACGTTCCTGTGCTTCTCGCGGGTAAATCACCGGTTTTTCTTTCATACGGATATCACACATTATGCAGTGATAATTGCAGACATCATTGATATAAACACCTGCTGTTATCGGTGTACCTTTACCTAAAAAGTAATAATTCAGATGCCAATTCACCATACGAATAATGAATTTAAAATTAAGATGCTTTTTAAAAATCAGCGATTTCATGATAGAAATTTTTTTTCTTCGATTGTTTTCATTACAGTCTCTGGCTCAATACTCTTAAGGCAAATATTATTATTGCAATTCGACGCTTTAGCGTTATAAATATTTATACAAGGGCTGCAAAAAATGTCTTCATAAAAGA
Organism: Nitrospina sp.; assembly: GCA_018697205.1. Taxonomy (GTDB): domain Bacteria; phylum Nitrospinota; class Nitrospinia; order Nitrospinales; family VA-1; genus Nitromaritima. Next base: position 28,134 of record JABHTG010000139.1, on the reverse strand, counting down.
CATGATGCTCCGGCCCCAATGGACCGTAGAGATATGGAGTTTCAGGGCCAAAGAACGAGACAGTAGGCAAACCAACTATACTGGCTATATGTAAAGGCCCGCTATCATTTGTTATTAATAAGCGGCTTTTAGTAAATAAACCTACGAGCTCTTTAATTGATATTTTTCCACAGAGATTAAAAATATCATTTTTTTTTGGAATTTTTGCAACAAAATCTTCGACATAATTTACGTCATCTTTTCCTCCAACAAGGACCGTTTTAACTCCAAATCGATCATGCAAACCAATAATTAATTCAGCATAATTTTCTTGAGGCCACCGGCGAAGATGACATATTTTCCCAGCATTTATATTGACACAAACAATATTATTGGATTCTGAATATTCATCTAAAATTTCCTTGGTAGGTGGTGACAATTCAGCTAACGAAATAATATCTTTTTTGGGTCTTTCGAAATCGACTTTAAAAGGCTTCTCAACCAAATGGAAAAATAGCTTGGCAAAAATTTCTGTGATATGGCGGCTATGATCAAAAGGAATCGCTATGGAATATATTTTATTTCGCCATTTAGAGGGTGAGGAAAAACCAATTGTGGCACAAGGCTTGGAAACAATCGAAATCAACAAGGTTGTTAGTGCAGAAAAATTGGTTACAAATTCCAGATCGACAATAAAGTCATAATTTGTATTCTTGATTTCTTGAAGAAGCTTGAAGTATTTAAAAAAAAAGACGAATGGATTCTTAAGGTCTAAATAATAAATCTTATCAATTGCCTTGAGTAGTGAACAAATTTGTTTATTTTCGGAAAGCGTGATTATACTTATCTGAGCATCTGGGTGGACCTTTTTTATACTATAAATAGCGGGGGACGCTAACAGTATAGATCCTCCCCCAAAGAACTTAATTATAAGAACTTTTTCAACAGTTTTATATTCCAGAGGGCTCTTGAGTTTACTAGAGCGGCCAAAAACCAACCCAATTATAAAAAGTAACCGGGCTATTATTGGACCAAATATTTCATCTATCCATCGAAGGAGATTAAGGTTCACGAATTAAACAAATCCTCTGCGAGGTGAAAGTCTTTTTTTGAGGCAAGCACAAACAAGAAATCATACAAGATTACTCCTATATAACAATTAATTTTAAACCAAATCTATTAAATTAAGTTCAATAGATTCATTTTTTATGGCGTAGCTACGACCAAAAAATACTGTGCTATCAATATGGGATAAAATATAGCTACACAATTGGCGCGACTTTGTTTTGCAGAATATGTAGATTCGCCATTGAAATACCACTTAAAGTTGCCCCCACAATACCCAAAAAACCCTGATCCGTCCCACAAATAAACAAGTTCCTTACAGGAGTAATACCATCCTTTAACTTAGAGGGTGACCCATAAACTGACCCGTTGGCATGACCGGTATATTTAAAAATCGTCTTAGGAGTAAATGTGTCCGAAAAGATAACAGAATCTCGAAAGTCTGGGAAAAATGTGAATAAACTTTCTAGCGCTTTAGATCGCCACTCTTTTTTTGCTTTTATATATTCTCTCCGCGGAAGATCATCCCACAATTGAAAGCTAGCCAAGTTTGTTAGCCGGATCATTCCTTCTAATAAAGGTTCTGGATATTGAAAGTTGTTAGGGCAGCACAATACTCCGCTGGAAACGTCTATTAAGCCTTTCGGGACTTCATAGCGGAACCGATTATCCGTACAAAAAAATATTATACTCCGACAATAACCAAGGTCTCTAGGCTCCCGATCCAGGGCAAAAAGAGATTCTATAAAAGATACCTGCCCCTCATTGGGAACTCCCTCTATTAATTTAGGGTCGCATTTCCTTAAAGTTTCAATGTGACCCATGGAAGAAATCAAAGACTCTGAAACCAACTCTTCACCACCAACTAGAGTCAGGGATTTAAAAATTCCTTTTTCAGAGTTTATGCATTGTACTTCAGCCCCCATTCTTAACTCACCGCCAAGACTTTGATACTTATCTACTAAAAGATTTAAAATATAAGGCATTCCACCTAATGGTTTAGCAAATCCTTCCATAAAAATACTCTTGAACATGATTACAAACTGATAAAAATCCATATCCCGTTCCGATGCATTGCCGTAATACATGAGAGGGCAAAACAACATGTCTATAAGAACCGGGTTGGAAATAAAATCCCTCAAAATATCTTGAGAAGATGCCCACTTACTTGAGATTAACGAGAGCTCGTCAAATGACTCTATTTTTTTTACCAACCCCATAAATCCGTCCATTTGGTCAGGAAACTGCTCACAGACCTCTTGCTTTAAAAAGTCAAAATCGTTAGTGAAGCGCAAGCACTTGCTGGGAAAACGAATCTCAGAAATTTCCTGCTCATAAAGACGAAAATCGTCATGGCTAAACCGGAGTTGTTTTAATAGTTTTCCTAGTGGGGTATTGCGTTCTCCTCTTGGCGCATAATTGGTCATAGCATGAAGACCGACATCAATGGTTCGATTTTTTCGAGTGTAATAAGAGTTTAGTCCACCAACTACTGTATGCTTTTCAACTATAAGAACCCTTTTATCAAACATGGCAAGACGTATGCCAGCCGCTAGGCCGGATAATCCAGAACCAACAACAATAACGTCATACTTCATAAATATCCTTGAGTTTAAAAAAAATTTGAGGGGTTCTTCACAATTCAAAAAATACTGCATAAACTGACAACAAAATCAGCTCTTATACTATAACAACGTGGACAATCAACAAATGATAAAAAGGTGGGAAGGTAATTCTGATTTCAGTTTAAAGGCTGAAAGCTAACTTGCTAGTTGGTGGTCTTTCAAAAGAGGCTGGAGGGATTGAATACAACTGGTCATGCTGACTAGCTCTTGATAATCACTTTCAGGGACTTCAACATTAAATCGCTTACGAAGTTCCATCACGATGTCGAGAAAATCCATCGAATCAAGATCCATCTGCTCTCGCAGGGTAACATCATCCTTTAGAGAACTCATGTCCTCATCTGGGGCGATATCCCCCAAAATATCTACTATAGCCTGTCTTACTTCATCTCTAGTCATTAACAATCTCCTAAGCTATGGAGTCTATTGAATTTCCTTAAAAATATCAACTCTAATTTTTATATCGTTTAACAATTAATACTGAATTTATCCCGAACATGCCGAAAGAATTATTCATTATATAGTTTACTTTATCTAATTGCTTTGGTTTATCAGAAACAATATTTTCTAGATAGCATTCGGGATCTAGATTATCTAAATTTAATGTAGGGTGAACTAAACCGTCCTCGAAAGCTGGTAAATTTCCTGAAAGCTCAAGTGTCCCGGCGGCTCCCATAGTGTGACCGATAAAACTTTTCGTATTATTAATCCAAATCCCTTTCTCTCCTCCAAATACATCCCTAATTGCTTTACACTCTTGAATATCGCCCAACTGCGTTGCTGTTGCATGTGCATTTAAAATATCTATATCTTTTGGTTTGAGACCTGCCTTGCTAAGAGCTAAGCGAATGCATTCAGCCTGTCTCCCAGGTTCTGGAAGAATAAAGTCAAATGCATCAGAATTAGTTGCGTAACCAACTATTTCTCCATAAATTTTAGCCTTACGTTTTTTGGCATCAGAAAGTCGCTCCAAAATGTAGACACCCCCTCCTTCAGAGCAAACGATGCCGTTACGATTCTTGTCAAATGGACGACTTGCCTTAGTTGGGTCTTCATGCTCTGCCAGTGCGCCTTCGCTTTTAAAACTAGCAAAAATACCAAACGTATGAATACTCTCAGATACACCACCGGCTAGCGCAATATCTACCTCGCCCAGTCGTAACATCTGCAAACCTTGAATAACACCCATATTCCCAGCCGCGCAGGCAGCTCCTATGGTATAGTGCGGGCCCGTGATCTTCATGTTAAGCGTTACTTCACCAGCGGGATTATTCGCTACGGTGCGCGGGTTGTGGTGGTGAGACCAATATTTAGTATCGTAATCATACTTGCTGATATTGTAAATTTCATTTTCTGTCTCAACGTTTCCGTGCTCAGTAACACCAAGATAAACTCCTACCCTTGACCGATCGATCGACTCAAGATCAATTCCAGAATCACTAAATGCTTCTCGACAACAATAAATCGAGATTGAACCAACCCGGGTTCCTCGACGTAATTCTTTTTTTTTCTGATACTTCAAGGCGTCAAAGTCACAGACTCCGGCGAGCACTTCGCCGACATAACGCGTCTTAAATTTCTGCACTCCCGACTTTCCCGCTAACAAATTATCACGAAACTCTTTGAGATTATTCCCATTTGGAGCAGTAAGCCCAATGCCTGTGATAACTATTCGCTCTTCAGGGTACACCTGATTATTCATTCTTAAATGTTGTCAAAGGGATAAAAATAGTTCTATGAAGGCAGGTATGTTTTGGATACGTAGACTTTACCACAAAAACAAGTTAAAAACACTGCATTCCTTTATACCTACCTACACCTTCATAATCTCAAAATCTATCGCCTCTATCTATATTTAGGGCAATAGGTAAATATTGTTTCTTAGTAATATACTCTTATTTTTATGCTACCATTGCAGTTTTTGTTATTTGAGATTTAGTGTAAAATAACAAATATATTAATTATAATTCAAGTATCTGAAGTATTTTATGAAATCTTACGGTGTAATTATAATCGGTGGTGGGCATGCAGGGTGTGAAGCTGCTCTTTCTTCTGCTCGAATGGGAGTACCTACCGCTCTTATCACCCTGGATCTCGACAAAATAGCGCTTATGCCCTGCAATCCAGCAATCGGTGGAATAGGCAAAGGGCATATTGTAAGAGAAATTGATGCACTTGGTGGGCAAATGGCGCGCTGTATTGACAAAACAGGCATTCAGTTTCGTATTCTCAATTCTTCAAAAGGTCCAGCAGTTCAAGGGTATCGCGCACAAGCAGACAAATATCTCTATAAAAAAGAAATGCGCCAGGTACTGGAATGTCAAGAACACCTTAACTTGATATGTGATGAAGTAGATGAACTGCTATTTGATAACAATTCGGTAAAAGGCCTGCGAACTTGTTCCGGACTCGAACTAAGCTCTCGATGCATAGTTATCACCACTGGAACTTTTTTAAACGGACGGATTCATCTTGGAATGAAAAGTTCGCCTGCTGGACGCGTAGGCGAAAAGCCTTCGATCAAACTTTCACAATCATTTCTCGATCAGGGGTTCGAACTCGGCCGACTAAAAACAGGCACTCCACCACGTCTACTTAGTAAGACTATCGACTTTTCTCAGTGTGAAACACAGCATGGAGATCCTAATCCAAAACCATTTTCTTTTTCTACCACTAAAATAAGCCAGCCTCAAGTACCTTGCTATATCACATATACAAATGCACGTACAGCAGAAGTCATTAATAAAAACATGCATCTTTCTCCGCTTTATAGTGGAGTTATTGAAGGAGTTGGGCCTCGGTACTGCCCTTCTATTGAAGATAAGGTTGTAAAGTTTCCTGACCGAGTTTCACACCATGTTTTTCTTGAACCGGAAGGACTTAATACAGACTGGGTATATCCAAATGGTATCTCCACCAGTTTGGCAGAAGAAGCGCAATGGGAATTAGTACGCACTATTCCTGGACTTGAAAATGCTGATATCGTTGCCCCAGGTTATGCAATTGAATATGATTTTGTACCACCAACACAACTGCTATCGACATTAGAAACTAAGAAAATAAAAGGGCTCTTCCATGCTGGACAAATTAATGGTACATCAGGGTACGAGGAAGCGGCAGGGCAAGGTTTAGTGGCCGGTATTAACGCTGCTTTAAGTTTTCTAGGTCTTGAACCGTTTACTTTAAGTCGTATGGAAAGCTATATTGGTGTAATGATCGACGACCTAGTTACTAAGGGAACGAAGGAACCTTACCGCATGTTTACATCACGAGCCGAAAACCGTCTACTACTTCGACAAGATAATGCCGACTCAAGACTTATGGGGAAAGGCCACAAACTTGGCCTTGTTTCAAAAGAAGTTTATGATCTTTGTCTTTTGAAAAAAGAGCGCGTGAAAAAAGAAATTAATAGGTTGAATACAACTAAGGTTGTCCCAAATGAACAGGGGAAAAAACTTATTTCTAAGTTGGGGGTTAAAGATTTTAAAACTCCTACCAGTCTCGCTGGGTTACTGAAGCGACCTGAAATAAGTTATAGTAAAATCATAGAAACATTCAACGGATCCTCTGAGTCAAAACTTGTCGGGGAGCAAGTAGAAATTCAGATTAAGTATGAAGGGTTCATTCAAAGACAAAACCAAGTTGCTGCCAAACAAAAAAAACTAGAAAACTACCGAATCCCTATCGACTTTAAGTATGAAGGTATACCAGGTCTATCTTGTGAGGTAGTTCAAAAGCTTGAAAGTATACGCCCGACAACTCTGGGGCAAGCCTCCCGAATCTCAGGCATTACTCCTGCCGCAGTTTCTATAGTCATGCTAATGCTTAAATAACTTTGCTCCTCGACTATGATTCAAACAGATTCTATTCAGTGGTTACTTGAAGTAGATAAAAAAGAAATCGCATATATTGTTAGCGTCTTTGAGGGGTATGACGACCTTGCTATTGTTCGAACAGTTAATACAGAACAAAGTATTATCGAATTAATGATTTCCCCCAATTATATAGAAGATACTCGTCAGTTGATCCATGCCTTATCAAAAGAAGTTTATATCAAGAAGATTGGAAATCAATCCAACGTGCTTAATTAATATTCGTAGCTTTTTAAAGTTTCTCAAATTTTTTTCTAGAAGTGCATCATTGAATATATAGGAATATCTCCGAGTTTCTGACGCCCATTTAAAAAATCAAGCTCTATGAGAAAGCCAACCTCTACCAAGTCAACTTCAAAGTTTTTGCTTACGAGCTCAACACAGGCAGTAAGAGTACCTCCAGTTGCAAGGACATCGTCTAAAATGACAATTTTTTGATTTTTCCCAAATGCATCTTGATGAACCTCGATACTATCTTCGCCGTACTCTAAGCTATATGTTTTCTGATATGTTTTGTAAGGAAGCTTACCTGGCTTTCGAACCATAACTAAACCGCAACCCAACGCATAAGCCAACGCGGAAGCAAAAATAAAACCCCTTGCCTCAACTCCCACCACCTGATCTATCCCCTTATCTTTATATCTATCCCGTAAAGTATCGATAACTTTTTTAAATGAATCAGGATTAGAGAGTAGGGGAGTGATATCTTTAAAAATAATACCTTCCTTTGGGAAGTCGGGAATATCCCGGATAACCGATTTTAACGTTTCCATAGTCACCTCTTAAGTTTATAAAAATTTTAATAAAACTTGCTTTATTAATAGTTGTGGAGAAACGAAGCTCCGTAAAGTCAATAGTTCAAGAATTTATCTTTTGGGTAGATAGTTCAGCGGATTCATTGGATGAGAATCATTTCTAACCTCAAAGTGTAAATGTGGGCCTGTAGATCTCCCTGTACTTCCAACGGAAGCTATTTTCTGCCCTTGTTTGACCATACTTTTTTCATGTACATGAACATGTGAGTTGTGGGCATAAACTGTCGTCAAATTATTCTTATGTTGGATAATTACCATCAGGCCATACCCAGTAGGACCCCACCCACTAAACACGACCTGTCCATCTGCGGCAGCAATTATAGATGTCCCTCTACGAGCTCCAATATCTATTCCATCATGGTGTCGCCCATTTCGACTACCAAATTTAGATGTTAGTTGCCCTTTTACTGGCCAAATTAGAAACCCCTTTATCGTTTTTATACTTTTATTCTGTGTTCCTTTTTTCTTTCTTTTCTTTTTTACTAAAGCCTGTTTTTTAATATCGGAATCTATGTTTAAAACTTGCCATGCACCTGGAATCCATAACCTCGCCCCTATTTGAAGCTTCCTTGGATCGTATATACCATTGATTCGTTTCAATCGATCGATATTAACATTATACGCGCTGGCAATTAAATGAAGCGTTTGTCCTTTTTGGACTGTATGGTAAATTCCCCTTTGATTAGTTGATAAAATATCTAGATTTTTTAAAAATTGACATCCAGAAAATATCGAAACTATAAAAATGAAAATCGTTATTTTAGCTAAACTATTGGGAAAGACCATACGTAATAGACTAAGTTTCTACCTAACATTTTTGTTCAAAAATATTAACACCCGGCTCTTAAGTGTCAAGCTTCATCAATATTATCGTCTCTCTTTACACAATTTAAAGCATAAGGTATAAACAGTTCATGCTTCGAATACATACAGTCCAAATAACTTCGCTAAAAAAATTTCTAATATGTAGCATATCTCTTTTTGTTTCCTCTTGCGTTCCCAGTGAACCTGCTCCTGAGTTATTTTCCCTACCAACAGTCTACAAGGTGGGAAAAAAACCTGACGAGATAAAGGCTCGCGATATGAACTTAGATGGTTTTCCTGATATTCTTGTATCGAATGCGGGCAGTGATACTTTGAGCTACTTTGAAGCAATCGGTGATGGTACCTTTAAAACTGCTTTCACTATGAATACCGGGCGCGAACCCTTAGCATTTGAAGTAGGTGATTTTAATGGAGACAATATTCCAGATATTGCAGTCAGTAATTATGGTGACGGTAATATATCTATCATTCTTGGACAAAAAGATGGCGTCTTTAAACAAAAAATAAATATAAAGGTCGGCCGCCTTCCTATTGCTGTATCAGTTGGTGATTTTAATAACGATGCAAAACTGGATTTGGCTGTTACGCTTCGGTTTGACAAATTAGTTATTCTACTTGGGATAGGGAACGGTAATTTCAAAATGGGCGAAGTGTATAAAGCATCTGGCACACCTGCATACATGACAATTGGAGATTTTAACAATGATAAGAACCTTGATATCGCAGCTGCGTTTAATGGCGTCCAAGTTAATTTTATTCGTATATTTTATGGAAATGGAGATGGTACTTTTAAAATTCCAATGAAAATATTAGGCGGAAAACAATCTGCTTTCATAACTCAGTATGATTTTAATAATGATAGTAAAAATGACCTAGTTACTTCAAGTTCTATGAATGATGTAATCAAAATATTCATTAATAATGGCAAAAATGGATTCACATCTATTACAGATACTGCTGCCGAAAAAGGCCCAGAATACATAGTCCCAGGAGACTTTACAGGGGATAACATTCCCGACCTTGCAGTAGCCAATCGAAGAGATGCTTCTATTTCAATCTTGCAAGGTCGAGGAGATGGAACTTTTATTTTTCCACACTTTAACTATCCTGTCGGAGCCAATGCAAAGGCTATGGTTGGAGAAGACTTTAATGATGATGGGCTAACAGACCTAGCTTTACTCATTTACGATAAACAAATGCTGGTAATTATTTTAAGAAAAAATAGTTCTCCTAATTAGATCAAACCTAACTATTCAAATAATTTAGAATACTGAACATAGCCCAGCATTTTATTTTGTCTTTCAGTTTTCTCTTGTTTAATTTTTTTGTATAAATTTAAAAAAAATAAAACGGTTGATTTTTTTTCTCAGGACTCATTAAAAGTAGCTTTACCTTGAGAAGAAATGATTCGTCAACTGTTCTAGAATTTTTAATATAAAAAAATTTTGGGTTCAACAATCCTAAAAGAAAAGTTACTTTATAAAGAAGTCGTAAGAGTACACTCCAAGAAAAAGAATAATATTTGGAATAAAAATAAACGTTGCTACGGTACGTTTCTACAATGACTTTTTCTCTATGGCAGTTCTGGTGAGTACTTTGACCGTGCAAATGTTGCACGGATGTTTCCGGGAAAAAACAAATTTTTTTTCCATTTTGCCGGGCTCTTCGACAAAAATCGTCTTCTTCATTATATAAAAAATAATTCTCGTCCATCAAACCAACTGACTCGATCAACTCTCTCGCCACGACAAAACAACAACCTGAAATAACTTGCACTTCCTTAGCCTTCATCTCTCCCATCTTTTCTAGCTCGCGAGACGGATCATAAAGACTAAGAATTTTTAACGCCGCATCCTGCGGCGTGTCCTCCCAAAGTCTAATAGGGCATGGGTTGTTATTCTTATCAACTATTCCGGAGCCAAGAATTGAAAACTCCGGGTGTTCTTTCATATATTTTAAAATTTTTCCAAAACTATTTTCAGTCAAAAGAGTATCGGGGTTCAAAAAGGCAATTTTCTTACCCTTCGAAGAAAGAATTCCTTGATTATTAGCTGCCGAAAAACCTCGATTTACTTTATTTGAGATAACACCTATTTCACAAAATTTTTCAGCTATAGCCTCAACTGTCTGATCTTTAGAGGAATTATCAATGACTATAATTTCATAGGAAATTTCAGTGGTTTGTTTTTTAATCGATTCTAAGCAACGCAGAAGAATTTCGCGGGTATTAAAACTTACTATGACAATTGAAACATCTAATTCAGGAGGTTTTAAAAATTTAAAATTTGGAATTTGCAAGAGGAGAATCCGGTAAGTTTATGCGAAAAGTAGATATAATAATATTCTTGTGAAAACTACCTGCTGTGAGCTGGGAATTTACTATTTATCCGCCTTATCATTACCCCATAATAAATTTTCGGTCGCTTCGAAAGCTTCCATTTTGATCATAATACTCATTCAAATTATGCCAGCTTAAATGAATATCACAATCTTGGCAGATTGGTAAATCAAATCTTTTTCGATCTATCATCTGATCTCGGTGGCCTTTCATTTTGGGTCCATTCCAAACTTCTACAATTGAGTTTGACTTCAAATCTCCAACTATCGCCTGCGAAAACATATCCGCGCAACAAAGTACTACACTACCGTCCCAATAAACAACCATCCATTTCCATAGTTGTGTGCAAGGAGCAATATTCGTCTGATTAAAACGTTTGTGTGTAAATTGGGTTTTATTGTTTGTAGATATTTCATACTCTTTAATAAATGATTCTTTATCTAACTTTCCAGCCCAGTTAGAAATTATATTATCATCAATAGAATTCAGCACTACAGAGCAATCGTAAGAAGTAATAATTTTAAAAAGCTCTTGCTCCAGAGTTTCTTCCACCGTTTTCATTGTCTTGATTCGGATATTCACAGGAACAGGCTTTATCGCCTTGCTGTTAGCATCAAGAAAATTTACTATATTGTCTCGGACAATATCAAAGCTCATTTTTTTAACATTTTCAAATGTCTGCTTATCAAGCTCATCGAGACTAATATCTACTCCCACACCATTCTTTATAATTGTTGGAACAATATTTTCATTTAGAAAAAATCCATTAGTCAGAATTTCTATCTTATGAATTTTTGGATAAAGCCTTAAATATTCGATGCGTTCTTTTATATTTTTATCCATCAAAGGCTCGCCAAAGGTCCCAAATGTAATAACACCTCCACGAGTCCCATAATCACTAATAATTTTACGATAAATGTTCATATCCATCGCACCAACGTTTGTAAGGTCGGGGTTCGGACACCAGACGCATTTTGCGTTACATCGGTTTGTGATGTCTATTAATAGAGCCCCCGGCCATTCCTCTAAAGTACTTGCAAGACTACGGACCGAACTATCAAAAACTTGGGAGTCATAGACCTTACGACGAAAATAATCCATGGCTGGGAAAAATGGGACCTTCTTTATCCAGCTTTTCAACACCCCATCACCCCATGATTTTTGGCTATTTTTTTTATTAACTTGAGACTTGAAAATGGGATCGACCTTATTAATTTTTTTTTCAATATTAATTGTTTTATTCATAGAAAAATCCAAGTTTTTTTAATCTTAACGGATTACATCTCTGATTTCTTAAAGAGAAGAACATATTTACTTTATTAAAGCACTATCTCTCAGAACAGATGTATATATATCAATCATACTGTCTGCTGTTTTATCCCATGAAAATTTCTCTCTAACTTGCTTTTTTGCGGTTTCTGCAAGGTTTCTAATATACTTAGGGTTTTCCAGAGCTGATATAATTGCCTTTGCCAGTGCATTTGAGTCATGAACAGGTATAAGTGTTCCAGTCACTCCATCTTTTATATTTTCTGGAACAGCCCCACCATTAGCAGCAATAACAGGTAAGCCCGCTGCCATAGCTTCAATCACTGAAAGACCAAAGCTTTCAATTCTTGAAGGAAAAAGACCTAGATCGCTTTGTGTTGTTAGATTTTGGATTTCTCGAGCATCTAGCCAACCTTTAAACTCAACGTGCTCTGTTAGTCCAAGGGATACTACCAAATTTTTATACTCCTTTAACTGACTGCCTTCACCAACTAATATTAATTTAATTTGTTTAATTTTTTTAGTAACTTCCTTCAATGCAATAAAAAGTTCCGGCAAACCTTTTTCGTCTTCCAATCTTCCCCAAAATAAAAGACGTGCGCCAGTTGATAGTTTTCTCTCGACATCAAACCACGAACTTTCCACTCCGGGAGGGACAACCTTAACTGTGTTACATCCAGGATCAGCAAACCCTTTTAAAATTAGATTTCTGGAAAATTGACTATAAGCAACGACTATATCTCCTTCAAGAATAGACTTTCGCAGAAGATAGGTGTTAATACTTTTGAAAAATCTAATGGGATTTATTATACCCTTTATCATACCGGTAGTTGGAATATTTGGAGTATGAGAGGTGAAGACGTAAGCCGAATTATTTTCTCGCGCTATTTGACCAATCCAATAAGCCTCTTCTGCATTCCCATGAATAACGTCAAACCTCTCTTTTTTTACTAGAGGCCTTAGCGCCTTAGAATAAGATAGAATATTAAAATTAAGCAGAGCGAAATCATAATGACGTACCCAGAGAACTTGGTAGGGTAAATCTAAATCAAACTGCTCCTGAGGATATTTTGAATATAAGACATAAACTTTATGACCCTTTGCAGATAGAGCGCATGCTAGGTGGTGAACCGCAAGCTGTCCCCCGCCTTTAAATGCAGACCAAGGAGAAGAGTTAATTGTAAGGCAAATTTTCACTACGCGCTTATATCTAAAAAGAATAACTTGTTAAAAAAAAATAAAAACCCCAAACCATAGAAGTGATTACTAATAAAACAGCGATGGCTTTAAAAATAAAAACAAGAATATTAAGAATTAATACAACTCTGCTTAGTCTAGTATTGTTTATAAGAAAATCAATATGGAATGGCGAAGGGGTATTTTTTTCTTTCAAAATAGATTTTCTATCCCCAAATATTATTTTTAATTTTCTTAGTTTACTTTCCATCGTCCTTTTTTTTAAATATGAGTGGTATTTTGTAGTTTGGTTTAGTTTTATGGATAAACTTTTCCTACTGCGAACTGAAATCATAGAAATAATACCACCTATGAAAGAATCTTTTCCTTATGATTACAAAGAACGGTAAATATTAATGGGAGTTGGGTGGAAAAAGAGGACCTACTAAGTAAATATTTTTATCGTTTTTGATAATTAAAAATCAAAAAAAATTCATGCTCGTCGGGAGACTCGAACTCCCACACCCGTAAAGGCACATGTCCCTGAAACATGCGTGTCTACCAATTCCACCAGACGAGCTTATTAAATAATTTGGTAATTAGAATTGAGTTTATTTTATTCAAAACTAAAAAACTCTTTCCAAATATAAAATGTGTGGCTTGATTTTCAAGGTTAGGTTTCTCATAATTATAAGTGGAATAACTTAATTATTACCCAGACCCCTATCTTTTAAGTGATTCGAGTTTTATGATTTTGCTTTGGGAGGCTTAGTTCCGAATATGTATTTTGAATTTTAGTTCACTCATTTTAAGTTAAGAGGAGCACCGCTCTTTATCTTAACACCAACTAGATTTTTTAATGACATATGCTCATGAAACATAAAGTAAAGGCCTCCTGCAAGTATTACCCCAGAAAACAAAACCCACCCTACCATTCCAAAACTAACTGACTTGATCTCAGATTCACCCATAATCTCATGCAGTGCTATAAATATCCCTGCATTATATGACCCTAGAAATCCTGGTGTAGGAACTATAGTAATAAAAATAGATACAACGATGGCGACAACAAGAATTGAAAAGACTGTTTTTTGCTGTAAATCAAAAGCATAATAGAGTGGGTATGTTGAAAAAATATTCGCGATCCAAACAAGAAACGAATAAACGCTTATTTTTGCTAAAGTTTTATAGTTTCTAACAACATCACAACCTGTCGCAAATTCATCAATAAAGTGCTTAATTTTATTTGCCCAATTTTCATAGACAAAACCTAAAAACCAATCAACTAATTTCATAATCCGTATTTTATGATTCAATAATAAATATATAAAAACTATAAGGGCAAAAACCGCAAATACGCAAATTTGACCAAACTTGATTGCCATTTCTTGCACTGAAAATCCTGAAAATTCTAGATCCGGTGAAAATACACTAGCCTCAAACCAAAAAACCCAGATAAAAATCAGTAAAAGCATTATCAGATCAAACAGTCGTTCCATAACAATTGAGGCCAGAGCAGCAGAAAATGTAATATCAGCTTTTTTTGAAAGAAGGTAAGGGCGAAGTATTTCGGCAGCACGAGCTGGCAAAAAATTACCCATAAACCCAACCATCATTGGCGAATACAATTCACTCACATTTATTTTTAATGAGGGTTCTAAAAGAGCTCTCCAACGGTACGCCCTAAAAACATAACTCAAGAGCATTAACGCGACTGCTGGAAGAAAGTAAGTATAGTCCATCTGTCTAAAAGACGAAATCACTTCACCAAAAGACACATTTCTCAATGTGTAATAGAGAGCAATCAGGGCTACGACTATTCCAAGGAAAAGTTGCTGGTATTGTTTCAAGGTAGATCCGCGAGAATTACTTGTGCAGCTTGGATATCTTTTTTAATCTGTTCGACCAATTGATCTGCCGATTTAAACTTCACTTCACTTCGTATGCGACGAATAAAAATGACCTCTATTTCTTGACCATAAATTTTCCCATTGAAATCAAAAATATGCGCCTCTACACTCAAGGTATCACGGTTAAAGGTAGGATTGAACCCCACATTTACAACACCTTTATAGTTTTTTCCTTGATGCTTAATAGAAACAGCATAAACCCCTATTCCTGGTATTTTTACTCGACTAGTGTCCAAATTAGCTGTTGGAAAACCAATTTTCTGACCTGTCTTATAACCTTCTACGACAGGGCCAGGAATTGAATAATGGCGACCTAAAAAGGCACCCGCTGTTTCTACTTTTCCATCTTCAATAAGTTCTCGAACATACGAACTACTCACTAAATGCCCATTGAGCTTAACTGGTTCTATAATATGGGTTTGGAACCCATACTCTTCACCCATTTGCTTTAAGTAACGAACTGTTCCCTCTCTACCCCTTCCAAAAGCGTAATCGAACCCAACAACAACCTCTTTGACATCAATGCCTTTAACCAAAATATCATGCGCAAACTCTCTAGGGTGTTGATCTGAAAATTGACGAGTAAAATCAGCGCATATAACTAATTCAATACCACATTCCTCAATCAACTCCATCTTCTTCCGGAATGTTGTCAATAATGGTGGTACTTTATCTGGAGCAAGAATCTTGAGTGGATGTGGCTCAAAAGTGAACGCAATGGCAGTACCTCGATTTTCCTTAGCTAGTTGAGCAGTTTTTCTAAAGAGAATTTGATGACCCACATGTACACCATCGAAATTACCTATAGCAACAACCGGATAAGAAATCGAACCTGGAATATTTTTCATACCACGAATTATTTTCATTCTTAATTCTACTCATAAAAACTTTATAAAAACAAACTTTAAACTCGTATTCTAGTACTAGTAGAAATTAAAAGAATTGTTTGATACACTTTTAGTTCCCATATGTAAAGGAGTTCCGTGATGTTTGATATTGGATTTTTTGAACTAATGATTATTATGGCCATTGCGGTAGTAGTTATCGGACCGCAAAACCTTCCCAGCCTAGCTAAGTCCATCGGTAAGGGTTGGGGTGAATTCCAGAGCACCTTCAATGACCTTAAAAAGGATGTAATGGATGAAGCAGAGGGTTTGAGACAATCAACCGATATTGATAAACTAGAACAAGATATTGGAGCAGCAACCAAAGTTGATGTCGACGTTAATTTGAGCATGAATGACATCAATTACGATTCTAAACCATCGGGCCAGGATAAATCCTAAATTTCCACTTAAGACCACACCTTAAAGTTTACCTGCTTAGTGATAAGCTCTATTTCATTCCATCCTTTTATATCAAGTTTTCCAATAGCGTTGTTAGCTGCTGGGCTACTAATTTTGTTCCTTGCTCATAAAAAGGGAGGCCGCAATAATACAGAAGCAGCCTCTTTTAATTTAAGTATAGGATTTATTGCTGCACTGATAGCTGATTTTTCCGGAATGATCTCCGTTGACATACATTCTTTGGATACGTCAGCAATTTTAGGTCACCAAGGCTATTCCTTTTTAGCCACAGTATTGTTTGGATTCGCTGTTGGTTGGTCCTACACCCAACCTTTTTCAAAAACAGCTTTACTTATTTACATTATGAGCGCTCTAGCGATGTTGATAAGTATATATTCTGGATATCAGTTAGTATTTTCATAAGACCTTACTAAAACAGGCTATTTAATTTCAAATTTAAGCAGGAAGATCAAATCTATGCACTAATTCTCCACCGTAGAATCCTGCATTTAAAATAGTGAATAACCCTAACAACAGGAGGAAGTAGTGAACCACATCACACCATACTTTATATCTAAACCTGGACAACAAAATCACACAAAAAAATATAAATATCGTTGATAAAGTAAAAAACATATGGTTAGCGACAAATGGTTTAAATTCGTCCTTCAACTCAAGGCTCATCAAGCCAAGAAATCCGATCACTGCAACTGGGATCGAACACCAGAAACCGAACCTTATGTTAAATGAACCTGCTTTAGCTACAGCATTTTCCCCCCGAAATTTTCCATACAATTCAAACAAAACTCCGCTAACCAATAATCCTACTGGGAAATGAACTAACAGAGGGTGTAGTTTAGCGAAGAACATTTATTATGTTATTTTTTGTAAACCTCGACAACGCATTAATTCCGAAAGAACTACACCCGCAGCAATAGCAACATTGAGAGATTGAATCTTTTGTGAGCCAGGTATTCGTACTACTTCATCACATCTTTTTTTTACAGTTGAAGATAGACCTTCCTGTTCGTTCCCAAACACAACTACGCAAGGAAAGCGCATTTCAATATCATAAAGCGACTGTTTGGCATTTAGATCAGTCCCTATAACATAAATATTTCTCAACATAAAATCTCGCAAAGCAGAAGCGAGGTCCGTACATTGATATATGGGAATTATTTCCATGGCGCCCTCTGCGGTTCTTGCTGCAGATGAAGTAAGTCTAGCCTGCCCCTCTTGATTCGAAATCACCATTCCCTCTGCACCAAAAAATGCACAAGTTCTTAAAATTGCTCCTAAGTTATGAGTATTTCCTATACAATCTAGTGCTACAGCAATGCCTTTGTTTCCCAATCCATTCTTAATAAAAGGATATATAGAAGATGGTTTAATGGGACGGACCACCATAACGATACCTTCATGATGGGTAGCAGATGCTACTTTGTTTAAAGACTCTAAGTCCAGTTCCCTGTATGGAAGTTTTTTAACAGCACACCATTTTTTCACAGACCCTAAGGCAGATGAACGCTGCTTAGAAAAAAATAAGCGACAAAGATCATCTGGCCGATTTTTAAAAAACTGCATACAGGTATTCCAACCATATAATGTAAATTCTGTATCTTTTAGGCGTTTGGACTCTAGCGCAGATTGATTATTCATTTTATTAGCAGAAAAATTAATGCAAAAAATACGGAATTATCCATGGCCACTAGTCATAAAGCTTTCGGAAGATTCAAATTTAGGTTTTGGCAAATGATCAACTTTCTCAAAAAAAATGCGGGAACTTTGAATAAGCTCATCAATTGAAAGCAAATGATACAGAGAACTTCGAAATACTGCTGCGCCTGGATAACCATAAACAAGCCATGAAGCGAACTTTCTTAGAAAGATCATTGTATTGCGCAAATCATATTTAGCTCTTAATAATTCAAGGTAGTGATCCAAAACTTCGCAAGGCGATTCAAAAATATTTTTATCGATACCTATACACTCTTTAAATATCCATGGATTTCTCAATGCTCCTCGACCAATCATAACAGCGTCGACTCCAGAATTATTAAGCAACCTTTGTGCTTGTTCTGCTGTCCGTATATCACCATTTCCAATAATAGGAATTTTTGCTCTTTGTTTGACTTCAGCTATTAAATCCCAGTCAGCCTTTCCTCCATAACCTTGAGCACGTGTCCTCCCATGTATTGCAACCCATTCACACCCAGAATTATTAGCAGCCCTCACGCATTCATGAATAGTCAATTCATCGTGGCTCCATCCAGTCCTCATTTTAACAGTAAGAGGAAGCTCTATTCCGCGTTTTATTTTAGTTAAAAATATTTCTAGCTAAGCTGGATCGCGCATTAGGGCTGCCCCACAACCTTTCTTTACTACTTTCTTAACAGGGCACCCTAAATTGATATCAACGAATGCAGCTCCCGCCTCTTTAACATAGTGTGCTGCATTTATTATATCTTCTTCAGATTCACCAAAGAGCTGAATCCCCACTAAAGATTTAGACTTTGGATGAACCTCTATCATTTTATGGGTTTTCCCAGAGTTATAAAGGAGACCTTTAGCAGAAACTAATTCAGAAATCAAAACGCCTGCTCCCATTTCATCCATTAACTGGCGAAAACAAACATCAGTAATTCCCGCCATGGGTGCAAGCCAGAAAGAATTTTGAGCACCATCAATCAATTTGCCGTGCAATGATTCAGCAGGAAAATTTTCTTGATGATTATTTTTATATGAGTTTGGACGGTTCATTTTTTATTTCCAACTTTATCTATATAAGGTTGGAAGTGGGACGGACAAGGAGCTATTAGTTCCATCTTGGCATTAAAAAACTGGAACGCCATACGCCTATGATGCAAGTTAAATTCTTGATCGGAAACTTTTCCATTACCATAAACAGAATCATTATAAATGGGAAGACCGACACTTGCTAGATGAACCCTTATCTGATTTGTACGTCCTGAGCGTGGAGTCACTCTCAGTAAAGAGCGATCATTGATTGATGTAAGCCATTCAATATCTGTTCGTGCTGATTGAGAACCCGGGATCCCTTCACCTACGACTCGTTTTGATGCTGTGAGTTTTCCAATCGGTTTATCGATTGTAAATAGCTTTGACCGTGGAATACCCTCCACTAGTGCATAATATTCTTTCTGAACTCGATTCTGTTTAAATTCTTGCATGAGAAAAGCTGCTGCTTTTTGTCTTCTAGCAAATACAATTACCCCGGTTGTCATCACATCAAGTCTTTGAATAGGTCGTGGTAATTCATTTGGATACACCTGCTTTAAAATCTCGGTCATAGAATTTTTAAAATATCGACCACAAGGATGCACTGGGATAGGGGCTCTTTTATTAAAAACTCGAATATCTTCGTTCTCGTAAATAACATTTAAAGTTCTATCAGCTGCAGGTTCTATTCGGAATCCTGCATTTGTAACGGTAAGATCACTTGCACGCAATTCTTGACCAATTAAAGCTACCTTACCATTGACGATAATTTTACCTGCAAAAATCTGGCGCGACCATTCTTCCTCATCTTGATAAGAAAACCGAGTTGCAAAATATTTTTCTATTATAAAACCATCGTATTGAGGTGGGACGTAAGATCGGTAAATCTGTTCAGTGGGAGGAAGCGTCTGTAATCGGGTCATTATAAAATCAATTTGGGTAAACGTAGATTATTGAAAAACTTGCTATGTTTGGTAGCAATTAGTTCCATTGCGGGTTCACAGGGGCTTTAGTAAGGTACTGGTATTTTGCTCCCAAGGAATTGACTACTTTAGGCCATATCAGATTTTCCGAATCTAGAAAAACAAATTGTTCACTTCCATTCTGAATCAGCCAACTACGTTGTTCCATCTCTCTATCCAATTGACCGCCAGACCATCCAGAGTATCCTAAATAGAAACGAAGATTTTCTTCTGGGTTTTCTATATCCAGATAAAGCGATTCAAGAGTCTCCAAATTACTCCCAAGGTACACACCGGAACAAACTTCGTCTAGATCAGAAATATCCCTGGACGAGCGATAAAGATAGAAAACCATCGATTGAGAAACAGGCCCACCTATATATATTTTTTCATTATAAGATTTAAGAATATCAACCCCTGAAAAAAAATCAGGCGCTTTTAATTGTGCCGAACGATTGATGACTAGCCCGAAAGAACCTTGATCATTGTGGTCACATAATAAAATTACGGTTCGTGAAAAATTGGGATCGGGCAAAACAGGGTTAGCTATAAGCAAGGACCCCTTGCCATACTCCTTATTTTTAAAATCTTCAGGAAATTCCATGATAAAAAAATATAACTGCAAAGATTATAGATTTAGTGACTCGAGTTTACGAAAATTTTGCCCATCTCTAGCATCTTCTTTGGCCTCCGCGGAGGCAAAGTTATTATCCATATAAAATGCTACTAAGCTCGGAAATAATTTGGATACAGCAAGCGCCATTAGTCCCTCATCTCCAATTTCATTTTGTGCTAAATCTAATTCCTCCAATTGGCTTAAACAATTTTCCTTTGCAATAAATCTAGCTCCTTCATTTTTAATTAAATTCCGATAAACATTTAGTGTTTTTAGTTTTTTCAAAGTAGTTGACCGACAAACCGCACGGATGCCTTCCGGTCCTAAATCGTTTCCACCCAACTCCACCCACTGTAACTTTGAAAAAATGGGTGATTCGGCTAAAAGTTTCGCGCCTTCATCGCCAATTCGATTCCCCCCAAGGTTTAATCTCTTTAAATTGGACAGTCGTTCATCATTTGAGAAGATTGTCATTCCATTGCTTCCAACGCAGTACCCTTTGAGATCAAACTCCCTCCCGTTAGAAGATAAACGCTCTAAAATAATTTTTCCCATCGTTTGTTTTAAATTTTCCCCTGTCAAACTACAGGGCTCGGCCGGTTTATATATCTGAAAGTGAGAAATAGATGGCATAAAAAATCCTTTTTTAAATAAATAGCTTCGACCCCCCTCTACAATAGCTTTAATAACTACTTAAAGAACAAAAAAATGCTACTGTTAAGGGTAAAATGCGGTTTTTTTTACTATCAGGCTATTATAAGGTTGACAGAAAATCAATAATATTTTAGATTTCGAGGTTTTACTATAGAGGTTTTCAAATGAAGCTAGATTTTGAGAAAATGGGAGGGCTTGTTCCAGCCATTATACAAGATGCTGAGTCTGGAAAAGTCCTGATGCTCGCATATATGAATGAAATAGCATGGAATAAAACTCTAGAAACTGGAAAAACTTGGTTTTATAGTCGATCCAGGGATAAACAGTGGATGAAAGGTGAGGAAAGCGGTAACGTTCAAATTGTAAAAGAGGTCTTTGTAGATTGCGATGATGATACTGTTCTTCTTAAGGTGGAACAAGTTGGTAAAGCGGCATGCCACAAAGGCTATGTTAGTTGTTTTTTCCGGAAAATTAATGGCGAGATAAAAATCATTGATGAAAAAATATTTGACCCTGATAAAGTTTATAAAAAACCTTAAAAAGATTGACAAAATTGATCTGTCGATTCACTTTAATCCTAATTTTAATGAAAGTAATTTATGAGCAGCAATATTTTAAAACTCGGTATCCCAAAAGGAAGTCTTGAGGAAGCTACAGTTAGCCTATTTGCCAAAGCTGGATACAATATTAAAATAAAGAGTCGGTCTTATTTTCCATCAATTGACGATAATGAAATCGAATGTATGTTAATTCGAGCTCAAGAGATCGCGCGCTATGTTGAAAAAGGTGTCCTCGACGCAGGGCTAACAGGTAAAGATTGGGTTCAAGAAAACCGTGCTGATGTTGTCGAAATTGCTGATCTCGTTTATTCCAAAACTTCATCCCGACCTGTTCGGTGGGTTCTTGCCGTTCCTAACAATTCACTGGTTCAGTCAGTTAAAGATTTACAAGGAAAAAGAATAGCTACTGAAGCTGTTAATATGACCATTGATTATCTTAAAAAACATGGCGTAACGGCAGACGTTGAGTTTTCTTGGGGTGCTACCGAAGTCAAGCCACCCAAACTTGTAGATGCTATTGTCGAAATCACTGAAACGGGAAGTTCTCTCAGAGCAAATAATCTAAGAATTATTGAAACTCTTATGGAATCAAACACAAAATTTGTTATGAACAAAGAGGCTTATAGCGATCCGTGGAAAAAGAAAAAAGTTGAAAGGATTGTACTTATGCTCCAAAGTGCAATGGCTGCCAATGGACAAGTTGGCCTTATGATGAATGTACCCAAAAACAAGCTTGATGAAGTCATGAAAATTCTTCCAAAAGGTAAAAAACCCACAATTGCCGAGTTGACTGATTCAAATTGGGTAGACCTCAGTGTAATTCTAGAAGAAAAGTTAGTCCGTGATATAGCACCCGATCTTAAAGCAATTGGTGTTGAAGATATCGTGGAGTACTCCATCAATAAAATTATTCACTGAACAAAGAACCTTGGCGGGAACTAAATCGACGTCAATTATGGACGAAGATAAAGATAATTTAAATCATCAATCAAACTCTGAAAGTTCTGCTCCAGATATTAAAGACCTCTCGCAAGATAAAGCTTCCCTTGTACCTGAAAGTTCTTCTCCTGAGATGGATCGCCCATATGGTAAAGCTCTCCTTGAATCAGAACAACCTATAGAACACGATAAAGTAGACCATACTAATAAAGATTCTAGTCTAGAAACAAAAAAACCAACCAGCAAAGGCTGGCTTTTATTTCTAGCGCTAGCTATTGCATTAGGTATGGGTTTCTATTTTTATACTCAGAAAAATAATGAATATTTATTTATCGCATTACCTCAGAATTTAAAGAAACTATTTTTAACTGCTCCAAAAATAAAAAATTCTTTTGATAACGATTTCGAAATAACACCTTTAAAAAATGAACCTAAAGAGATGACTGCTAAATCAACCGAGGAAATTGTCAAAGTAGTTGAAGGAATAAGCTCTCCAAAAAATGAACCTAAGGAGATGACTGCTAAACCGCCTGAAGAAATCAGAAAAAAAACTCAAGGCCCAAACCCTTTTGAAAAAACAATGAACGAAAACGAAAAAACTATTAAACTTCTGCGTAATGAAATACAGTCGCTCAAGTCGGAACTTAAAGAAACATCTTCAACTACTCAGGTCTTTAGAACAAAAAAATTAGATGTCAGCGATGGTTTCACAGAAAAAAACCCAAAAAAAGAGGAAGGGGAGCCCAAACCTAAGGCGAAAAACTTACCAACAATCTTTCAATCTGCTCAAATTAATATGCCAATACAAAAAAATGATCCTCAAAAAATTTATCCAGAGCGAAGCAAAGAAGTTCAAGCCTATCTTAATTTTGTTGAAGACTCTGGACGAAAACTTTTCAAACTGATTAAAACCGGCCTGGCCAACTTACAAGCATTTACTGGAAAGTTAAAGAAGCAATACCTAAAAGAAAATTAAAAATATACAGATATTTTTTCTCAGGCGATTATTAAAGCAACCCCACCTAATCTAAATTAGAAAATTTAACGACTTGATAAATGCCGATTAGCTTACTCGCTTTTTCTTAATCATCCTTTAAAAAAATGTAATAGGATATTTTTTTGAAATTATTCCCTGCTGATAACATAGATTATTGAAATGAGTTAAGCCTTCTATTGCCTCCTTATCTAAATCGTATCCAATTTGTTTTTCTAAATAATTTTCTAACACTTCAACATTCACACTCGATAGCTCTTTATAATCACGAACAATTTCTTTGATTTTTGCACAACCTTCTACCTTAGCCTGCTGAAGGAATTGTTTTTGAATTTGACTTAATGAAATATTTTTCCGCACAGCTATTACTGCGTGAACAAATGTTTTCCCTGTCTGCTGAAACCACTCTTCGCTAAGATCATAAACTGTTATGCTTGGATCGAGATTGTTTAGTTTAAAGGCAGGGTCCCCTATTACCAATGCGGCTGAGTGATCAACCAACATTAATTCTAGATCTGGAGGAAAAGGATCAATAGTAAGATATGAATTAAATGAAAATAATATTTTAAGAAGCGCTACTGAGGTTCGAGAACGATTATCTGCTGCGACAGAACTAATTTTATCAATAGGTTTTTTTGTTAAAAATAATACTGTTCCCACTTTACCTCTTGAAGCAATGCACATATCTGAAACTAGTCGGTAGCTATTCGCTAACTTAAAATATTCAACCGAAGGAATCATTGCTAAGTCCAAGTCGCTCGATTTCAATCGGTCTGCAAGAGCAGCTGGTGAGTCTATTATTACTTGAAATCCGACATTTAGACCCTTTTCTTTCAAAGGTAAAAGAAGGGGACTAGCATTCAAAAAATTATGGATTCCGAACCTAAGTAGTGGTTGGGTCATATTAAAAAAAAGGGTGAAGGACTCTAGGGCCCTCCACCCAATAAAACTAAAAGCTGCTAGATAAACATTGGGGCTAACACCAATGCTACGATAGACATTAGCTTAATCAGAATATTCATCGCAGGCCCAGAAGTATCTTTAAGCGGGTCACCTACCGTATCACCAACAACTGTTGCGTGATACGCATCAGATCCTTTACCGCCCAAATTTCCTGCCTCTACATGTTTTTTAGCATTATCCCAAGCACCACCTCCATTAGACATAAAAAGTGCCAGTAGCACACCTACCAAAGTGGCTCCCATAAGCATCCCACCTAAAGCCTCGGCTCCAAGCATGAGTCCAATCAAAATAGGCGAAATAATAGCAATGACACCTGGCATTACCATCTCTCTCAAAGCTGATTGAGTGCTAATGTCAATACATTTAGCACTATCTGGCTTCCCAGTACCTTCCATTAATCCGGGAATTTCTTTAAACTGCCGCCTAATTTCATTTACCATATCCATAGCACCTTTACCCACTGAAGTCATTGTGAGTGCAGCAACAAAAAATGGAATAACACCTCCTATAAATACTCCGATAACAACTTTATGCTGGGTAATATCTATAGATTCAATATTAGCTGCCTGAGTAAATGCTGAAAAGAGGGCTAATGCGGTAAGGGCCGCTGAGCCGATAGCAAAACCTTTACCAATAGCAGCAGTGGTATTTCCAACTGCATCTAATCCATCGGTTATTTTTCGCGTCTCCTCACCCAAACCAGCCATTTCAGATATTCCGCCTGCATTATCAGCGATCGGTCCGTATGCATCAACCGACATGGTAATACCAACAGTGGCTAGCATTCCAACAGCAGCTAAGGCAACACCATAAAGACCGGCAAATACTGAGCCAAAATATATCGCAATTGTTATTATTATTACCGGGATAGCGCAACTCTCCATTGCAACAGCAAGCCCTGTAATCATTACAGTAGCCACGCCGGTATTACTCGATTCAGCAATTTTAACAACAGGAGAACCCGCCGTGTAATATTCAGTAACCAGCCCGATCGCGATACCGGCAAAACAACCAACTGCTAGCGCAATAAAAACGCCCGACGATAAACCCATCACTTTGATTACAAAAAATGATACAAAGAGCATTGCGCCTGCGCTGACAAAAGTACAATTACGTAATGCAGCAGATGGATCCTGATCCTCCAAGGCGTCCATTGCCCGAATACCTATAATCGACGCTATAAGACCTACCATAGCAACAATAAGAGGAAGAGCCATATACTCAAACTTCATAACAGACATACTGGCACCAATAGCAATAGCAGCAATCATAGAACCACAGTAAGATTCAAAAATATCCGCTCCCAAACCAGCTGTATCGCCAACACAATCTCCCACATTATCTGCAATCACCCCAGGGTTTCTTGGGTCATCCTCAGGAATTCCCGCTTCAACCTTACCCACAAGATCTGAGCCAACATCCGCTATTTTTGTATAAATTCCACCACCTACACGAGCGAAGAGAGCAATTGAACTAGCTCCCATAGCAAACCCGCTAATAACACTGATCGATTCACTCTTACCAAATAAAAGGAAAAGTCCACCTACCCCTACTAAACCTAAACTAGCAACACTCAAACCCATGACCGCTCCGCCATTAAAAGCGATATTAAGTGCCTTAGCCTTCCCGCCATCGGAAGCCGCTTGGGCGGTACGCACATTTGAGGTAGTCGCTGCATTCATTCCAAAGAATCCTGCAAGCATTGAACATCCAGCACCTATGGCATAAGACACCGCTGTCCACAAACCAATCCAGAATCCTTTTTGAATTGAAATAACAATCACAAGAAGAATTGCAACTGCGGCAACAAAGTAGCCAAGGATTTTATATTCTCGTGACAGAAAAACCATCGCACCTTCGTGTATAGATGCTGCAATTTCCTTCATTCTCTCGTTACCGTCTGACTGTTCATCAACTTTTTCATAAATCTTCCAGGCCACAATCAAACCAAAAATACCGAATACCACCGCGAAATAAGAATAATTCTGCGATATATTCAAGGTTGCCATAAATACATAGACTCCCATTGCAACAATAAGAAACAATAACTCTGCTTTATACTCCTTTACCATTCTTCACTTTCCTCCGTTTGATTATTACGTTTATTCATTTCAACTAGCGTTTCCTCAACTTTAAGCAACGCTTCTTCGACAACCTCGTTCAGCAGCTTATTTTCTGCTTCAGTGAATGGGGTCAACACATAGTCGACTATATCTTCTACGTCATCAGGCCGACCGACTCCCACACGAATCCGATAGTACTGATCCGTCCCAAATTTTTCGGTAATTGACCGAACTCCCAACTGACCAGCATCGCCACCTTTTTTTTTTATTTTAATTTTTCCAAGTGGTAGATCAATATCATCATGAACCACAAGAACTTGATTGGGGGAAATTTCTAAAGCAGAAAGGATCAACTTTGCCGCTTGACCACTATTATTCATATAGGTCATGGGTTTTGCAATCATGACCCGACAACCTTCTATTTCCCCTTCACCATAAAGAGCCTTGTGTTTACTTTGAGAAAGTGCAATTCGTTGTTTCTCAGCCAAGCTATCAACTACAAGAAAACCAACATTATGGCGCGTTAGTTCGTAACGTGGGCCAGGGTTTCCCAGCCCAATAATTAAATATACATTGGATATGGCTAGCTCTCTTTTTTAGTAGAATCGTCTTTCTTATCCGAAACTTCCTTGGTAGCAGCGTCAGCAGTGGCTTCTGTTTCACCCTCTGCAATTTCTTCCTCAACTTTTTCTTCTTTAACTTTCTCAAGGTGAACGCTAACAACGGCCTCATTAGGTAGATTTAAAATTTTTATCTTATCCGGAAGGCTAAGATCTGACACATGTAATACTTGATCAAGTTCAACATTCGTCACGTCCAAGTCAACAAACTGCGGGATATCTGCAGGTAAACATTCTACATGGATGAACTTGAGGACCTGATTAACTAAACCTCCCATTTTTTCTCCAGCTGATTTTCCAATCAAATGCACATCAACGTTAACCTTAACTGTCTTAGAAACGTCTACTTCTAAGAAATCCACATGAACCCATAGCTCTTTCAGCGGATGACTTTGAAATTCTTTTAAGATAACTTTACGCTGCTTATCCCCTTCCAAGCTGAGGTCAATCAAAGCGTTCTGTCCCTTAGCTTTTAAAATATCTTTAAGATTGCCAGGAAAAACGGAAAAGGAAAGGTTGTCTTTCAACCCATATAAAACTGCTGGTATTTCTCCGTTTCTTCGCACCTCTTTAGTGGCGACCTTACCCGTTTTTTCTCTTATTTTACCACTTAACACTTCAGACATTTTTATCTACTCCTTATAAATCAAATAATGAACTTACCGAGGTTTCTCTATTTATTCGCAAAATGGCCTCGCCCAATAAAGGCGCCACGGATAAAATCTTAATTTTTGGATGGTTTCTCATGGCATCACGAACTGGAATCGTGTTGGTTGCCACGATAGACTTAATTTCTGATTTAGAAATACGATCTATCGCGGGTCCAGACAAAACAGCATGTGAGCAACAAGCATGTACTTCACG
>JABHTG010000138.1 GCA_018697205.1 Nitrospina sp. | reverse complement strand
CGTGAACAACCTTCTCCCGAATTCTGGTGACTCACGAATAGTGTACGTGTTTGGTTATCAAAGCAAAAAACTGACACAAGTGAGTATACTGAACGGTTTTCCGATAGATAAAAAAATATCGGCACAGAAGGTGGTGAACTCAGGAAATTTCCTAGGCAACCATTTATTTAAGAAACGGTATCAGAAAGATGGTTTCATGGCGCACGCCAAGCTCAACGACGGGTCGGTGTTGATTTTTCGCGGTAAGGACCAGAAAGGCCGTATGGTACTTCTACGTTTATCCAACCCACAGCCTAATAAAAATAACAAGGATATCAAAGTCACGCTTAATCTTTCTTCCCTATAGAAAAACCGGGCCAACCGGATACATATCTATTCAAAGAGAATGATTTCTAACTAAGACCTTTTTGAAAGTTTCCTTTGGAGATCAAGAATTATCGGTTCCATCTTAACTGAATAATAAAACCGAAAAAACTGAATCATCTGCCCTCCCCATCAATAGAAAATTTCTGCCATCATCTACCCCGTCCACCAGACTTCGTAATATCTCTTTACCGCCAATTTGGAAACGCGTAACCAGACTAGCATTTACTATTCCCCTTTACAAAAATTGTGCCTTGTGGGATATTAAAGCATATGTGGTATATATAAAGCCCATATATCTTTATAAATCAATAGCTAATGATTGAAAAAATAAGAACTTTAATGCTCTTGATTGCCGCTTCTCTTTTAGGATATGGGGGCTATATTTTTTTATCCTCCTTTGAGGTAACTACAAAAAATATAGACGTTAAACTCGATGAAGATGGCCTAGATGTAAAAATTGAAAATTTCAAGGTAAATCATGAAAATTCAGGTCGTAAGGACTGGGAGTTAAAAGCTGAATTAGCTCAAATTAATCAAAAAACTGAAACAACGAAAATGAGTAATGTCGAGTATATTTTTATTGATAGTAAAATGAGGGAATTTAAAGTTCATGCAGATTTTGGAACTTTAATGAATAAAACTAATGACCTAGACCTTGAGGGCAACGTTAAAATGATAATTGAAACTGAAATCATAAAAGATCAACTTGCAAATGAACCCAGTTCTAAGCAAAATATCAGGGTTGTGAACTGATGATATCAAAGAACCAAAAACCCCTAATATACATAGGTTTAACAATTTTTCTATACAGCCTATTTCTCTCAGTTGGTTTTTCTCAAACAGAAAAAGACAAAAACTACAAAAATAGTAAGAACTCGCTTGAAATTACTTCCGATAGAATGAGGTCCGAAAGGGGTGGTCAGAAAATTATATTCTCCGGCAATGTTTCTATAAAAAGACAAGGAATAAGCATAACATCTGATATTCTTGAAGTTTATAACACACCAGACAAAAAACAAACTCAAGAAATAGTAGCAATTGGCAATGTCAAAATAAATAAAGGTAATAAAAAAGCCCAAGGCGACCGTGCGGTTTACCTAGAGCATCTCCAGAAAATCATACTTACAGGAAATCCAAAAGCTGTTGCTTGGGAAGCAGATGATATCATTGAAGGCCGGGAAATGATCTTCTTAATAAATAAAGATCGCTTTGTTGTAAATGAACGTGTGCGAGCAAAGTTATTCCCCTCCAAAAAAAATAAATAAGTTTATCCTAAAAATAATTTATATAATTTTAAGTTAGGTTAAAAAAATGCTTCAAGCAAAACCAGCTCATAGAATAGTAGTTAAGTGACTTGTCTAAGCACATCAAACCTTTTTAAGTCCTATAAAAATAGACCTGTGGTAAAAGACTTGTGCGTCAAAGTCGAACAAGGAGAAATTGTTGGACTTTTGGGCCCAAATGGAGCTGGGAAAACAACAACTTTTTACATGGTGGTTGGGCTAATTCGGCCAGATCAAGGTAATGTGATTTTAGGAGGTGAGGATATAACCAATCTCCCCATGCACTTGAGGGCTCAGAAAGGCATAAGCTACCTTCCGCAAGAACCGTCTGTATTTAGAAAATTAACAGTAGAAGAAAATGTAATAGCAGTAACAGAGGCAATGGGACTTCCAAGCTTTGAAGGGAAGAAAAAAGCAAGAGCTCTATTAAGAGAACTGAATATTCTGCACATTAAAAATGCCAAAGCTTATGTATTATCAGGTGGTGAAAGAAGGAGAGTGGAAATCAGTCGAGCGCTAGCAACATCTCCAAAATTCATTTTATTAGATGAACCTTTTGCTGGGATTGACCCTCTTGCGATTGCTGATATCAAATCAATTATTTTTCATCTTAAAAAGAAAAAAATTGGTGTACTTATAACAGACCACAATGCAAGAGAAATGTTAAGCATTGTAGATAGAACTTATATAATCAACGAAGGAAAGATTATTGCATCTGGCTTGCCTGATGAGATGTTAGAGAATGAAAATGTAAAGAAAATTTACCTTGGCAATAAATTCTCTCTTTAGAAAAAAACAACGGGATTATCATGGCTATGGATTTAAAGCTTAATGTAAATTTAAAAATGAGTCAGAAGCTTGTCATGACTCCCATGCTTCAACAGGCAATTAAACTATTGCCATTAGCTCGTCTTGAACTTGCCCAACAGGTACGCCAAGAAATAACAGAAAACCCAGTCCTAGAAGAAATTTTAGAAGAAGAAGAAAAAGAAGAATCACAAGATGACATAGACAATGATGACAGTGCTGAAATCTCAGAACCAAAAGAAACTTTTGAAGTAATAGATGAAAAAAATAAGGGTGAAGAACATACACTGGAGAATCCTGATATGGATTGGGATACTTATTTCCAGAATAATATAGATCGCGGAAGTTCCGCAGAAAATTATACTGAACGACCTAGCATTGAAACAACCCATAATAAAGAACCATCTCTTCAAGAACATCTACTCTGGCAATTGAATCTTTCTGTGAATAACGAACGAGAAAGTTTTATTGGTAATTGCATCATAGGAAACATTAATGCCGATGGTTATCTCCGTGCAAATATCAACGATATTGAAGAAATAAGCCACGCTAATGAATCAGAAATTCTAAAAGTACTTAAAATAATACAGGATTTTGAACCTCTAGGGGTTGGAGCACGAACACTAAAAGAGTGCTTAATGATTCAAGCTCAAATGGATGATAATTCTACTCCTTTAATTCTGAAACTAATTGACAACTATTTAGACCGGCTTGAAGAAAGGTATTTGACTAAAGTATCATCAGAACTCAAAGTGCGTGTAGAATCAATAGTAGAAGCTGTAAAGAAAATCAAAGGATATAACCCTAAACCCGGCCAAACATTTAGTTCAGAGCGTATTGATTATGTTGTGCCTGATATCTTTGTAGTTAAAACCGATAACGGTTACGATGTGGCCCTTAATGACGATGGCATACCGCGCTTGCGCATAAGCCCGTACTACCAAAATATGTTAAAAAATAGTGCCCAAGGGGAAACCAAGGACTACCTGGAAGAAAAGCATAAGTCAGCTTTATGGTTTTTAAAAAGTATTGATCAGCGACGTCAAACAATTCACAAGGTAGGAAAAAGTATTATAAAACTACAAAGAGAATTCCTCGACCTTGGGCTTTCATATCTTAAGCCAATGGTTTTAAAGGACGTTGCCAAGGATATCGAGATGCACGAATCAACAGTAAGTAGGATAACCACTAATAAGTATATAGATACACCTCAAGGAGTATTTGAGTTAAAGTTTTTTTTCCATAGTGGTATTAAATCTTACATGGGAAGTAGCATGTCATCCATTCGTGTAAAAAGTATCATCAAGGAAATCATCTTGATTGAAGATGAAAAAAAACCTCTAACAGACGATGAGATGGTACAAGCTTTAATGCGAAAAAATGTTAATATTGCTCGACGAACAATTACAAAATACCGGAAAGAGTTAAACATTCCCCCTGCTAGTAAACGAAAAAGAATATTTTAAAATAATTCATGATTTGCTAAGAGTAAAATTCATAAAAAAAAATTAAGGTGCTAAAACAAGAACTGCACTTATATATTACCTGTATAAAAAAATAGCATTTTAGAGAAATAAAGTCCTCATTATGCATATAAAAATTAATCCTAGATAAATTCAATTAAAGCTCTATCAAACAAAATTTAAAACTACTTCGATCCAAAAATGAAAATTGCTGACATACTAAAAAAAGAACATATTATTGTAGAGTTAAAAAGCTGTGACAAAAAAAATGTTCTCAGTGAGATATCAAGCTTTTTGGAAGAAAAAGGGGCGATCACTAGCAAAGAAAATTTATTAGCTGCCTTATCCGAGCGTGAAAAGTTAGGTAGCACAGGAATTGGTGAAAATGTCGCAATACCACACGCAAAAACAAGCGGCATAGACAAAATCATTACAGTTTTTGGACTTTCTAAAAATGGAGTTGAATTTGATTCATTGGACCAAAAACCAGTACATTTTATATTTTTAGTTATGGCTCCTGAAAACTCAACAGGACAACATTTAAAAGCATTGGCTCGCATATCAAGATTATTCAAAAACGCTTCATTACGTGAGTCTGTATTACTGGCAAATGAAGCAGATCAAATATATTCGATTCTGATAGATGAAGATTCAAAATATGTTTAATATTTTTAAGCACTGCTATCGACAAGGTTTTTAATTTACACTTCTTTTTTTCTTAATAGGAAATCAGCTTAATGCTTAAAGGAATTGCTGTATCAAAAGGTATATCTATTGGAGAAGCCCACATCTTAGATCGATCGAAACTCTGCGCTCTAAAACAAACTATCAACTCCAGCAACATAGAAAAAGAAATAACCAGATTTCGTTCAGCAGTTGAACAAACCAAAAAACAGATGCAGGAAACGAAAAAAAAGGCTTCAAAAATTGCACATAAATTCTCAATAATTCTAGATACCTATACTCTTTTATTAGAAGATGATATTTTAGTCAAAGATACTATAAATAAAATTAAAGTTGAAAAAGTAAACGCAGAATGGGCTATCACCGAAACTCTAAAAAAGTCACTACTTCTATTTGATAAAATTAATGACGAGTACCTAAAGGGTAAGAAAGATGATTTAGAACTAGTAGTTAATGGAGTAATTAAAAACCTGCTCGGCTACAACCAAAACTCGCTTTCAGATATTCATAAACCAGTTATATTAATCACCCATGCTCTAAGCCCATCAGACACAGTATCAATCCCTCGTCAATATGTACTCGGACTGGCTACTGCAGCAGGTGGTAAAACATCTCATGTCGGAATTTTTGCATCTGCTCTTGGTATTCCCGGAGTAGTTGGAATCAAATCCCTTACAGAAAAAATTAATACAGGAGATCAAGTAATAGTAGATGGGATAAACGGGCATGTAATAATCAACCCTGAAAAAAATCTATTAGAGCTTTATAAAAAAAAACAATCAGAGCACTTGCAAAATGAAGACAAACTACTTTTAGATATCGGAAAACCGGCTATCACTAATGATCAATTTCATGTAAAATTAATGGCAAATATTGAATCCACACATGAAATTAAAACGTTGAAAAAATTTGGTGCGGAGGGAGTTGGGCTCTATCGCACAGAGTTTTTATACCTAAGCTTACAGAACCTTCCATCAGAGAGCGATCTTTACAATAATTTTAAAAAAGCTGCCCAAGAAATATCACCCTATCCAATAGTTATAAGAACATTAGATATTGGGATGGACAAACAACTATCATCCAAAGGAACAAATGATGAAGACAATCCAGCGCTAGGGCTAAGAGGAATTCGTTTGTCCCTAGTCAATTCGGAGCTATTCGAGATCCAACTCAGATCCATTCTTAGAGCTAGTTTACATGGGAAAGTTAAAATAATGTATCCAATGATTTCCGATGTTCAAGAAGTCATTACGGCAAATTTAATTTTAGATAATATTAAAAATGAAATGCGGGAAAAGCAAATACCATTTGATGAAGATATTGAAGTTGGAGCAATGATTGAAACCCCATCCGCAGCAATTTGTTCAGATCAAATTTTAGGAGAAGTAGACTTCATAAGCATAGGAACTAATGATTTAATTCAATACATGCTAGCTGTAGATCGAATGAATGAACAAGTAGCTCATTTATATGAACCCTATCATCTAGCTATTTTAAAAATTTTAAAACATATTTCCGATAATGCCAGAAAAGCAGGAAAAAAAGTTTCTATTTGTGGAGAGCTTGGCGGAGACCCTTTAGCTACTCTCTTTCTATTAGGATTAGGCAACCTAGATAGCCTTAGCATGGATCCTCATTCTATACCCCATGTCAAAAAAATTATCTGCCAATCCAGTTTAAAAGATGCTAAAGATTTCTCACAACAACTATTAAATTTAAGCTCAACTACTGAAATTAATTGCTTTCTTACTGGCGAAATGAGAAAAAGATATCCTTTGTCTTTCCAAGAAGGATGAAGTTAATAGATAGACATCTATATAATATAAAAAATAAATATAAAACTATAAACAAAAGAGGATTTATATGAAGAAGAAATCATTTATTTTTACATCAGAATCTGTTTCAGAAGGCCATCCAGATAAAATGGCCGACCAAATATCTGATGCAGTTCTTGATGCTATTTTAAAAAATGACCCAAAAGCTAGAGTCGCATGTGAAACTATGATCACAACTGGATATGCTGTTGTCGCAGGAGAAATATCAACAAACTGCTACATAGAAATTCCTCAAATTGTTAGAAATACCGTAAAAAATATTGGATATACTCACTCCGAAATGGGTTTTGACTTTGAATCATGCGGTGTGTTGGTTTCATTAGATAAGCAATCTAAGGATATTGCACAAGGAGTCGATGAGGGATCAAAAAAAGAACAAGGTGCAGGAGATCAAGGAATGATGTTTGGTTATGCCACTAAAGAAACACCTGAAATGATGCCTATGCCCATAATGTACTCCCATAAACTTGTTAAAAAACTCGCTGATGTAAGAAAAAAAGGTCAAATAAATTACCTTCGCCCTGATAGCAAATCTCAAGTATCAGTAAGGTATGAGAATGACAAGCCTGTCTGTATAGACACTGTCGTAATTTCAACGCAACACGACCCAGGAATTTCGAATAAAAAAATGCGGTCAGAAATAATAGAGCTGGTTATAAACAAAGTTATCCCTGAAAAATTTCGTGCGAAAAAAATGAAAATTCATATCAATCCAACAGGAAATTTTGTTGTGGGTGGACCACACGGAGACTGTGGTCTTACAGGGAGAAAAATCATAGTAGATACTTACGGTGGCTTTTCAAGACATGGAGGCGGTGCTTTCTCCGGAAAGGACCCATCTAAGGTTGATCGATCAGCGGCTTATATGGCCCGCTATATAGCTAAAAATTTGGTTGCAGCAGGCACTGCTGATCGTCTAGAAGTTCAATTGGCATATGCTATAGGTGTTGCTGAACCTGTTTCTGTATTTGTAGAATCTTTTGGCACACACAAAATCAACCCAGATAGTTTTGAGGGTATAATACGTGAAAATTTTAATTTAAAACCAGCCGGAATAATTAAAACGCTCGACCTTTTAAAACCTAGGTATTCACCAACTGCTGCCTATGGCCACTTTGGTAGGAAAGAAGCAAGCTTTACTTGGGAAAAAACAGACAAAGTTAAAACTATAAAAAAGCACACTGGCCTTTAATACAGTCAATTTAAATAGCGTTATAAAAATATCAGATACCCGATATTTCACTAAAAATTATTATCAAAATAAAAAATGAACATATTTTTTTTAAAGTAATAAAAAATCACACGAAATACTTTTCTATGGCAAAAAAACCCTTTATCAATAAACACGGGTTTGTCGAATATCCATTTCTTCACGATGCGAGAAAAGAATCAAACTGGTGGTTTTTCAATCTCCTTGAAGATTACTTGAAACGTCGTGCAAGGCAAAAGTATGGCCACTCGTACACTCGAGAGCATATGGACGAAGATATGCTACAATTTTTAGCGGAGACAAACCTTAAATTTTTTGTTTTACTTCCAAGTGGCATGGGCATGGAATTCAAATTAATAGGAAAGTATGAAACACCTGAACTAATTCATTTAGAAGAACCTGTCGCATTCGTAACAGAAACTTTTGGAGGTGGAAAATTTAAATGCAATATCTACCACAAAGGCACCTTTGCCGGAACCAATAACTATAAAGCACATGGGGAACCCAAATGGGTTGAGATTGAAGACGATAATGCAACGGGCTAAATTTAATTAATTAAGAAAATATCTTTATGATTGTAATTTAACTTGGAATGATCTAAAAAAAAAAATTACAATCTATTAAAGTTCCTCATCGGGGTTACGAGGCTTCAAAATAGTTGGTATTTTGAATTTTATATCTGTAGGTAGAGTATTCGCCTCGCTTCCAGCTGCACCCTGAACTCTTGGCTTTTCTAATCTTACATAAATTTTTCCATTATCAACTTTGATTGGATAGACTTCAGTACTAAGTTCAGGGTTTTGAGGACACCAACCACTCTTTAATTCGAAACGCCATTCATGATTTGGACAAATTAAAATACCTTCCTCAATTCTACCTTCACCTAAAGGGGCACCCCTATGAGGACAGACATTATCAATAGCGTAAAAATCTCCTTTGTAATTAAATAGCGCTATCTCCTTATCACCAACCTCAATGATTGCAGACTTACCAACCTCAAGGTCATCACATTTCATAACTTTTGTATATTTTACTTTTGCCACAACTTTTTAGAAATAACAGTTAAAAGTTAAGTTCGTAAATTTAAGTATTTTGGGAATTGCTATCTTTTTCTTTGAGTGATTTAACAAAGTTAAATTCGCAGTTTGAATAGAGAAAATCCATTACCTTACGACCAAGAATTTTTGAACTTGTATGTTTGATCACTTCTGGATTAGCCATCATTCGATTTTTTACATCCTCTGGCTTTTGTTTACTTTGTTTAGCAAGTGATTTAAATTCTTCTTCAAGGTCAAATTGACTTACATGAATATTTTCTAAAGATCCAATATTCTCCAGTAATATATATCCCCTTGAGTTTGTTTCCGCTTTATCTCTCCACTCTTCTTTTGCTTTCTCTTCATCAAACCCAGACTCTTCTAATTTCATACCAGATTGCTCAATCTGAAATTTCATTCCTTCAAGCATAAATTTTAATTCACTATTTACCATAGAGTCAGGCGCTTCAATGGGATTTTCTTTGACTAACTGATTAAATAATTCCTCTTTGATACGCATTTCTTCTTTTTGTTCATACATTGATTGCAATTTTGTTTTTACGCCTCTTTTAAAACTATCAATTGAATCAAAACCTTCCTTCCCTGCAATGTCATCTGTAAGTAAAGGAATCTCCATTTTTTTTATTTCTTTAATTTTTACATTAAAAGTTGCCACGTCTTCTGGTAATGTATCCTTAGATCCTGGGACAGGAATACGAACTCGGCTCATTTTATTATTCCAGTTTGAAGGCAAAATAGCCTTGGCTTTAAACTCTTCTCCCAGTTTATGGCCTACAAGTTCATCCTCAAAACCTTTGATCATCTTGTTATCACCAATCTTGATAGTCATATCATTAGCACTTCCATTTTCAAGAGGTTGTCCATCAAAGAAACCATCAAAGTCTACTGTTAGATAATCACCTTTCTCAGCCTTATGGCCGTCTTCATGATGTTCAAAACTACCGTACTGTTCTAAAATACTATTAATTGCAGCTTGGACTTCTTCATCGGGAATATTTATCTCAACTTTATTTATTTTAAGACCTTTATAATTCTTTACTTTAACTTCTGGTTTAATATCCAACGTAACCGAGAACTTTAAAGGATTGTTTATTTTCACATCTTGAAAATCAGAATTATCAATTTCTGGAGCCCCAACAGGGACAATTCCACTTTGACGGAGAGCTTTTTCGTAATATTCTTGTAATAACTCCTGAAACATATTTGTAAAAGATTGTACTGGAACCTGTTTTTCGAGAATATTACGAGGAATCTTTCCAGGCCTAAACCCAGGCATTTTCATCTGACGATTTAGATCCTTATATGCATTATTGATTCTCTCAGTCACAACATCTTCTGGAATCGTAATATCTAGTTTTCGTTTTAGCGATTCTAATTCTTTTACATCGAGTTTCATGAGAAAGTCCTAAATTAAAAATAATTTTCGATTCAACATAAAAGCTAAACCTACAATAAGGTTAAATATATCTACTCTCTAACGGATCTTTCTTGGGAATTTCTAGCAGAAATAATAAGATCAAGCTCAATTTTTAGTCGGCTTAAAATATCATCATATGAATAAGCACCCAAGGCTTCTGTACCTTTTTTTAAATTTACCTTAGAAGGACCACACCAAAGACCAAGGTCTGCATCATCAGTTTCCCCTGGTCCATTTACTCTACATCCCATAACAGCTATAGTAATTTTATGTGATTCTGCATACTTGGTTATTTCACGTACTTCCTGAGCCAAATCTACAAACTTATCATTTTCAACACGCGAACAACTCGGGCAAGCAATAATATTAATACCATCAAGAAAGTTCTTAGGGACTGACCTAAACCTTCCTTGTTCAATATCCTTAAGAATTCCACGACCAACAGAAATCTCTTGTCCTTTCTGTTCATTCGGTAAGGTTAGAGAGACTCGAATGGTGTCACCAATTCCAGCAGATATAAGTTGCTCAAATGCAATTCTTGTCTTAATAACACCCTCTGGTGGCAATCCTGCTTCTGTCACTCCAAGATGCAACGGTACATCAGGCCGTTCTTTGGCAAATCGACGGTTTGCATCAATAACCTTATCAAAATCAGAATCTTTAAGTGAAACACAATAATTCGTAAAACTTAAATCATCTAATATTTTACAGTGATCTACAGCGCAACGAACCATACCCTCAATCTGATCTTCTATAAACTTTTCTTTATATTCAGGGTCTATAGACCCACAATTAACACCTATACGAATTGCACAGTTAAAAGAATTAGCTGCCTCTACAATGAACTGTACTTTTTCTAAGATCGACTTGTTTTTATCCAAATGATACAAATGTCCTGGGTTGTATCGAATTTTATTAACTAAAGGTGCAACCTTAGGTGCTAACCTATAGTTTTCTTGGAGGTCAACAGAAAAAATTGGCTTTGGAAATTTTTTACGAAGAGTTTCAAGAGCAACAACATCCGCTTCATTATCTACTGCAATCCGTATAATATCTGCTCCAGCCTCTTCTAAAATTTCAATTTGGCGAGCAGTTTCATCTAAATTCTGGGTTTGGGTTGCAGCCATGCTCTGAACTGCAACTGGAGAATCCCCACCAATAATCAATGAGCCTATATGTATTTTTCGTGATGATCTATTTAAATTACTCATGCTTGAAAAGGCAAAAAAAAAACCAATTTAAAATTAAAAATAATAATCCGATAGACGTGCGAGGTTATCAGAGTTTACAATTGTTAACAAGTAAGGTTATTGAAAAGTAAAGAAATCTCTATGTTATTAAAACCCAAAGAATCTTAAAGTAGTAAGAAGACACTTTCACGTTAAATAAATTCTAATTTAATCGAGAGAATGATAAAATAATTGTATATGAATAAAAAAATTAAAACTGATTCTCTGAAACAATTGATGTTCCCTATTTTATCAATTGCATTCGTTTGTTTATTTTTTAATAACGTTTTTGCTAACACTTTGAACGGTTTATCACTTTACGGGCCCAAGCACCTAAAATATAAACTTGGGCAGCCTTATGAATATAGTAACCCAAAAGCTTCGAAAGGAGGACATTTAGTATTAGCAGATTTTGGAGCCTTCACTAAGTTAAATCCAGCATCACTAAAAGGAGTACCAGCGCCTGGGATAGCTAATTTAATTTTTCAAACTCCCATGGATAGTTCTGCAGATGATTTCGAGCCCTTTTCCCAATATGGCAATTTAGTAGAAAAGGTTGAATTGGCTGATGACCGAATGACTATGGTCTACCACATAAATAAATATGCAAAATTTTCTGATGGTCACCCAGTCACAGCTGATGATTTTGTTTTTTCCTTCGACTTGCTAAAAGATCCAGAATACCACCCTATTTCAAAACAGTATTTTAAAGATATTAAAGCAATAAAAAAAATTAGCTCTCACAAAGTAAAATATACATTCTCTATTTATAATCAAGAACTCCCTCTGATCACAGGTCAAATGACTATATTCCCTAAACATATATACGGAGTAAAGAATAAATCATTTGGGTCAGACTTTGATGAAATAGCTGTGGGAAGTGGTCCCTACAAAATAAAAAGCTTTGAATTTGGTAAACATATAACCTTCGA
The DNA here is from genome assembly GCA_018697205.1 of Nitrospina sp. Lineage (GTDB taxonomy): Bacteria > Nitrospinota > Nitrospinia > Nitrospinales > VA-1 > Nitromaritima. The sequence goes on along the minus strand of JABHTG010000138.1, from coordinate 100,215 downwards.
AAAAAATAAGAACTGGTGGGGCGAAAAACTTGGAATTAATAAAGGACGATATAATTTTGATGAGGTCACGTGGAGAATATATTTAGATCCCGTTGCAATGCGAGAAGGTTTTAAGGGCGGTGATTTTGATGCACATATGGTAAATAGCTCACGTGATTGGGCCTTGGACTTTAAGGGCGACTTTGTCAAAAAAAATTATTATAAAAGAGGCACATTCCCTCACACTAGAGTCGCTGGAATGCAAGGGTTTGTAATGAATCAGCGCAACGAAATTTTCTCAACAAGAAAGGTTCGAGCAGCAGTTGCAATGGTTTTTGACTTTGAATGGAGTAATAAAAATCTTTTCTACGGACAATATACTCGTAACGAATGTTATTTCGATAATAACCCAGAAATGAAACCAAAAGGATTACCAAATAACGAAACGAGATCTATCTTAGAAAAATTAAGAAAAAAATATGGATCCGCCAATGTACCCAAAACTACATTGACTAAACCCGTAGGAGCTCCAGGACAAGGACAGTCTCTAGAAAACAATATTCTAATAGCGAATACTTTATTGGACTCAGCTGGTTGGGGAATGGGAGCCAATGGTATACGCAGTAAGATGGGTAAACAAATGGTTATAAAATTGGTTCTCAACTCCCCCCTATTCCAGCGTATTGTAGAACCCTACAAAAATAATCTAAAAAAAATTGGTGTAAAACTAGATATTAAAGTAGTACAAATTGCCAAATACGAAGAAGTTTTAAGAAATTTTAATTTTGATATGGTCGTTGCAAATTATCCACAAAGCCGCTCACCTGGAAATGAACAGCGGTCCATGTGGAGCAGTGAAGCTGAAAGCACATTAGGTTCCCGAAATTATATGGGAATAAAGAATCCAGCAATCGACGAGTTGATCAATACCATAGTTGAAGCTAAGTCGCGTAAAAAATTAATCGACTCAATACAGGCTATGGATAGAATTCTTACCCACCAATTTTATATAGTGCCTAATTGGTATATCCCTTATGATCGCATTGTTTATTGGAATAAGTTTTCGCACCCAAAAATCAATGCGTCTCAATCAATTATATTAAATAATATACTCGAATGGTGGTGGTTTGATAAAAACAAAGCAATAGCCTTAAAAAAGGCACGAGCTTCTGGTTCCTCTCTATAGTATTTTCCCCAATGACATCTTACATAATACGGCGATTTCTTTTAATGTTTCCAACTCTTATTGGAATTGTAACGATTACATTTTTGATTATCCAGTTTGTTCCGGGTGGTCCTATTGATCAAATGAAGTCTCAACTAAGAGGTCATTCCGCAACAATATCTGAGGCTGGAGGAGGTGCGCAAAAGATGTCTTCGATAAAACAATCAGATATTGACGATACGAATTTGCAACAGCTCAAAAAAATATATAATCTTGATCGCCCTTTATGGGAACGCTATATCAGAACATTTTTATGGTATTCCCCAAAATATTCAGAAGGATCATTTGCTGCCCAGTTTTTTAAAAGAGCTAATTGGGAAGGATTTCTAGTTTTAAAATTTGGGGACTCTTTTTATAGAAATAAATCTGTATTAGACCTAATTAAAGAAAAATTACCTGTGTCAGCTTCATTAGGCGTAACAAGTTTTTTTCTCACTTATATTATTTGTATTATCCTTGGAATTTCTAAAGCAGTGAGACATGAAACAGAATATGACACGGTAACTAGCCTCATTGTGCTCGTTGGATACAGTATCCCTGGGTTTGTAATGGGTATATTTGTTATCGTATTCCTAGGCCCAGGTGATGGAGCAATTATTCATCTTATTCCGTTATCTGGGTTAACTTCTGCAGGAACACCAGGGTATGAAGACTGGTCAATGATAGAAAAATTAGGTGACTATCTTCATCACTTAGCTGCTCCTTTATTTTGCTTTGTATTAGGTGGTTTTGCAACGCTCACAATGTTAACAAAAAATGCCATCCTTGAAGAAACACAAAAACAATATGTACTTACTGCAAGAGCAAAAGGGTTGCCTGAAAAAATTGTTTTATTCAAACATATTCTTAAAAATGCACTCATACCACTTGTAACTGGTTTTCCTACAGCATTTTTAGCTATGTTTTTTGCTGGCTCTCTTTTAATTGAACAAATATTTACTCTTGATGGTTTAGGTCTACTTTCATATCAAGCAGTTATACAAAGAGACTACCCAATAGTTTTAGGAACACTTTTTATATTTTCGTTGATGGGACTTATCGGTCAATTACTAACTGATATGACATATGTCCTAATAGACCGACGCATTTCTTTTGATGAATCTCAAGGTTAATATAATTAAAAATGAAAATCACCAAAGACTTTAGACTTAAATGGGATAAGTTTAAACGAGACAGAAGAGCTTTTATTAGCTTTATTCTTCTCCTCACCATTTTCACACTAACAAGTCCAGCAGAATTCTTATGTAACACTCGTCCTATTATACTTATCGTTGAAGGAAAAGTATTTGTTCCAGTATTATTCACTTATAGTGAAAAAGATTTTGGAGGAACTCTTTTAAGCGAACCTGATTACCTTTCAAAAAATTTCAAAAATCTTCTCGATGGAATACAAGATAAGTCATATTCTAATTCAATTGTTAAGAACAAACCATCAACCTTTAATATTAATCTGGATGATTTTGAAGAAGAGGAACCAAGTTTTTCGATTGAAATAGATGATTTTGAAGAAGAGTTTAATGAAAGTCCAATTTCACCAAAAAAAAATATTTCTATTCATAAAACTTCAAAAACACCGCTTGATTATTGGATATTGTGGCCACCTATTCGTTATGACTATATGTATATACCTACAGAAAGTAAAACGAGAAACGTCGTTCTTGCCGCACCTTATAAAATAATTGATAAAGAAACTGGTCTAGTTACAAAATCATCTTGGATCGACGGACACTACCTTGGAACAGATGATAGAGGACGTGATGTTCTAGCAAGATTGATCTATGGACTTCGTATATCAATGATATTTGGAATTTCTATTGCTATTGCAGGTACTATTATTGGATGCTTTTTAGGAGGGGTACAAGGATACTTTGGAGGTTGGATAGACCTGATAGGACAGAGGTTGACAGAAATATGGGGTTCAATACCAAGATTATATATTCTAATTATTTTAAGCTCATTTTTAGTTCCATCGGCTCTGCTACTATTTTTAATCCTAAATTTAACTGCATGGATGGGAATAGCTGCCTATATACGAGCTGAATTTTTAAAAATTCGAAATTTTGAATATGTAAAGTCTGCAAAGGCAATGGGCGTCTCAAATTTCAGAATTATGCGTAAGCATATTTTACCAAATGCTTTAACTCCAGTTATAACTTTTTTCCCATTTGAAGTTACAGCTGGAATTCTTGCTCTGGTAAGTCTAGATTTTCTTAATTTAGGTGTTCCGAGTCCTGCTCCAAGTATAGGAGAATTATTAGCTCAAGGGAAAACTAACCTTCAGGCAATATGGATTTTACTTCCAACATTCATAACTCTTACTGCAACGTTGACAATGCTAACTTTTGTAGGCGAGGGAATACGTAACGCATTTGACCCAAAAAGGAATAATTAAGTGTCAACATTACTCGAAGTCAAAAACCTTAAAACTTATTTTAACGTTGGCTTGGATAAAGTTGCACGTGCTGTTGACGGCATATCCTTTAACATAGAAGAAGGAAAAACTCTTGCTATTGTTGGTGAATCAGGTTGTGGAAAAACACAAACTGGATTTTCAATAATTAGACTCATTGCTAGTAATGGATTTCACCCTTCCGGTCAAATTAATTTTGATAAAAAAAATCTATCAAATCTCACTGAACTTGAAATGCAATCTATTCGCGGAAATGATATTTCTATGATATTTCAAGAACCAATGACATCACTAAACCCACTTTATCGTATAGGCAATCAATTAGAAGAACCTCTTTCCCAACATAGAAAAATAGCTAAAGTTCCAGCTCGTAAACTTGCAATAGAATTATTAGATCAAGTAGGAATTCCAGATCCTCATAAACGAGTTGACTGTTTCCCTCACGAACTTTCTGGCGGAATGAAACAACGTGTAATGATAGCTATGGCATTAGCCTGCAAACCCAAATTACTCATTGCAGATGAACCAACCACAGCACTAGATGTTACAATCCAAGCACAGGTTCTTAAACTAATATCAGATCTTCAAAAAGAAACAGGGATGTCTATATTACTTATTACTCATGATATGGGAATTGTAAATCAGATAGCTGACGATATTTGCATTATGTACGCAGGCCGAATTGCAGAAAAAGGACCTCGTGATAATATTTTAAAAAATATGGCTCATCCTTATACACGACACTTAATGAATTCCATTCCAAAAGCTAATGATATGGGTTTTCTTTTGAATGCTATCCCTGGAATGGTTCCTGGTGCTACTGAATATGGCGAGGGATGCCTTTTTGCAGAACGTTGTTCCCAAGTAATGGATATATGTAAAAAAAATGATGGTCCTCAATACAATATTGAGCAAAATCATTTTGCATTTTGTCATCTATATAAAGACGGAAATCTAACAAAAAATTTCACCAATCAAAATCGTATTAAATTACCAAAGAAAATAATACAAGAAGAATCCATTTTATCCATTAAGTCACTACGCACGTGGTTTCCTCTTCGAAAAGGAGTTTTTTTACGTATAGCTAACCATGTTAAAGCCGTTGATAATATAAATATTGAGGTACAAAAAGGGTCAACCCTAGCTCTGGTTGGAGAATCAGGGTGTGGGAAAACCACTCTTGGAGAATCTATTTTAAGACTTACAAAGGAGGCTAAAGGAGAAGTATTATTCAATGGTTTAGATATAATGAAATTAAATACTACTGAATTAAAAAATATAAGAAAACAAATACAAATTGTATTTCAAGATCCGATGGGTTCGTTATCGCCACGGATGACAGTCGAAAAAATAATTGGTGAAGGTCTAGAAGAACATTATAAAGATATAAATGAGTCTGAATTAAAGAAAAGAATAGCATATGTTTTAAACGAGGTAGGGTTACCTAACTCTGTACTAGATAGATATCCACATGAATTTTCTGGTGGGCAAAGACAACGTATTGCGATTGCCCGAGCTTTAATTCTTGAACCAAGTTTTCTAGTTCTAGATGAACCAACAAGTGCTTTAGATGTTTCTGTTCAAGCCCAAGTTCTTAACCTTTTTAAAGAATTACAGGCAAAACGAAATTTAACCTACTTATTTATAACCCACAACTTAAGCGTTGTAAGGTACATGGCAGACAAAATTGCCATAATGTATCTCGGTAAAATTGTAGAGTATGGGTCGACTCTAGAAATATTTCAAAACCCAAAACACCCATATACAAAGTCTTTATTAGCAGCTATTCCGGATATTGAAGTTCGAAAAAATTTAGAAGTAATAAAGGGTGATGTCCCTTCACCTATAACCCCCCCTACCGGTTGCCACTTTCATCCCCGATGCCCAATTTTTCATGATGAAGCTAAAAATTCTGCCTTAAGACGTGAGTGTAAAACGAATTACCCGGAACCTCTTTACTCAGGAGCGTCTTTTATGCGCTGTCATGATAAGGAAAATTAGATTAACCAAAAAAAACAACAAATTACCGTCCACTTTCCTACTACTTTCCTAATTATTTTTATAGAATTGTCGATAAATAAACTAAGAGCGTTCACACACAACATCTCAAAATGACTCGTCAATATGAGACACCACGTATCATGGTGAGATTGTTATGCATTAGAAATGCATAGTGCGCGCTCAGAATATATAAAGTCATAGTAATCAAAGAAAAAAAGTTTTACCTTTATTTGTAGTTCTGGCACGTCTTATGCATTTTAAATACTAAATTAAAATTAAAAAAACTAAGCAATATGAAAAGAATAGTAAGTTTTGTTTTTATCGTAGTTATACTTTTTTTAGGAGCTAATGCCTTCTCAGAAGTATTTAAAGATATTTTTAACAAAGAGATATACAAATACAAAAAAGCTATAGTTCAAAACCCCAATGACCCAACGCTACATATAAAGATAGCGAATACTTATTTATTATCTGGAAAGTATAAGAAGGCTATTAAACATTTATCAAAAGTAATCGAACTTCAACCACAGAGAACTGAAACATATGCTTCTTTAGGAAATGCATATGGTGCCTTAGGACTATATGAAGAAAAGATCCGGGTTTTAGAAAAAACACTCACTATAGAACCAAATTCGGCAGGGGCACATATACGATTAGGAAATGCAAATGCCGCGATTAAAAGGCATAAAAAAGCTAGAGAAATTTATGAGCATGCATTAAAAATAGATCCGAGATATCCTAACTTGCACTATTTAATTGGACTTTCTTACTATAATTCAAATCAATATAACGATTCGATCAAACTTCTAAAAAAAGAAATTCGTCTAAATAGAACAAATCATGAAGCGCATCATATTCTAGGACTTATCTATTTACAACAAGGACACTATAACGAAGCCTTAGCTCAGTTACAAAAAGCGATTTCTATAAACCCTAGCCTCGTAAAGACAAACTCCATTAAAAAAAGAGCTTAATTAAGAAAAATTACTAAAGATGCATGTAAAAAAACATCTATTCTAAAGGTAAACTAGATTGACCAATATGTTAGAGAGTCTCAATTCCAAATAGTCTAAGGAATGATACGGCAGCCCATATACCTATACTTGCAAAAAACCCAAGAGCAACAGCAGCAAAAATGCAGACACTAATTATTTTCAAAATACCCATAATACTTTCTCTCTCCCTAAAAAACATTAGGTGAATAAAGCATCTCAATTGAGAAGTTTTATTTAATACTATCTAGCAGTCTTTTATCACAGGACATTAATAACAGCCTTCAAATACATAAAACAATTAAAAAACCTGCGATTGTCAAATTAGTTTATTAAGAAAAAGAGCCCAACAAGCTTTTTGCTTGCCGGTCTGCACGATACGAACTTCGCACTAAAGGGCCCGCCTCAATATGTTTAATTCCCAATGACAAACCAAATGCTTTATATTCATCAAAAATTGTTGGGTCTACATACTCAACTACTTCCAAGTGTTTATTAGAAGGTTTTAAATATTGTCCTATAGAAAGAATCTGACAGTTTATTTCTGCTAAATGACGCATTGTTGTAATAACTTCATTTTTTCTTTCCCCAAGCCCAAGCATAAAACTACTTTTTGTTATCATATTTTTTTTCGAAGCTATATCTAAAGCATTCAGTGACCATGAATAACGACATTGAGGCCTTACAATTGATTGCAAAGATTCCACTGTTTCTATATTATGAGCAATAACATCAGGGTGTGCCTGACATATTTTGTTTATAAGGATATCTTCACCTTTAAAATCCGGAATCAAAGCTTCTATTTTCATGCAAGGATTCATTTTTTTAACTTGATGAATAGTTTTTGCCCAAATATCAGAACCTCCATCAGGCAAATCATCTCGATCAACAGATGTTATAACAATATACTTAAGGTTTAATTTAGATAGCATTTCTGCAATTTCTATAGGCTCTTCTAACCTTGGAGGTTTCATAGACCCGGTAGGAACGTCGCAAAATCGACAAGACCTAGTGCAGGTCTCACCGAGTATCATTAACGTCAATGTGCCCGCAGACCAACAGTCCCCTACATTAGGGCAAGAAGCTGATTCACATACCGTATTTAACCCATGTTTTTCTACTAAAGATTTTAAACGAAAATAATCATTTCCTTTTGGCAACGAAGTCTTGAGCCAATCTGGAAGTCTTCGATGGTGAGAGACAGAAGATTTAATTTGGTTCATAATTAAGAAAAAATAAGATTAGTTTTAATACCAAAAATTCTATCAAGACTACAACAAACGGCAAAGGATTTAAACGCTAAAAAAACATAATTCTATTATACTTTGAATAATAAAAACATTATCAAAAAAAATTTAACGAAGAGACCATATACAACATGTTAATAATTTGAGCGCTGTCTTAAGGTTCTAATAACCAATGAAAATAAAAATTATAAATAAATATATTATTAAAGAATTAATAAAAATTTTTTTAATTGCAGTGGGCTCTTTAACAGCAGTTCTGTATTTAGATAAGTTTTTATTTATCGCTGAAAATATTGTTAGCCGCGGTGTTTCTCTCCTGGAAGTATTTTCCATAATGATTTATATATCTCCTGCCTATTTGGCTATTACTATTCCCATTAGCGTCTTAGTAGCTTCTGTAGCAACTTTTAATCAGTTTTCAGCTTCTAATGAATGGGTTGCTATGAAATCATGTCACTTAAGCTTTATTCAAACTATGCGACCTGTATTTATATTCTCAGTTTTTGCATATCTCCTCGCAGTCGTAATAATGTTATATGCTTTACCTTGGGGTAATTTAGCTTATAAACAAAAAACCTACGAAATCATAAAAAACAGAGCCAGTATAAATATCAAGGCTAATACATTTAATCATGATTTTAAAGGTTTGGTTATTCTCACAAAAGAACGCCGCGGACAATTTCAGTTGAAGGACATATTTATAGCTGACACAACAAATTCTAAAACGCCCAGAATAATAATAGCTGATCAAGCTACGATTCAACTTGATAGAGAGGCACTAAAGATTAGATTAAAATTACATAAAGGAACAATTCATGAGTTAGGAAATAAACTAAGCGCATACCAGACGATAAATTTTGATGCCTACGAGCTAAACCTTGGCCTTCCCACAACTAATCAACTTGAAAAAGAGGCTATGGTAGGGCATCGTGAGTTATCAATAAATTTACTTCTGAAGCAAATTAAAGACTTTGAAAAAAAGGGACTACCAACGTATGCGGCAAAAGTAGAACTTAGCAAGAAGTTTGCAATACCATTCACTTGCCTACTGTTTGGCTTACTGGGTGCTCCTCTCGGGATTTATTCAAGTAGAGGTGGCAAGTCAGGAAGCTTTGCTACTTCTATAGGGGTAATTTTTTTATATTATGTAGGATTAATATTTATGCAAAATATGGGGAAGTCAGGGGAAATAGACCCCTACTTATCTGTATGGCTACCAAATATAATTATATTTGGGGTAATTGTATATATTTCTTATAAAATGCAGAAGGATCTACCATTTAAATTTATAAATTTATTCTATTCAGTATGTTCACCATTTTTGCGTAAACGTGAATGAGCGATAAAAGCAGCAAACAATGGATGAGGTTCCATCGGAGATGATTTAAACTCAGGGTGAAATTGCCCCGCCAAAAACCACGGATGACTTTCCAATTCAATTATTTCTACTAAATTTCCATTTGGCGATAATCCACTAAACTTAAGTCCAGCCTCTTCAAGTTGAATACGGTAACGATTATTAAATTCATATCTATGTCTATGTCTTTCAAAAACTTCTCGCACACCATAAGCCTTAAATGCATTTGAGTTTTTTCTTAATTGGCAACAATATTCCCCAAGACGCATTGTGCCACCTTTATCACCCTTTATATCCTGATCGTACAATAAGTCTATAACAGGATCCGGTGTATTTGGTGCAAACTCTGCACTATTTGCTTTCCTTAATTGTACAACGCTTCGTGCAAACTCAATAACAGCACAATGCATCCCAAGGCAAATTCCAAAAAAAGGAACTTTATTTTCCCTTGCATATTGGATAGCTTTGATCTTGCCTTCAATGCCTCTTTCACCAAACCCACCAGGTACTAGAATTCCATTATAGCGATTTAAATCAGATAAACCTTCACCATCCTCAAGAGCTCCAGCATCTAACCAATGAATGTTAACCCTAACATCATTACTTATTCCTCCGTGAATGAGAGCCTCTGTTAAGCTCTTATACGAATCTTGTAAATCAACATATTTGCCAACTACTGCAATATCTACTTCTCCAGATTTAGGCTTTGATAATCCTTGAACAACACGTTCCCAGGGACCTAAATTAGGTTTTTCGACCGAAAGTCCTAACTTTGAGACAATAATTTCAGCCAATCCTTCTTTTTCAAGAGAAATAGGAACTTCATAAATATTTTTGACATCCATGGCTGTAATAACTGAATCTACTTCGACATTACAAAATAGCGCTATTTTCTCTTTTAGCTTATTAGCAAGTTTCTGTTCTGTGCGGCATAATAAAATATCTGGTTGTATACCGATTTCTCTCATTTTTTGTACACTATGCTGAGTTGGTTTGGTTTTAAGTTCGCCTGACGCTTTAATATATGGCACCAGAGTAAGGTGAACATACAATATATTTTTTGACTTAACATCAAACCTAAACTGGCGGATTGCTTCAAGAAATGGCAGACTCTCGATATCGCCAACAGTGCCACCAACTTCGCATATAACAACGTCAACGTCCTTACCTACTTCACGAATATGGCTTTTAATCTCATCTGTTATATGTGGAATAACTTGAACAGTAGACCCTAAGTATTCACCGCGCCGTTCTTTTTGAATAACATTATGGTAAATTCTGCCTGCAGTGATATTATTTACTCGACGCATTGTGGCTTTAGTAAACCTTTCATAATGGCCAAGATCTAAGTCTGTTTCTGCTCCGTCATCGGTCACAAAAACTTCCCCGTGCTGAAGTGGATTCATAGTTCCAGGGTCTATATTTATGTAAGGGTCAAGCTTTAAGAGAGTAATTCTCAATCCAGAACACTCTAGCAAGCTACCAATAGATGCTGCCGCAATCCCCTTACCTAGTGATGACAAAACTCCACCAGTAACAAAGATATATTTAACCTTATTGTTTAATTTTATTTTCAAAATATTTCCTTATAAAAAAATATAACAAATATCAACAAGGTCCTAACCTAGCTTCCATCATTCATACTTTTTATAACCCTAGCTATATCATTAGGTTGATCTACCCCAATAGAGTTTTTTTTAGTTTCAACTACCTTAATCGAATATCCATTCTCAAGAATACGCAATTGCTCTAATTTTTCCATATTCTCTAATCGAGTTGTCTTCATATTTAAAAATTTAAGTAAAAATGACTTCCTATAGGCATACACTCCAATATGCTTATATCCCAAGTCTATTTGATTAGCTTTAGTTGCACTAACAAGCTTTGATTTATCAACAAAACTATAATCTCGGTTATAAGGAATTGGTGCTCTAGTAAAATATAAAGCATGCCCAGTATTATCAACAACAACTTTACAAATATTAGGGTCTAACCTTTCCGGCAAACTATGAATAGCTATCATAAGCGTCGAGACAAATAGATCTTCTGAGTTAAGTAAGGGTTTTATCACAAGATCAATATTTTCTGAAGGGATTAAAGGTTCATCGCCTTGAACATTTACGACAATATCACACTCTACATTTTTAGCTATCTCTGCAACTCTGTCAGTGCCTGATTGGTGGCTACTTGATGTCATAATAGCCTTTCCCCCAAATCCAAAAACCACATCGTAAATACGTTTATCATCAGTAGCAATAACCACCTCATTAATTAAATTAGCTTTTAGAGCCTGCTCAGAAACCCATTGAATCATTGGTTTTCCAAGAATATCAACGATGGGCTTTCCTGGAAACCTTGTTGATCCCCACCTAGCAGGAATAACAGCCAATATTTTCCCATTAGTAAGCATGCGGATTTATAAGACCCTTCCAAAAGGTCAATAAAATAATTTTAAAATCTAGGAATAACGACCAGTTCTTAATGTAATATAAGTCGAACTCAATTCTCTTATCTAGTGAAGTGTTGCCTCTCCAACCATTAATCTGAGCCCAACCGGTAAGGCCAGCTTTCATTTTTAGACGGAGCATGTACTTTGGGATAGATTTTTTAAACTCTTCCACAAACACTTTTCTTTCAGGTCGTGGTCCAACTAAACTCATGTCTCCCATAAGTACGTTAAATAACTGCGGTAGTTCATCCACACTAGTTTTTCTAAGGAATGTCCCTAAACGGGTTCTTCGACTATCTCCCTTACTTGCCCATACAGGACCTGTTACTTTTTCTGCGTTCACATGCATAGAACGAAATTTAAACATTTCAAAAACATTTCCATCTAAACCAACTCGCTCCTGTCTAAAAATAACTGGCCCAGTTGAATCCAGCCTTATTATAATTGCAATAAGTAATAAAAATGGGCTACTAACTATAATAAATAAGGATGAAAAAATAATATCAGAGACACGTTTTGATAAAATATTCCAACCCTGAAGAGGTGATTCTGCAAGGCTTACTATAGGAAGACCATCTAATTCCTCAACACCTGCCTGAAGGTCCATAAACTTAAGTAAGTCTGGAACAACATTAACATTAACTATTTCTTCCCTAAGTAAATCAAGCACCTCTTCCATCTGGTCGTATGAATTAAGTGGAAGCGCTATAAACAATTGGTCAATCGAATATTTTTGAATAACACCTGAGATATCATTAAACGTACCAACAACTTGAATTCCATTTATTGAATTATTTACTTTTTCTAGGTGATCAGTCAAAAACCCAACAATTTTAAAGCCATACTCTGAATGTAGTGAAATTTTTTCAGCAACCGACTGGGCTAGCTCCTCAGATCCAACAATCAGAACATGGCGGATATTAAATCCAAGTGCTCTAGCTTTTGCAAGCATTAAGCGAACTAATAAGTGTGAAGTAAACATTAAGGTGGTCACAATAGCATAGAAATAAACTGCCACAAATCTGGAGAAGGACTCTTCACGGTAAAAAAACGTTAGCGCTGCTAAAACAATAACAGAAAATGAAGTTACTCTAATAATTTTAAATAACTCTGTACTTATCGGTTTCCCACGTAGTGGTTTGTATAAACCATATATTCGAGTACTAAATATGAAAACGATCCAAACTGGAATCAAAGCAAGTAAATATATTTCGATTTCTGGAGTTGCATAACGGGGGGATGGACCTAAAGAGGTTTTAAAGTGTATATAAAAAGCGGCCAACCAAGAAAATGAAATAACAATGGTGTCAAAAAAAATTACTACCGCAAGAAATAGCTGACCATGTTTATTTAGCATCTATGTTTTTTTAAGTCTTTCTTCGATAAACTTTTTAATTCGATCTTTGTATACAGAAACATCAAACTGTGCTGAATGTTTTTGTATTTCTTCTGCGTCAAATTGAGACTCAATCGATTCGAAATGTTTTATAGCTTTGATTAAGCCCTCGGATGTCTGTTCGTAAAAGAAAACTCCTGTAGGGTTAATTGTTTTATCTTCCGAAATTCCAGTGTCAGGTTTCCAAGTCTTTCTGTCGGGAATAACCGTTTCCAATGCCCCTCCTCGTCCTAATGCAATAACCGGACGACCCATAGCTTGCGCTTCTAAAAGAGAGATACCAAAATCTTCCTCACCACAAAAAACGAATGCCCGACATCGCAAATAATGGTCATTAATTGCAATATCATTCAACCAACCTTCAAAACGGATATTGGAATTCGCCATTTTTCTTAAGGATTGAGCATCTTGACCTTCACCTACAACGACGAAAGGATAACGTAATTTATTAAACGCTTCAACCGCCAAATCGACACGTTTATATGGTGCAAACGCAGAAACAATTAGAAAATAATCATTTTTTATATCACTCCTAAGTTTAAATCGTTTTGTATCTACAGGTGGGTGAATAACAGTAGCATTTTTATTGTAATATTTTTCAATTCGCTTCTTTACATGATTAGAGTTAGCTATAAAATGATTAACCCTAGAGCTAGTTTTAGAATCCCATTGCTGAAACCATGGTCTTAATAACTTCATAATCGCCCAAGGAATCAGGCCAGATTTGATTCTACCAAAATACTGATCAAATTGATCCCATATGTATCGCATTGGGGTATGGCAATAACAAATATGAATACTTGCTGGGCCGGGCTTAATGCTTTTAGCAACACAATGGCTACTACTTAAAATAAGATCATATTTTTTTAAATTGAAGGTTTCAATAGCAAATGGCATAAGAGGAAGATAGTAACGGTACTTCGATTTGGCAAAAGGAAGGTTTTGAATAAATGATGTATAAATAGAGCGCTCCTCTATAATAGAGGAAACACTACCTGGAATATAAAGAAGTGTAAATAAATCTGCAGAAGGGTACAGCTCACATAATACTTCTAGGCATTTTTCACCACCCCGCATACCCGTGAGCCAGTCATGAACAATTGCGACTTTCATTTGCAAAATAAAAAAGGGGAAAAGAAAACTGCCAGAAAATTCACCTAAAGATATATTTTCTTTATCCTTTTTATTTTCTGGGTCTTGTTAAAGTTACTGAATCTCTTTTAATTTCTTTGAAATTTTTCTTCGAACTTCAGCTGGTGGATTATTCATTAAAGCCGATTGAAGAATCTCTACTGCTTTACTAGTTTCACCTTTAAGAGAATAAACACGACCCAGCATAAACCTTGCATCATGAACTTTATTTCCTCTTGGATGTACGTTGATCACTGTCTCAAATTGTGTTACTGCATCATCAAACATTTCTAGTTTGACATAATTACTTCCAATCCAATAAACGATATTATCCATTAATTTCTCAGGAGGATTAGACAATGAAAAACTCTGAAATTGAAGAATAGATTCATCATAGTTTCCAGCACGGTAGGATGATAACGCTCGGTTATATTGTGGTGGAGTTAAACTTTTGCTACGTGATGATTGGCGAGCTCTAGTATTACTAGCTTTAATAGCTTTTAAACGACTAATTTCATCATTTAAACGCGCAACCTGAAGTTTTAGTTCTTGCACTTCTGGCTCTAAATATTCTGACTTCCCAGATACCGCTGAAAGACTACCTTCCAACTGCTCTTGGGTTGCGTTAATTTTTGGACCAAGAGAAGAAAGTACTTCTTCCAGTTCTCTTACCTTACTAATCAATGCTTCCTGCTGGGCTTGCAAAGTACCTACATCGCCCTCTAGTTCCTTTTTATCAGTTCGTTGATCTATACTAGCAAACTCTCCATCCTCATCTTCATTAAATGCAAAATCATCATCATTGAGACCCTCTCCACCTTCTTCAAAAAAATCATCTTCATCACCTTGTCTTCCATCTTCACCTTCATCTTCAAATGGAAAATTTTCTTCAAAAGCAAGGTCATCCTCTTCATTATCCACCCATGGAATGTAACTACAACCACTCACGGATATTAAACCTGCAATTATTAAAATCAGAAAAAATCGTGAAGTTCTGTTCAAAAAGGGCATGAATTTAGCTGCTGTATTAAGTTCACTCATATCATCGGCCTTGTCAAGAAATTGGCATTAATTAGTCTTAATCACTTTTTAAAGCAAGGATCATGCCTAAATTTTGAAACAAAAAAATACCAAAGGTCAAATAACCAAATTTACCCTTTAATTTCAATAAATTGTATTTAATTCATTAATCAATGTCAACATTATACAAAGCGTATTTTTTTATTAGATACACACCAAAACATAATTTATATCGAAAAATCAAGGCTTTGACATTAGAACTATTTCTAAAAACAGCAATAAATATTAATAAATTATAGTATCTGCTTACATATGGATAATTTGAAAAACAGGTAAAATTAAAAAAACTATGACATATTTTTTCTGCTAAGCATTACAGCATTGGCTAGAGTTGCTGCAGTAAAATTAACATCTTCAAAAGTGTTACTAAAACCCAAACTAAAGCGTAGAGAAGAACTAATCATCGATTTAGGTAATCGCATTGCGCTAAGAACCTGCGAAGGCAAACCCGTCCCAGAACTACATGCAGACCCTGTTGAAACAAATATTCCCTCCATATCGAGCGCAATCAACAATGCTTCTCCATCAGCACCCTCAAAACCACAATTCAAAGTATTTGGAAGACACTTATCTGGGCACCCAAAAAAATTAACATTGGGAATAAGTTTATTAATTTGCTTTCGAAGTTGGTCTCGCATTTTCTTTAATTGTTCTGTGTGTCCTTTAATCAAGCGATACTGAGCTATTTGGCATGCTTTACCAAAACCGACAATGCCAGGCACATTTTCTGTACCTCCACGTCGTTTTTTTTCCTGACCACCTCCACTCACAAGGCAAAAAAGAGAAGGTGTTCCTTTCTTTATAAATAATGCACCTACCCCTTTGGGGCCATAAATTTTATGCGATGAGATAGAGAGTAAATCTGCTTCTAAATTATTTACATTGACTGGTATTTTGCCAATAGTTTGCACAGCATCAGTATGAAACAGAACACCTTTACTTTGAACGAGTTTTCCTATCTCACTTATATTCTGTAATGTTCCAACTTCACTATTGGCATGCTGAATTGTTACCAAAGCGGTTGAGTTAGTAATAATACTTTTAACTTTTTGCGGGTCAACGCGCCCATAACTATCAACTGGAATATAATCAATACAAAAACCTAAAGTTTCAAGCTGCTTCAATGGATTAATTATTGCTGAATGCTCCACTGCACTTGTAACAATATGACGCTTTTTATTATTCAACGATAAAGCAACACCGAGAATTGCAAAGTTATTAGATTCTGAACCGCCACTGGTAAATACTATTTCTACTGGTTTAGCGCCGATTAGTTCTGCTACCTGTTCCCTAGCAACATCAAGGGAAACGCGGGCCACTCTACCTTCTGAATGAACACTGGAAGGATTTCCGAACTGATTTTTATAAAATGGCAACATCACATCCAACACTTCCGGTAAAACAGGAGTTGTTGCATTGTGGTCAAGATAAATTTTATGCAAAGTAAAGCTCTCGAGAAAAAACGTAGGAGGATTACAACATTATTAAATAGCAGATCAGTTAAGATTCTTGCGTCACCGATCTATCACCTGCAGCGGCTGAACCCGTTCGAGGTTTACTTCCACTATCCAAGTGTTTTTTGAGCTCCCGAATCTCTTTTTCCATCTTAGGTAGACGCTCCAGCATGCATTCTATAGCATTTGCAACGGGATCAGGAAATGCTTCCTCTCCATCAGCTCCGTCTTGCGTAGGAGACACACCTGAGAATACTACCCGGCCCGGCACACCAATTACAGTAGAGTATTCTGGAACATGCTGTAAGACAACAGAACCTGAACCAATTTTTGTAAAGCTACCAACACGTGTAGGACCTAAAACCTGAGCACATGCACCTATAACAACATTATCACCTATCGTTGGGTGTCGCTTACCGCTTTTAGTGCTTATTCCACCTAAAGTAACTCCATGATAAATAAAAACATCATCACCAACCTCAGAAGTTTCGCCAATTACAACTCCCATCCCATGATCTATAAAAAAACGTCTTCCTATTACTGCTGCAGGGTGTATTTCAATACCTGTTAACCAACGCATAAAATAAGAAATAAACCGAGCTAGAAAGTTTAATTTTAGTCTCCATAACACATGAGCTAATCGATATCCAATTAGGGCATGAACTCCCGGGTAAAGCAAAACGACTTCCCAAAAATTTCTAGCAGCTGGATCTTTTTCAATAGCAACTTCAATATCTTCCTTAATAAGCTTAAGCACAAAGTCCTCGTTTATTTATCATCATTTATCCTATAAATTGTAGTGCATAAACAAGGGAGGTTGCAACCGGAATCCATTAAAATCAATAGAGTTTTGAGCAAGTCACAAAAATCTTTAAGTCTGACAGCTTAAAATTACTTGAATTTATCATTTTAAGTGTTTTATCTTGAAAAATATCAAAAAAGGAACCTAGGTAATATTAAGTATTAAGCTTCTCGCATAATTGTCATAAATTTTTAAAAAAAAATGGAAATCTATTTAATATAGAGCGAGTAGGAAAATAAATTAAAAATCGCCATCTTTAATTTTAAACACGTCGGGGTCCTCCGGCTTTTCAATATAAGCAAGAGTTAGAGTTATATTTTCACCCGCTTTATCATCCTTATTTTTGGGATTGCTTAATAATAATCGAGCAGTTCTGCCCTTCTTATCCCTTCCTTGAAAAACCAAAATAATCCCCTCAGAAATCTTTTTATGAGAGACAAAACCATTTTTTTGATATATTTTCTGGGAAAAATAGTTGCTTAATTGAGTAGCAACCGAGACAATTTTTTCAACATCAGGTTTTTTTTGAGCAGGCCTTCCCCATACAACCTTAACCTGAATAAGTTTTTTTGACTTAAAACCAAAAATATAGACAACTTTGGAAGGACCACTTCCTACAAAGAGATCTTTAACATCTATCATAAGAAAAGTTGTTTTCTCACTTGAGTTTTTCCCACGCGAAACAGCTTTCTTATTAATTTGAAAATCTTTTTTAATCGCTCTAAAGATTGAACTCTCATTAAACCCAAATTTAGCAGACCTAAACCCATCAATAGTAGCCCACTGTCTAGAATTAGCAGTATCAGTTATTTTAGCTGCACTACAAATTGTAGAAAACAAAAACAAAAAAAATATAACTATCGAAATCTGCAAAACTTGTTTCACAAAATTCACTCTATGCATCTATAGTCCCTGCCATAAAAAAAATAAATACTATTAAATCTATAGGATATAAAAATATCAAAAATGATCTTTTATCAACTTAAGGGTAATTCCTTTTCTCCTGTATCATAAAAATTTTTCAAAATTTCTTCTTGCACATCTCGTTCTACAGCCGCATATATGCGAATCACATCAAATTGTCTAGCCTGTTGACTCCTAATTAACTGCAAACGCATAAGCTCTAAAATAGATAAAAAAGTTACTATGACTTCTTGTTTTGTATTAAGAGTAGTAAAAAGTGAATCAAAGGTTACACTATTAGAATTATTTAATATTTCTAAAATATCACCAATCCGATCGGAAACTGAAAGAGTTGTAACTTTAATTTCATAGTTTTTTTTGAAAGATTTTTCTTTTAGTATTTTTTGAAATGCCGTCAACAAATCAAAAACATTAGCGTCAACAAGTAATTCTGCTTCAGAGTTTTCCAAAACAACTTCACCGGTTCGACTAAATAGTTGTTGCTGGTCGTATTCCTTCTGTCTCAGCTCAAAGGCAGCTTCTTTATAACGCTGGTATTCAAGGAGACGAAGCATCAACTCAGCACGCGGATCTTCGCCTGCATCTAATAATGCATCCTCTTCCGTTTCTGGAACAGGAAGAAGAGTTTTTGATTTAATGTTCGTAAGTTCGGCAGCCATAACTAAATACTCTCCTACAATTTCTAAGTTTAGATCACTTAAAAGATCCAGGTAAGTTAAATACTGCTTGGTAATCTCTGCAATGTGAATATCATATATATCCATTTTCTGCTCCTTGATGAGGTGGAGCAGTAGGTCCAAAGGCCCTTCGAATATGTCTAAGTTGCATTGATAGTTCATAAAATCACATCAAATTATAAAAAAAATTACCACTTATATTCTAAAATCAAAAACTTAATTTCTCCTGAAGAACAATAAATAATCACAAGTCACCCCAGTGATTTTGGAGAATAGCAATCGCAGCAAGAGGCGCCGTATCTGTTCTTAGTAAACGTGGCCCCAGTGAAACAGATTGGAATCCATATTTTTTAGAGCTTTCAACTTCCTGAGAGGTAAAACCACCTTCAGGTCCAATAAGAATTGCCGCAGAGGTGAGTTGATTTGTTTCAGATAAACCATTGACTCGGATTGATCGTTCTTCTTCCCAAAAAATAAGCTTTAGGTCAGACTTTTGGTTAGCAAAACAAAAGTCTTTAACTGTGCATGGTTTAGCTACAACATCAGGAACTCTGCTTCGGCCACATTGTTTTGATGCTTCTCTTGCAATTTTTTGCCAACGGTCAATTTTTTTTACTGAATCCTCTTTAGATAATTTTGAGATACATCTATTTGCACAAACCGGAAAAATTTTATTAACTCCCAATTCAACAGATTTGCGCACAATACCATCAAAGCCAGTTCCCTTAACCATTCCTTGTCCCAAGCATATTTTAAATGGAGACTCACAATCATTTGCATCTTCTTTTAAATAAATACTGCTTTCAACTTGATCACGCCCCACTCGCGTTAGGATAACTATATAACAGTTCCCACGTCCATCCAAAACTTCAACCCTATCCCCTCTTTTAAGACGAAGCACTGTTCGTATATGTGCGACATCAGAACCCCGTAAAATAATTTTTTCATCTGTGATATTTTCAGGATTAGTAAAGAATCGGTGCATAGATTAATTTCGAGCCTTATGTTGCTTAATAGTAAGAAGTTCCGACAAACTAGTAATTTGATAGAGTGGGTTAATATTTTCATTTAGGGAAGAACCGTCACGATTCAACCAGGCCGCTGGCATACCCACTGATTGAGCTCCAACAATATCCATCTGCAAATCATCACCAACAAATAGAATATTTTTAACCTCTATATTCAATCGTGAAACCGCTGCATTAAATATAGATGGATGAGGCTTGCGGTATGGAGTACTTGAGGAAAATAATGCAAACTCAAAATATATTTTCAATCCCGTTTTACATAACTCTTCTACTTTAATAAACTCAGGATTAGTAGTATTAGAAATTATGCCCATTCGTACCCCTGATTCCTTTAAGGTTTTTAGAGTATAGGTCACATCAGGATAAATATACCTGACACCATGGATAACGCTATAATAAACTTTGAATATATCTTTCCACGAAGCTTTACCTTCAATCTCAATATCGTACTTAAAAAAAAGATACCGCAAAACTGTTTCAAAGTTTGCTTCCCGGTGAGTTTGGCGTGATTCTTTAATTAATCCATAAAAGAGATCCTGGTATGCTTCAAAAAGCAAGTCAAATGATGGCAATTCAACACCTTTACCTTTTAAAAACTTCATCAATTCTTGAAATGCAGATCGATCGTCTTCACAAACAAGATCAATCAAGGTATAGGCCCAATCAAATAATATAGCTTTATAGGGAAATTGCACTAGATGTGTTTTTTAAAAGACTTTGAAAATACGTAGATGTGGAACATCTTACCAAAAACTTATTTAATAAATAAAGAACTATATAAGTGATCATATATTTAAATATAATTATTTCTACAATTTTCATAAAAAGGACAATAAAACATTAACGGTTTTTATGCTCGTATATTTATAATAGGAAAAAACTAAAATAAAAACGGGAGCAATCGATGTGGTTGAAAACTTTAGTTAGTATAATTTATATTTTATTAATTTTTCCCCTCAATATTTTGTTTGCTGAAGAGCCTCTAAAGCTTTCATCTAATGTAGAATCACATTCCGTGGGACACGACCAAAATATGTTAGGGGTCAGTGCTTACAATAAAAAGAAGTTTAATCAAGCCTTAAAACACATTAGGGCAGCTTCGGTAGTTGACCGAAAAAAAGGTGAAATATTCTTCAATATAGGCCTCATACTTCATCAAATGGAAAATCATCTAGAATCTGCAAAAAACTTCCAATGGGCTTTAAAGCTTTCGTCTAAAAATAAAAATATTTCAGAATCACAAATAATCCAGCAACATCATTGGGAAAAGAACCCTAAAATACCCTGCAATTTAACTAAACCAGAAAAACATACGCTAAATTTAAGTGAAATTGTTCCTCCTGAACCACATATTTCTCAAGGTGGCGGCGGCGGGGGTGGCTATTAGATTATAAAACTAGAGTCATATCTTTTTACAAGCCTTATCCGATTCAGGATACTGGTCAATTTTTGCAAAGGAATTCATTTTTTTTAGCCCTCTTGCAAACATCTACTTTACTGCCGTTTCCAAAAGCTGAGAGTGGGGGAAAAGAGAAGAAATAGAAAAATTAAATAAAAAATATTTTATTATCCTCATAAAAATATAAATTTAAGAATTCCCCAACAAGACTTCTTTCGCTGCATTTAATGCTCCTTTAATATTTGGAAGTCCACCTCTTGGAACAAAATCAACATACCGAATAATATTTTTCTCATCAAGAACTAAAACGGTTCTTCTTAGCATATTCATTCCCTCTATTAGCAGACCAGTACTTTTACCAAAATTGAACTCAGGACTATCGGACAAAAAAATCAAGTTACTGATGTTCGCTTTTTCAGCAAAGCTCTTCTGGCCTTGCGCGGTATTTGTACTTATAGTAATTATGTCAATATCTTTATCCAACCCTCCATTTGTTTCACTAAACTGATGTGTTTGTTTATCGCATACCGGTGTATTCAATTGTGGTACAACACTGATAATCTTAATTTTTCCTTTCAGGTCATCTATTTTAATATTAGATTGAGCAAATCTATTTAGTTGCGCATTAGGAATTTCTTTACCAATTTTCAGAACTTCAGAGCTATTAATTTTTGTATTAGCAATAGCTAGAGAAGTAAAAAATAATGTAGCGCTTAAAATAAAAGTTGTTATTAATGGTATATTTTTTTTCATAAAAAAACCCCTTGGTAGATAGCAAAGAATATATATTTTTATCTTACGATATCAATTCCTGTCTCTAAATCATTATCTAAACCGTCATGTGCCTCTATATTTCCATCAACACCATCAAGTCCATTCCCCTGTTTTTTACGATGTGAAGTAAGACTACCCATAAACGCGTCATGACAATTAAGGCAAATCCACCCCTCTCCTGAAAAAATCCAGCACTCATTTTCTACCCAATCTTTTGCTTCTTCTTCAGTATCAAAATACTCTCCTTTTTGGTAGCAATCAGCAGCATTTTTTGAATAGCACAACACTGCATATTGATTATTTATTTTAGAATACATAATAAATTTTAGCGTTAACAAATTTAAAAAAAATTTTCATTAATTAACATATTACAAATATAACCTATAAAAAATGAAATACAAAACTCCGGCTATCCAGTCTGATAAAACCTTAGGGAAGTATCAAAAGAAATAGAAAGCCACCAGGCCGTTATCCGGAGTTTCGTTATGTCATAAAATTTCTTCAGGCTTCAAAAAAATAAAAAAATACATATTCCTCACGTTAGAGGTGTAAGACTTAGTAAAGCGATGTCAAAGTTTCGTTTTGCAAGAGATTCTAAGATTTTATTGTATTTAGGAGTCTCCATACTTGGTTTTCTACTTAGAATCCAAAGGTACTGTCGTTTTGGTTCACTCACTACTACATATTCATAATCTTCACCTAGATCAATAATCCAATAATCTCCATAAAATGGCCAATGAAATGTTACTTTAAGCTTTGCATTATTAGAAGAATCCGTTATGTGAGCTGTTCCTACAGCTTCTCTTATTTCCCCATTTAAGAGCCTATCCCTACACTTATTAACTACCTTTATCACGCTATCATTAACAAATTCATATTCGGCAGTCACCCCATAACAATTTTCCTGAAACCAATTGGGATATCGCGCAATTTCATACCATTTACCAAGGTATTTATTAATGTCCACTTTGTTAACAACCTGAAGAGGGGGATCTTCTCTAGCAGGAATGGTGGCACAAGCATAAAAAAACTGGCAGATACCAACAAGCAAAAAACTTAAACTAACAAGCCTAAACATAATTGATAATCTCTCTAACTACTTAAGACTAATTATTACAAGAAACAAAAGTATGTTAAGAAACTGGAGCAAATTGTTTTATCTTCTCTGCAGCCATTATTACACCAGCATAATTTCCCTGGTCTGTATAATTCTGTAGAGCTTTTTTTAAAAATGTGACTGCCAATTTTGCATCATTGATTTTTTCGTAGGTAATAGAAGCAATACTCATTTGCATTTGAGGAACATAGTCATAACTCTTATCCAAATTAATTCCTTGCATTAGGACTTGAATTGCATCTTCATTCTTTCCCAAATTTCCGTAGGAAATGCCAAGTCCCAAGTAGGCAGGAATATAGTAAGGGTCTATATCTATAGCTGCTTTAAAAGCTTTACTAGCTCCAAAGTGATCTCCTTTTATACCCTTATTATTTCCTAACGATACATAGTCATTTGGAGTCTTAGCAGTCTTAGTATTTTTATTAAATGAAACAGCACCAACTAAAATTAAAAAGAGAATAATTACTAAGTATTTTTTTTTCATAACCTTAAACTAAAATAAAAAAAATAACAAAAATGAAAACCAAGGGAACATAGGTGCTTAGTTTTGAGATGCCTGACAGAAGGCTTTAAACTAAATGGGCCCCCAGGCCCCACCTAAGTTCCCCATTTCTTTTTAAAAAATAATTCACAATTTGTTAATCACATTTAAATGACACGAATATTTTTTAAAAATCTATAAAGTTGACCATAAGCTACCTATTTTTTTAATTTATATATTTCCCAATCAAAATACCTGCCAAACTTAGAGTTTTCTTTTGACTTAAACTTAAATACTTTAATAAAACAACTAGTAGTAGGTGAATTCATAAGATCAAAATTATTAGCTAACACAATCAAATGTGGCCGTATTTTTAAATAGAAACTATTTTCATTATGATTTAAACCAGACGTAAGATTAATCTCTATAAATTTTTTACCTAATACCAAATCATTTTTATCGAAAGAGTAATCTTCATCAAGAGATAAGCTATTAGAAATCCTAATTCTGTTATGATTAATTTTTAAAGTTTTTATATTTTCTTGGTCAACATCGTTAGAAACCCATGTCCCAAAAATATCCGGAGGACAGCCTCCTTGAACCCAATCATCATCGTTCCAATCTAAAGCTAAAACAGGATTGACAAAAATTATTATGAGAAAAGTGAAAAATAAAAAACCACTTTTCATAAAACTAATTGGTTTAAAAAAAATCGAATTATGCATTTTAACTAAATTCATAATTAAATTAATTATTTACAATACTACTTACTATCGACTACCGTTAAATGATCATGGATTTTGACATGCGTTGACATAAATAATGCAAAAGTATCTATATCGAATGGCCATGCATACTGAATCTCTATTTTATTATATTTTTTTCGTAACTCTTCTAACTCTTCCGGGATTTCTTGCTCTGAGTGTGATCCCCCTCTAGTTATCATCGTTGTCACCAGAATTATTTTTGATACATTATTTGTTGAAGCTAACTCTTCAATGGCTTGTTCTATTGTCGGGTAACAAAATTCGTTATAAGCAGTTTTTAAAATAAAGTTTTTCAAAAGAGGCTCCATATGAGTTGCCAAATCTTCCAGCCCAGACTTATAAGGATCTGTCTCTGGGGTTCTTTCCCATTTACGAATAGTGTTATCAAGTTCTATCTCTTCACTAGTAATCTCCGTGCCAGCTTTAATCCTTGATTTATGCAACCTCATAAATTTTTCAACAATTCCACTTGGCAAATCACTCGGTATTCCACCATGACCGACTAAAATTACTGCACTTTTATCAACATCCATTTTTTCACCTTAAATAAATAAATTTTAGTATTAACAAACAATTGAATTACTACGATAATTGTTAATAATTTACTATTTAATGAATTAATTGTCAAATGTATTATCAATTAAAGATTAGGCAAAGTTTAGATATTTATATTGAGAAAAAAATATTGATAATTAAAATGTAGAAAAATAAGGTTAAAAGGGGGGTTCGTATAAGTAATTACCTAATGGACAATCTAAAAAGGGAGATGATTAAAATGGGGAGTAATAGTTATTTACCAAGAAGATTTGGGAGGTGCTTTGGATAAGTCACGAAGTTCCTGAAGTTCCTTACCACTGATACCCAGAAAATATAGAATAAGCTCAAGATTAGACTGATTAATTCCAGCATTAGCATGCTTCTGAACGATAGATTTAGCATTAAATGCGATACCAAGCCCTGCCTTAGCTAACATATGAATATCATTAGCTCCATCCCCAACGGCAACAACTTGTTTTAAAGAAAACCCTTCCTGATTTGCAATTGTTATAAGTGCACGTTCTTTAGCACGTGCATCTATAATATCTCCAACAACTCGACCCGTAAGCACACCATCTACAATTTCAAGTTGATTAGAAATTCCATAGTCAAGCTTATAAATATTTTTAATACGGTCTATGAAAAAATCAAACCCGCCACTTACAATGCCGATGCGGTAACCTAGATATTGTAAAATACGAACAATATCCTCTGCACCAGGGGTAATAGGAATCCGCTTATATAGTTCCTCTAATTTAAGAATTGAAAGCCCCGCAAGAAGCTTAACACGTTCACAAAGAGCAAGCTTAAAATCGAGTTCTCCATTCATAGTCCGTTTTGTAATTTCTTCCATACGATCACCAACACCTGCCAACTTACCGAGTTCATCTATTATTTCACACTGCACAAACGTCATATCTGCATCGAATATGATTAACCTTTTATTACGCCGAAACATCGTGTCTTCTTGTACTGCAATATCTACAGAAAATTTTTCCTTAAACTGAACTAAAGCATTTAAGATATCTACAGTTGAGTGGTCTTCTTTGCTTCCTATAACTACCTCTACAACATGGTGGTCACTATAATCCAATTGTTCGATACGAAGAATATTAATATCGCGACTAGAAAATGTTTTAGAAAGTGAAAGAAAAACACCTGAGGAAAGATTTGGGCCAAGCAAGGTAACTACAGAACGGTATTTATAGGGAATTTCTGGTCGAAGTTCTTTTTCCCAAGGAAATATCTGCAAAGTTACTTGATTTTTTATTGCCCATTCATCTAATACTAATTTCAACTTCTGAAGAGAATTAGACTTATTACTGCCAAGTAATAACGACAAATTAAGCAACCCATTAAAAACAAATTGCTTAATATCAAGAACATCCCAGTTAAAGGCAACTATAGATTCTAAAGCTTCGGCTAATATCCCCGGCCGATCAGTGCTTGAAATTTGAACATGAATTTGGCAAGGGCCATCATTTTCCTGCATAGATCAACCTTGAGGGTTATATCGCCATCCATCCATTTTCTTGCAAGTCCAACCATCATGGATCTGAAACGTAGAAAGTTCATTTAGAGTTTCTGAATTATACAAATCCACAATACCTGGACCTGTAAGTAAGTTTTTTTTAAGATGAAGGCGTTTAAGTTTAGTGAGAATCTTTGATTTAGAAAGACTAGTCAATCCTTCATCTGTAATACCATTTTGGTTTAGGTTTAAATATTGAACATTTTTTAGTAATTCGCACTCGGACAACTCAATCAAACCAGTATCTCCTAATTGGTTATCTGCTAAATCCAACCAAGTAACATCAACCATTTTTGGCGAAGACCATAAATAACGAGCCGATTCAAAGGTTAGAGGAATCCCACTAGCCATTAATTGGTTGCCTCTTAATCGACCTTTAAAAATATCTTCAGCAGTATGAATTTTTGTTATGCTCATAGTAAAATCAAAGATGTTTCCTAAAAGAATGTTTTTAACCTAAAATAAATAATATCGCAAGTTTACCAACAGTCTAAGTTTTATTTTTTGGATTAAAAAAAACATATTGGGTTCCCTTTAAAGCATCGGGTAAATAATCTTGTGCTACCTTGCTTTTAGGGAAATCATGAGGATATTTATACTCCTTACCGTAACCATATTTAGCTTTCGCATCGCTATAATGAGTATCCTTAAGGTGGTCTGGCACGGGAAAAGATTTTCCTTTATGTTGAATATCATTCAAAGCTTCATCAATAGCAACAATCGCCGAGTTATCTTTTGGAGCCTGCGCTATATAAATCACCGCTTGTGCTAAAGGAATTCTTGCTTCGGGCCATCCGAGTTTTTCACACGAATCTGCAGCGGTATTAGCAATAACAAGAGCCATTGGGTCTGCATTCCCAATATCTTCTGCAGCAGTTACAATTAATCTTCGATAAATAAAACGTGGATTCTCACCTCCGCTAATCATTTTTGCTAGCCAGTAAATCGCTGCGTCCGGATCAGATCCCCGCAAACTTTTTTGAAAAGCTGAAGCATGATCATAATGTTCATTACCATCTTTGTCATACAAAATAGCAACTGATTGAATTAACGCTTTAATATCTTGAGCACTAACTAACCGAGGTTCCTTTTCAATAGAACAGGAAAAATCACGGGCCGCTTCTAACAAATTAAGTGCCTTGCGTGCGTCTCCATTTGCATAAGATATAATTAGATTTTTGGCATCAGAATCAATTTTAAACAAATCATTTCCTAAACCACTTTCCTTATCAACCAACCCACGCTCTAACAAAGCCCTCATATCTTTTTGAGAAAGTGACTCCAAACGAAATACCTGGCATCTAGAACTCAAAGAGGGGATTACCTCGAAAGATGGATTTTCGGTAGTAGAACCAATAAGGCGAATAGTTCCATTTTCAATATGAGGTAAAACAGAATCCTGTTGAGATTTATTCAGTCTGTGAATTTCATCAATGAAAAGAGTCGAGCTTTTCCTAGAGAGGCTCCATGATTTTTTTGCCTGATGGATAACCTTTCGAATTTCAGCTACACCAGCATTTACGGCACTTATCTCATAAAATTCGTTTTCTGATATATTTGCAGCAAGACGAGCAATTGTTGTCTTACCCGATCCCGGTGGCCCCCATAATATAAATGAAAAATTTGATTTTACTCTAATAAGTGTTCGCAATGGTTTTCCTTCACCAAAAATATTTTCCTGGCCAAGAAAGTCTTTTATTTTGCGAGGACGCATTCGGTCAGCAAGTGGTGCAGGTTTTATGTCATTTTTCTTATCTTGGAATTCTGGAAAAAGTTCCATCTTTATATTTAATCTAAATTAAACACAAATAATTATAAAAATATCGGCCTAATAGTAAAAAAACAAACAAAAAAGTAGTTTTTTTATATGCACTAATACTCAAAATCACATCTTTAAAATCATCCTCAAACAGAAAAACTAAATCAAGTACTTACACCACTCCTTTTATTATATATCTGACCAATCAACGACCATAAAGTCCATCCACCTGTGATCACCCCAAGGAGTGAGTCTCCTTGAAAGATATCCCATGTGCCCTCCCCGCTCAGGAGTATTTAGCTCAATAGCACTACTCATGCGAGTCGATTTAAAAATACTTACTTCAACAAAAGGGTCATCCATTGCGCAGAGAATAGTAGTAGGAATATTAATATCATCCAAATATCCTTTAGCACTACACTTGTGATAATAATCATCAACATCTTTGTAACCTGCCGCAGGCGCAGTGTAAATCTCATCAAATTCAAGTATTGTTTTAGCTTTTACTGAAGGTTTAAATGCATTTGGAACACATTCAGCCATGGCCTCTGTCTGCAAATGAATCTGCTTCATATAATAATTATTAAAAAAAGAACATTTCTTAGTTTTTGATAAAATATAGCTCGCTCTTTTTAAATCAATTGGAGGGTTAACTGCAAATGCCCTACGAATTTTTTTAGATCGAATTCTCTTCTCGCCAAGATACTTTAAAAGTATATTCCCACTCAACGAAAATCCTACGATATCAATTGAATTACTTGAGTAAATTTTTAAAATATAATTAATCACATTATCTAAGTCATCACTACTTCCGCCGTTCCATAAACGATCGCTCAAGCCCATACCAAGTCCACTTCCACGTTGATTCATCATAAAAACAGTAAATCCACGAATCCAAAATTTTCTGGCAATTCGTTTCATATAACCTGCTTCAGAAGACCCCCCCATACCATGAGCCATAAGAATTATAGGAGCATCAGGGTTGCTCGAGGACAATTCACACAATATTAATTTTTCTATTTGACCAACTAATACTTTATGAAGTTTTCGTTCTGGTAATCTCGCATTTCCTGAAATAAACGATCCCATAACAGTTTGAAAAAAATTATTCCGAAATAAAACCTTTGGTTTGAATAAATAAGGATTGTAGTCCATTAGTTACTAGAGTTTATAAGTGGTGTCATACCAAAAACTAATATAGATACTCTCATTGTCTTCAATTTGACACAACTTCAAAGGATTGTTAATTTAAAATAGTATTAAAGTTTAATAAATCAAGAATAAGGCGGGGGATTGTTTACACGTGATTAATTTTTTTATCAAAAGCAGTTTGGCTTGGTTCATCCTATTTTCAACACTCCCTTTCAATGCTGTAGCAAGCGAGGAAACAAAGCTTAAATCACAGCGATATTATGATGATGGTTTACTGCTTAGTCGAGCTGAGCATTGGAAACAGGCCTCTGATGAATTTAGAATGGCTATCCAGTTTGACCCCCTAAATAAATTAGCCTACGCAAACCTAGGTGTAGCCCTAAGCCAATTAGAAAAACATAAAGAAGCCTTACTTGCTTTTGATAAAGCAATAATGCTCGGGTATGACCACTCTCTATTCCGCTATAACAGAGGGCTTTCTTTTGCCAAGTTAAATTTAATTAAAGAAGCAGTCCAAGAGCTTAAGCTATCTCTAAAAATGGACCCTAGGAATGTTAAGGCAGATTACAATCTTGGACTGTTATATATAAGACAAAATAAGATAGATAAAGCAGAAAATCAAGTCAATCAACTTTATTCACGTAACAACGATTTAGCTAAAAAACTTTTTGACTTTATTCCACCAAAATATAAAGTCATGTCAGTTAATAATGGTGGTTCAATCAAAGGGAGGGTCAGTCTATCTGGGAAGATACCCAGCCCAAGATTTTTTCCGCTCATAGCATCTCCAAATATTGAATATTGCACACGAATTTCAGATGGGAAAGGTAATCGTATTTTATTTGATTTTACCGTGTCAGAATCCCGGGGACTTAAAGATACTGTAGTTAAACTTGTTAATATACAAAAGGGGAAACCCTTTCTAAATAAAATTCAAAAAATAGTAATGAACCGTTGCCATACTCCCAAATATGTCATTAGTTCTCGTAATGGGGAAACACTATTACTAGAGAATACTGACCCTATCAGACATGAGGTTGTTGCGTACGAATTTAATGCTCGAGGTGCAGACCAAAGAAGCCACCGCCCTGTCGATGCGAATACGTCTCAAGCCAGAGATATTTTCGTAAAAAAAAATACTAAAAACTTTCTAATCAAATGTAACCTTCATCCGTTTTTACAGTCAAATGGAATAATAGTCGAAAACCCTTATTACGCCATAACAGATAAAGATGGAAATTTTTCAATTAAAAATATTCCACCTGGCACATATAAAATAATTGCCTGGCATCCATTTATACCAAATCAGATTGAAACAATAATCATAAAACCAGGGAAACAATCAAATCTAACTTTTGAATTTAAAGGCGAGAGTGTTCAAAGAACTGTATACAACAATAACTCTAAAGGCTATCGCTTTGCACCAGTTTATGATAGCAAAGAAAATTTTTACGGAGGATCTAGAGCCGATGACCCTATAGAGATACTACAAGTTTACAAAGAACGCAGGCAAGTAAAAGACTAAACTTAATTATTTATTTTTAATCAAAGTATCGAACGAGTGGTTCAATTTTTTCAGATTCTTTTATCTTAACAGCTACCTTTTCAGCTTCTACTTTTCTCAAGAACTTACCCACAAAAACTCGATTTAATATATAGCCCTTTTTTTCAATTAAAGTTGAAGTAATATAAACGGTATAGTCACGTTTAATTAATTTGTTTTTAAGAATAACTGCCTTATTAAAATCTTGAAATGATCCTACTTGAAGGACAAAGCCTGGCTCTGATGACTCAATCTGCCTTTGCCTGTAAAGATTTTTTGTGGATGGAGTGATAATTTTTCTAGGAATGGCAGAGATTACCTGAGGGTCAAGACTATTATCTTTTTTTGAAGTCAAAACATTTGGCTTCTGAAGAGCTTTCTCTTTTTCGGAAATGACATTCCCACTCAACCCAATATATTTTTTCATAGCAGGGTCGTTAAGTGTATCAAAAAAAGTAAAACTACCCAACGAACTAGCTCCCGATTCAACTAAAGCCTGTTTATCTTTCACATCTAAAGGCTTTATTGAAATTATTTTATCAAAAGAAATATTTTTTTTTATCGAAAAAAAATCAAGGGCTTTTATAGAATCAAAAAAAAATCCTGTCGCAGATAGAGCAAAAATGAGGAGAGTTAAAGAAAATTTAGCTGATGATTTCATTTAGCTAAGACCTTGAACTAAATTATACAAACTCATTAAAATCATTCGCTACATACTCGCTGGTGCCGAGACACCCATTATTGAAAGACCATTTCTAATTGTAACACGAAGACAGTTCATAAGGAATAATCTCGCTAAAGTTACAGTTTGATCATCACTCACAATTCGATTACTGGAATAATACCTGTGAAAAGTACCAACAAGATCCTGCAGGTAAAATGCAATACGATGAACTTCTAATAGTTCTGCACTTTTTTCTACAGTTTCTGTAAAAGCAAGTATTTTTTTTATGATGATAAGTTCTTCTTCATTTTCTAAAGGTTTCAAGTCAAGATCAACTTGATCGAGGAGATTTATTCCTTGCTTAGTAGCTGTTTGGAAAATACTACAAATACGAGCATGGGCATATTGAATATAAAAAACAGGGTTCTCAGGGGATTCTTTTTTAGCTAACTCAAGATCAAAGTCAAGATGTGTATCAGAACTTCTCATTAAAAAGAAAAAACGAGTCGCATCAACTCCTACTTCCTTAATAACATCTGATAAAGTAACAAACTTTCCTGACCTGGTAGACATCGATACTTTTTCTCCACCACGCTTCAAAGATACAAACTGAACAAGCATTACTTTAAAAACATTTTCATCGTATCCAATTGCTTGCAGTGCTGATTTCATACGAGGAACATACCCGTGATGATCCGCTCCCCATAAGTCAACAATTAACTCAAAACCACGATCAATTTTATTCTTGTGATAAGCGATATCCGAGCAAAAATAAGTTTTTTCACCTGATTGCTTGATGAGAACTCGGTCTTTTTCATCATTAAGCGCAGATGATTTCAGCCAGACAGCACCTTCCTTTTCATAAACATGCCCTCTTTCCCGGAGGCAATTAACAACTAAATTAACTAATTGTTGATCATATAATTTTTTTTCACTAAACCACTGGTCAAAACTCACACCAAAATTAGAAAGATCTTCTTTAATTCCATCCAAAATGGAATTAAGAGCATGCTCACGAAAAAATTGTAAAACCTCGTCTTCATTTTGGTTAAGAAATTCATCTCCATACTGTTTGTGTATAGCCCTCGCTATATCCTTTATATAATCTCCTTGATAATAATCTGGCGGAAATTCGTTATTCTTGCCTTCTATTTCTAAATAGCGCAGCCATGTAGATCGACCCAGAGTATTCATTTGATTACCGACATCATTAATATAATATTCTGTGCTAACGTTATATCCAGCTTTATCAAGAAGTCGGCCAAGCATATCTCCTACTGCTGCTCCTCTACCATGACCTACATGAAGAGGGCCCGTAGGGTTAGCACTTACAAACTCAAGAAGAATTTTTTTACCTTGACCCGCTTTCGATTCTCCGTATCGATCTCCTTCTTCTACAACTCTCAACAAACGCTTTATGAAAAATGAATGCTTCATTGACAAATTGAGAAACCCTGGACCGGCTATTTTAACTGATGCAATACTATTTTCATCACACTGTAGATGATGTGATAAAATTTTCGCAATCTCATATGGTTTCTTTTTTTCTGATTTAGCAAGCCCTAACGCAAGTGTTGTAGAAAAGTCACCAAATTTACCTTCCCTAGGTATTTCAACTACAATTTCGGGTATAATAGATACATCTAGATCACCATTTTTTTTGGCATTAAAAAGTGCACTGCTAATTAACTGGCGTATAAAATTTTTCATTTTTTCTTCTCAAAAATAGCTGGAGAAATATTTAAAACTAGAACTCGCCACGAAAGTAGCAGTTACAACCGGAGGGTTCGAATTTGGGGGCAGCTTACTTAATTACGAACAGACTCAATTTCCTCTTCCATTTTTTTTTCTAAGGCATTTTTTTCCTCAGCGAACCCATTTTGAAGTTCTTCCATAGCATATTTAATTTCCTCGGGAGGAATTCGGCCCTGAAGCTTTGTCACGCTATCTTGCATCATTATGTCTTTATCTGCAATCTTAGCCTGGTATTCCTTACGAATTTCACTAATTTTTTCTTTTTGTCGACTTGTAATTTTTTTTTTATTTTTTAGTTCAGGAACTAGTTTTTCCGATCTTTCAAGACTAAGCTCCCAAGAGCTTTTTAAGCCTGACATATGCTATACACCTTGATAAAAATTAATATTACACTATTATAATAAACCAAGCTGACTATAGACTCAATCGGAAAAATTTCAATTTACATGCTTAAAAGTTAATATACATATTTTTATTTAATTCTCTACATAAACTCTCAACTCAGATTGTTTTACATGTGACCTTTTTCTAATCTCCATCTTGATATGTCGACAAGCGAAAGACCAGTTATACTTAGAAATTTGAGGAATTATCTAACCTTTCTTAAAGATTATGGTTTTTCCGGAATTCCCTCCGATTCAGACATAGTTCTCAAACTTCAACCAAATACAAATAAGGCAACTCTCTCAACTAGTAATAATGAAGGCCCAACTAAAATGAAAGCAACAAAATCTATAACTAAAAAAATTAATATCAGCATTGAAAAAGTTCGAGAAGCATTAGGGGACTGTAATCGATGTGACTTGCATAAAAACAGAAAGACAATTGTCTTCGGCTCAGGAAATCCCCACGCCGAACTAGTATTTGTTGGGGAAGCACCTGGTGCTGATGAAGATGAACAAGGTTTCCCCTTTGTAGGTAGAGCGGGGAAAAAGTTAACCGAAATCATAGAAAAAGGTATGAATCTTGACCGTGAGAAAGATACATATATCTGCAATATTGTTAAATGTCGACCACCCAGTAATAGAGACCCAAAATCCAATGAAATAGAATCCTGTAATCCATTCCTTATTAAACAACTACAAGCTATTAAACCCAAAGCTATTGTTGCCCTGGGTAAACCTGCTGCTAGTACCTTATTAGGAAGAACTGTCCCAATTATGAAGGAAAGGGGAAACTGGTACCAATATGAGGGAATTCCACTTATGCTAACGCTCCATCCGGCCTATCTTTTAAGAGCCTATACTCTCGAGAACAGACGCAATGTAATGAGTGATATGCATAAAGTCTTAGCAAAGTTAAAGGAATAAAACTAACTGAATCAAATTACATTGTAGGATAAACTTAATGCCTTCCACCCATTAACTAAAAATATCTCCAGTCATTACAAACAGTTTTTTCGGTAATAGTTTTAACTAAAAAGATTTTAGTTAGTTAAAGAGGAAAACATAAAGAAGTTACGGAGAAAATATAAAATGGTTTCTAAAGAA
This sequence comes from Nitrospina sp., assembly GCA_018697205.1. Lineage (GTDB taxonomy): Bacteria > Nitrospinota > Nitrospinia > Nitrospinales > VA-1 > Nitromaritima. The sequence continues at coordinate 65,094 of JABHTG010000138.1, read as the reverse complement.
ATACGCTCTGCATACTTAGGATCTGAAGAGTATATGGAACCATTAAAGGAAGAATTAGATAAGATTACTAGCATCCACGAACAACTTGTCTTATCATCTGCGTTACCCATAGAGTCTTTATGGTCAATAAATACTTGGTTAAACCCAAGAATTTTAACTATAGACTCAATCAATGATGGAGCAAAACAATTAAAGGCAATACAACGCAACTGGTGCCTATATTCGTATCAATTTCATCGACGCGCAAAATTGATTCAAGAAAAACTACCTCATCTTTCCGCAAAACCGCTTCGTTTTCCTTGTTCTCTGCCCACATCACCAATAGGCTCATGGACCCTTCTTAATGAAAATAAAATCTTAGCATCCTCTAAATGCTCTAGTTTATTTAAAAATGGGAAAGTGCTTTTTGAGGAGAACAAGGATGAGCCTCCAAGTCGCGCCTATCTAAAACTGTATGAGTCTTTAACTAGAATAGAAAAATTTCCACAACCTGGTGAATTTTGTATTGATGCAGGGGGAAGCCCCGGTGGGTGGGCTTGGGTAATAAACAAACTAGGGGCCCGAGTTTTATCAATAGACCGCTCCCCCCTAGACACTAAAATAATCTCACTACCAAACGTAGAGTACCTCAAAGGCGACGTTTTTTCCATAAAACCTTCAGATTACGATAAAGTAGATTGGCTATTTAGTGATGTTATTTGTTTTCCAGAAAAATTATTTAATTGGATATCTTTATGGTTTGAATCAAAAAAATGCAAAAACTTTATTTGCACAATAAAGTTTCAAAGTAATCAAAATTATAGTTTTGCTAAAAAATTTTTAGAATTTAGCGGGGGTCAAGTTATCCACTTATACAACAATAAACATGAGCTAACATTTATACGTATAGAATAAAAATAATTCCTGTTTATTAAAATTAAAAAACTTCAACAATCTTAATAAAATAGGAACGTTTACGAAGAATAAGAAAAAATCAGTACTACGTAAATCAAGTCAAAAATAATCAATTAAACTAGACAAAGTGATTTTAAAGAGACTCACATATACAACTTGGTGTTTGATATTTCTTGCTATTGCACTAACATTTGTAACTCTCAACAATGTTAAAAAAAAAAATGAATATGATTGGACCCAACAATTTGAACAAGAAGGAAACAAAAATACTCGAATTCTTGAAGAACAACTTGAGGCTATAGGAAGAGAATTAACGGGGATTGCCTCTCTATTTAAAGCTTCAAAAAGTGTTACTCGGTCTGGATTCAAAGCTTACACCTCTTCGCTTTTAGAAAAAAACGATTTTATAAAATCACTCCAATGGATTCCGCGTGTACCCCACAACCAAAGATCTGCACTAGAGATAATAGCTCAACAAGATGGCTTCGTTGATTTTGAGTTTACAACATTAAATAAAAGCTCAAAAATAATCTCGGCTCCACCAAAAAATGAATACTTCCCAATTTACTATTCACAACCATATTCTGACAATAAGTCGTTCATAGGATTTGATATTAGTACTCAACCAACTCTATTAAACCTTATGAATCAGGCTAGAGATTCAGGAAAAACCGTCGCTGCAATCACTATAGACTTCCTTGGCAGAGATTCAAAAACAATGGATATGTTATTTTTTTCTCCTTTTTATAAAGGCGAAAACATCCCTAAAACGATTGAAGAAAAAAAAATATTATTTTCAGGCGTTGCTCTAGGAATATATAATTTAAATGATCTGATCAATAAGGTCTTTAGTCCCTATATAGCATCAGGAATGTTCTTAACCATATTTGATGAAGATCACAAAAAAGAACTGTATGGGCATCTCAAGGAAAACACACAAATAAAAAAAGAAATGGCATTACAGTTCTCACAGATTAGGTGGACTTTAGTTTGGCAAGGGGATTTAAAGTTTCAACAGGGTCCTAATAGTCTCCATAACTGGCTTTCAGCAGCCGTCTTAATTCTTATTATATTTATAGCAATAATTTTTCAAATACTTTCTTCACGGGCTAGACGCATTGAAAATGAAGTCTATTTAAGAACTAATGAACTCAAAAAATTAAAAAATGAACTAGAAGAAAAAAATCTATCATTACACGATTTAATAAAATTAAAAAATGAACTATTGGGTATTGCTTCTCATGATTTACGCAATCCCCTAACCTCAATTCAAGGGTACTCTGGGTTTCTTTTAAAAAAAGGTAGCCTATTAAACGAAGATACGCGCACTGATTTTCTTAAAATAATCAATTCAACTAGCGGTAGCATATTAGAACTACTGAATGACTTGCTAAGTTTTTCTGCTATAGAAAGTGGGCAGCTTGTATTAAATTTAAAACCAGGCAACCTTCATATACTAATGGAAGAACGAATTAAAATTTACACCCACCTAGCAATGGAAAAAAATATAAACTTTGATATAAAATACCAAAATCTGAAATTAATTTTATTTGACACCCCTAGAATAGGACAAGTCATAGATAATTTATTGACTAACGCAATAAAGTTCTCTCCCATAGGCGGAACAATTCAAATAATTGTGGAATCAGTCTCAGAACATTTGCGGGTTACCATAACAGACCAAGGTTCCAGTATAAGGAGTGAAGATCTAGATGATTTATTTAAACCGTTTAAAAAGTTAGACTCTGGGTCAACTGAAAACAAAAAAGGAACTGGCCTAGGATTAGCAATTGCAAAAAAAATGATCGAACTTCACAACGGAACACTGACTTTCAGGCCATCTAAAAGTCAAGGAGCAAGTTTTTGTTTTGAACTACCGGTAACGCCGCTAACTCTTCAATCATAATAATAATAAAATTTTTTGCACCGGGTCCGAGCCGAAAGAAAGTAAATCTTTCAACTCAGACATTTGGTGCAGGAGGGATAGATAATTTAAGAAAAAAAACTTAAAGACGATGTGATTTCAAAAATATGAACCTTACATTATCCCTTTGTCGCGTTTGACCTAAAATTAATATTACTTTTTTTAGCCTTTATGCTACCCGGTTTACTTAAAAACGACTCCCAATACTTTTCACTAAGTAATTTTTCTTTTACCACCTTTTTAAGAATTCCATCCTTGTCTAAAATACGAACTGAATAAAACATGAGGCGCTCCTTTTTTAGTTTTCCGTCGGTATCTAATGTTCGAACAACATAATCCATTTACTCACTCCAATCTTATAGTCAGCCAGCATCTTTAGATGTTATAGATGATCATGTTTCTACAATAACTAAGCAATACCTGTGCCGAAAAGAGCCCCTCAACTCAGTATTCACTAAGAGCCTAATTATTAAATAAATTTCTAGTTATTGTGTATAAGGAAAGTAAAGTATCCCATAAATGGAATTCCATTTTAGGGATTCTAAGAACAAATTAAGTACAAATTTTATTTAAAATAATTTAGGATTAAGTAAATTTCTATGAATTAATTCTTAGGGGCAGGTTTTGTAAGGTCATATTTTTGTACCATTCTATAAAAACTAGACCGACTTAATTTTAATTGTTTTGCAGTCTCTGGGATATCTCCATTAGTAAGTTCTAAAGCTCTTTGTAGAACTTGCCTTATTGAATCCTCAAAAGGGTCGATAGAACCTGCTAGACTGGAGCCATATTGAGGCGTAGTAGCAATATGGTTTTTTTTAGAATTTACGCTTCTCAGGTTTTCCGGCAAGGTATCGATATCAATACTACCCGACTCTGCCATTATCATTACTTGATAAATAACATTTTGTAACTCGCGTACATTTCCAGGCCAAAAATAATTCATAAGTATATTCATTGCCTCAGGGGTAATCGAAAAAGTCTTTTTTCCAAATTCTTTTTTAAAATTATCTACAAAATGAGCCGCAAGACTTGGTATATCCTCCTTGCGTTCCCTCAAAGGTGGAACTTTAATTGGGAAAACCGCCAGTCGATAATATAAATCTTCACGAAAAGATCCGTCATTAACTTTTTCTAGAAGGTCTTTATTAGTAGCAGCTATTACTCGTGTGTTAGTGAATATTTTTTTCACAGCTCCTACTCGCTCAAAGCTTTTTTCTTGGAGATAACGCAGGAATTTGACTTGAGTATTCAAAGACATCTCTGCAACTTCATCAAGAAAAAGAGTCCCTTCATCCGCTAGTTCCAACCTTCCCTTACGAGACTCAGTTGCTCCCGTAAAAGAACCTTTGTTATGTCCGAAGAGCTCACTTTCCTGTAAGTTCTCAGGAATCGCTCCACAATTGATATCAACAAATAGCCCCTTAGAAAAACGACTATTCTCATGAATGGCTCGTGCCATTAATTCTTTTCCGGTACCACTCTCACCAAGAAGTAGAACTCCCGCATTACTACTACCAACCTTTTTAATTTTGCTTAAGGTATCTGTCAAAGCCAAACTTTTGCCTACAATATTCCTAACACCCTGCACTTTACTTAACTCACCTTGAAGATAGCGTACCTGCCCGACCAAAGTAGTTTGTTCTATAGCCTTATCCAAAACAGAAAAAAGACGAAGTTCATCAAAAGGCTTAACAATATAATCGAATGCCCCAAGCTTCATGGCCTTAACGGCAGAGTCTGTAACATCAAAAGCCGTTACCATTATAACTGGCAAGTCATTTTTTAAATTCTTTATAGATTTTAATATTTCCATGCCATCCATCATAGGCATGGCAACATCAAGAAAAACTACGGAAGGATTCTCATCGAGTCGATCAAGGCACTGTTTTCCATTCTCCAAAGCCACAACTTCATGGCCACGGTCTTCTAACAAAGCCTTAATCAAGCCTCTAATATTAGCATCATCATCAACAGTAAAAATTAGTGCCATGAATCAAGTAAACACTTATTCCATTAAAAGGGAGCAATAGAATTCACAGTAAAGTCAGAATCCTCAGCTATCTTGAGGCATTGTTGTTTCGAGCCTTCGCATCGCATAAAACAACCAGCCCAATAATCACAATCAACCTCAACCCACCAGCGACGGCTCAAATTTTTGTCATCACCCTTTATAACGACTGTATCATTAAGATCAAATTTATCGACAACAATTTCATGCTCTAACGCAGAGGTCATTTTACCGTCCATTTTTTCAGCCTTCGGATACCAATTAAGAACACTTCCTGGTTTACCACAACCAATAGTTCCTGCAAAGATAATAGCAATAGCAAACGTTAATGAAGCAATCTTAACTACATAAGCCTTTTCTTTCATTAATTTTAGCCTCTTTAAGAATAATCAAACATGAGAGTTCTATAAAAAACCAACTATACGACAATTAAACCAATAGTTCCAGAAAGATAAAGTTAGGCAAAGAGTAACAACACCTAAATACTTAAATCTCGCTTAGATAAAATCCTATATATTAATTTTTGTATTCAACTTTTCAAATGCCATCCGTCGGTGCGAAATGGCATTTTTTTCTTTGAAGTTCATTTCAGCGTAAGTTTTTTTGTGATGTTCCGGGATAAATATAACATCCCATCCAAAACCATTTTTACCACGAGTACTATGCGAAATTGTTCCTTTTTTTTCACCCTCAGCTATAAGCATTTTCTGCCCATCAAAAATAGCTACCACGCAGACTGCAAAGGCCTCTCGATTTTCAAACCCTTCTAGCATTTTCAATAAACCCTGACAACCAACACTAATTTCAAACCACTTTACCAGCGCTCCGGGAAGTCCATTCCATGCGGTAAAAATCAGTCCTGAATCTTCTACCAAAATGGGACACCTAAGCTCATCAAAGGCTTGCTGAGCTTTGTGAGCGACTATTTTTTTTATATCGCTATCCTGTATTTCATGTATATTTAATCCAGAAACCTGATCGAGAGAACACTCCAAAATATCTGAAGCTTCTCTAACCTTATCTTCATTACTGGTAACAAATTTTAATTTCTTCAACATTCTATGTCCCCCCTAAGCTTGCCTGAATGGCAAACGCATGATATAAATTCGGGATTCTATTACCTAAAAACATAAAGCTGCAACCTGAACCTAATAAATTCTGTTATGCGTTTACCCGTAATAAAAAAGCACCTAATTTTATTCATATTTTTGGTTAGCCTTACATCATGCACTACAATTTTTGAAAATAATTACGATGTGATGGCACGCAAAGCACTTTACGATCTAATTAAAGCTCAGGAAACCTATCACGACAAGCACGGTAAGTATGCAAATAAATTGGCCCAGCTCGCAAACTATAATCTAAAATATCACACTGGTATCGTTTATCTTGAAATTCGCTCCGCTAGTAAAAACGAATATAGAGCGATATCTCTCCCTGCGGAATCATCCACTGCAAGAGTTTTTATTTCCGATACTAGTCAGGGGGGATATTACGAAGCAGATGAGGTAGAAGCTTCTAAGTACGTCCTTGGAGCGCTTAACTTCATCCGTAGCGAAAAAGCAAAACAAAAAACAAATACTCTACTAATTTCCTTTCTTTTGTTCTCCCTTATTATTCTAGGTCTTCGTTTTGTTTCTAAATATAAAGGAAAAGAAAATAATCATTGTCTAACTTCCTATTTTATCAGTTTACCTGCATTAGGGTGGGCTATCGCAATCCTAAATCATGTAAATGATAATATAGTTTTCAGTCCAAAGGTTCTTACACTTTCTTGGACTGCGATCACAGCATCTCTAGTCTGTATTATTATTACACTACTGTGGCTAAGAAATAGAAACCTTCAAAAAACCCCATCTCCAGTCCTAGGACTTGCTGGGTGTTCCCTTTTCATTTCTTTCATCAGCTTGACGATTGTAACCTACATCCTAGCAAAGTTTTACCCCATATAGGCCTACCTCAGAAATGGAAATTAAAAATTTAGAAATAAACAAAGCAAACATATAGCTTATTTATCAAACATAAATTATATTAAACTCAATTCTTTTCTGTCGGTGACCCTTTCAGTATTGATCTCACCGAAATACTTAAACAGCGAAAACGCACCCTTTTTTGAATATGTTTAAAATCTTCTAAGTTATGTTAATGAAACAAAATAATTTGATTGGCTTTCCCTATTCATATCTCCAAGATTTTTTAATCAAACACGGAATTAAACCATATCGCGCGCACCAAGTATTTATATGGATATACCACTATAAGCTTTATGATTTTGACCATATGTCTAATTTATCTAAATCGTTACGGATACTATTAAAAGCACATTTTTATATTTCTGTACCTCAAATACTAAGTAAAACTAGATCGCAAGATGGTTCAATTAAATATCTATTCGAGCTAAAAGATGGATTAACAATTGAAAGTGTTTGGATGCCTGCAGAAAAGCGAAAAACCTTATGTATATCAAGTCAGGTTGGATGCCGCCTTGCATGCGCTTTTTGTATGACAGGAACAATGGGTCTGAAGCGAAATCTTTCAAGCGATGAAATTATCGGACAATGCATAGCTGTAAATAACTCTCTATCAGAGCAAAACCAGATAACTAATATCGTATTCATGGGGATGGGCGAGCCTCTAGATAATTATGACGCTACCATTGATTCTATAAGGATTATGATTATGCCAGAGGCCTTAAGGTTATCCTCTCGTAAAATCACTTTATCTACAGCCGGACAAGTTGAACTTATTCAAAAATTTAAAAACGAAGACCTACATGTGAACCTTGCAATATCTCTGAATGCTACAGATAATGAAACGCGCGAGGAAATTATGCCTATAAATAAAAAATACCCAATCGAAGAATTGATAAACTGTTTGCGAGAATATCCGCTTAAGCCATCTCGACGATTTACATTCGAATACGTTCTACTGAAAGGAATAAATGATAGTGATGAAGATGCTAAACGTTTATCTAGGTTACTGCACGGCATTCCCTGCAAAGTAAATTTAATTTTATTCAATAAATTCTCCGAATCTAAGTTTCGACCTCCTAGCAAAGAGCGAGCTCACACATTTCAGCAATATCTCATGTCAAAAAACCATACTGTCTTTATAAGGCAAAATCGAGCAACAGATATCCTTGGGGCATGTGGACAACTAGCGTCACAACAGCCATCACCTGTATTAGTATAACGATGAAAATATCCGACTTAACTAATTCACAAGGACTTGAAATTTCAATCGTTATCCCTGTTTATAACGAGAGAGAAAACCTGACCCTGCTTGACGAAAAAATCACAAAAAATATAGGACCACTTCATAAAAGCTACGAAGTCATCCTAGTAGATGACGGAAGTGTGGATGGTAGTGCTCAGCTAATACGAAAATTACAAGATAAAAACCCTCATCTGCGCCTTATTCGGTTTGGAAGTAATCATGGACAAACAGCAGCTTTCGCAGCAGGTTTTAGCAAAGCCCGTGGTGATACTATTGTTACAATGGATGCAGACTTACAGAATGACCCCGCTGATATCCCCATACTACTCGAGAAAATAAGTGAATTTGACGTTGTCTGTGGATGGCGACATAAGCGTAACGACCCTTGGATTAAAAAACTATCTTCAAAAATAGCTAATTCTGTGAGGAATACCCTTAGCGAGGAATCCATAGCCGACACAGGTTGCTCACTCAAAGCATTTCGGCGAGCATGTTTCAAAAATATTAAATTGTATAATGGAATGCACCGCTTTTTCCCAACACTAATGAAAATGGAAGGATTTAGCGTCACTCAAGTAAAAGTGAGGCATTATCCCCGCATGCATGGTTACTCTAAATATAACATCCGTAATCGCCTATTTACTTCATTTAAAGATCTCTTAGCGATACGCTGGATGAAAAAAAGACAAATTAATTATGATATTATTGAGGAAAGGTAAAAAATGACTGCAACATACTGGCTTGTTATAGGATTTGTAGGTCAGATCGCCTTCGGAGCAAGGTTTGTAATTCAATGGTTGGTTTCCGAAAAAAAGGGAGAAAGCACTATCCCCATTACTTTCTGGTACTGCAGCATAATAGGAAGTGTTATTTTATTGACGTATGCAATTCACAGGGAAGATCCAGTTTTTATTCTCGGACAAAGTCTTGGTTCAGTTATTTATATCCGCAATTTAATCCTTATTGACCGTAAAAGAAAATCCACAGCAGAGGGTAATTAATACAATGAATAGCACGAAAATTAGGTTTTTAGGAATAATACTCATGGTGATAGGAGGATTTTTATTTGTTTGGTCCGTACGAGATATAACGGCCGAATGGCCTCAGGTCTTCGTCGGACTTCTTTCTGTTTTTAGCACAGCAATGGGATTTGGCCTCCTTATTATGCCTCTGGACGATATTGCCGAAAGTGAATAAAAATTAATCTTAAAACAAAAAGTATTAATGACAACCCTTGCACTGATTAAGAAGACTTCAAGGCTTTCTCCAAGCGTACAAAGGCTCCCAAACCGTTAAAAAAAAATGCTCTTTAAAGCTCCTTGACATTAGAAAAATCGTGTGATATTTCTTTCAACTTTACTTTTCATTAGCGCAATTTTTACTTTACAAATTCTACTTTTTTAAAGACTCCATTTATATATAAATAGAGGCCTCGATGTATCATTCGCCTGAAAAACCAAAAACCAAAAATTCTGTATTCACCATCCTCATTGCTCTGATATTTTTCTATGGAATGGGACATTTGGCTCCTGCTTTCATACCTGCTTCTGCATCATACTTATTTAGTTTAAATGGACCATCAACTGCTTATGCAGATGAAGAAGAAGAAGATGAAGAAGATGAAGAAGATGAAGAAGATGAAGAAGATGAAGAAGATGAAGAAGATGAAGAAGAAGAAGGTGATGGAGAAGAATCTGCCGATGGCGAGGAAGAAAGCGAAGACCTTTCATATTTAACAGATATTGGCCCGGCAAAAGATCATGAATTTGAAGAAGTATCTTTCCTTGGGCTAAGCAATCGCAAATTTACCTGGTTTGCGGCCCAAATGCATATCCTATTTGCTTCCTTTATACTTGGTTGCCCAATGTTCGTTGTAATCATGGAAGTGATGGGAGCGCGCCGTACTCAAGGTGTTAGAAAAGCTATCATCTTGTCCAATGTTTTCCTTGGAGTACTTATAGGGGTAGTTATAGGAATAACATTTGAGGTAATTGTTGGAATCCATCATGGTGTGCTATTTGGTATGTGGGCTTGCGCCTTTGGAGCTCTCGCTGTTAGTTTTCTGAATTATTTTCACAGATGCATGAATTTAAAAGTTTCAGGCGTAATTGGAACTATCGTTGGAACAGTTATTGCCTGCGCCCTAACACCTGTCGATACATTACATGCCGATGGAATAATTCTTGCCGCAGTGAATGGTTTAGTTGGAGGTCTTCTTGCCAACGGTATCATGTTTGCCGAATCCGATTTTAAATTTGAACGTCTAGCGCACGAGGTCACAAAAGTTATAGGTTTTGCCTATAGCTTTACAGCCCTATCAGGCGGTTTGTTCCTATTCGTGATGTTAGTGATTTATAGTGATTTCATCTCTTATCTTGTATCGTCTTTTCCTGTTCTTTTCATGGTAATTTATCCCACCCTTTTCATATTAGAAACGGTCATCATGTACATATACGTGTACTCATGGGATCCATTGAATAAAAGCAACAAGAAGGGTAGACACATTGTTTTAGGAGTGATTCTTAACGTTTTAGGGTTATCGTTGCTTGTGGCATTGGATGGCCCAACTACATTCATGCAAACACCACCTGTACCTCTAGACCAAATAACCAATATAAGCGAATGGAGCAAGGTAACAAATGCTGGTTGGATGCCACTTAACTACCATCGGCTCGTCGGCAATGGAACATTTGGCGGATATATGGTTTGCGTTATTGGTGCTTACATGTACCTTTGGTCTGAAAAAAAAGAAGAAAAAGAATATTACGACTGGGTCGGTTATATAGGGAACATTATAGGTGTCGCAATAATGATTCCACTACCAGCGATGGGCTACATTTTTGTCCGTGAAATTTATCAGTACGATGCCACCATCGGCATGTATATCATGTCTGATCGTGAGTCAATGTTCATGTTAGTTCAAGGCCTGCTTGTTGGGACAATGTTTAGTATGAGTAATATATATATGTGGGTAAGTATGCAGCGGATAGAAAAGGCTGAACGCTTTTTCCCTGCTATGAAATTTGGTTTTGTGCTGATTGTAATTGCCGCTACAATCTGGTTCACACCAAGGCGTTTCTTTGCAACCATGATGCCTGAGCCTGGAATGGATTCATCAATGGTATTACCTGACAATCTAGCATTTCTTGCCTTGATGATTTCTAAAAATACGGCTGCCTTTGCACTAGTTACAGTGACTTTTGTAAACTATATATTTTATACAATAGCAACTAAAACAGGAAAAGTTCATTACGGTAAGATCAATCCACTTGGTATCTATTGTCTCATCTTTCTAGGATTTGCTGATATATGGTTAATGAGCTGGATGGGAACTATACGCTCACTTTCTAGAATGAATTGGCACGTCTACAAAGTTTACAAAGACGTCACTCCGGAGAAATTTGCACCAACATTAGCAGAATCTGGTTTCCATGTAACTACTATCGTTTGGACTTTCTTTATCATAATGACTTGCATCATCTGGTTGGGCATAAAGTATCCAAAGTCAAAGAAAAAAACTGATAAAGTTGCTCCCCAAGCTACTCCACAGATGGCAGAATAATATTTTAGGAGCGTTACAATGCAACAACCGTCTTTTTTTCAAAACTTAACTGGCATGACTTTAAAATTTCTGCCATTAGCAGCTGTTATATGGGTTATTGTTGCCTGGTTTGAGCTACCCCGGAGTGCTAGTTGGGGCTTTGCTGGTGTCGTGATGATGTATGCTTTTCTTTTATCTCTCCCACAAAGAAAAAAAACAGAAATATCTTTTGGAAAAAATTTAGGGTTTAAGCTGCCAATAGTACTTATTCTTGCTGGAATTATATGGGTTGTAGCTGAGAAACTTGGGTTTCCCATCTGGTGGCAAATAGAATTTGTTGCATTTTCATTTGTAGGACTTGTATATTTTCTAATTCTCGACTCCAAGGCACTTAAACCTGAAAAGTCTAAGTTGACCTCTACCTTCCGTCTTCTAACAACTTATGCATTGGCCTCTGGATTATTTATCACTATAACAGCTCAGCTCCCTCAGTTTGATCCTCAGCATGAAATTGAAAAACTAGATAGGCCCCCTATAAAGCTGAGTGGTCTTGCCGGCCCTGAGGTTATTGCAGCTGGCCGTGAAGTTTTTTCCAGTAACAAATGCTTCAATTGTCATAAAGTTTTTTGGGAGGGGAACTCAGACCGTGGGCCTAACCTCGGAACCAAGCAAATTGGATTATATTCTGAGGATTACATCAAAGAACAAATTCTTGAGCCACGAAAAATACAATCCCCAGGCTATGAAGATAAAAAATCTAAAAAGGCCATGCCTACCTACTATGATGAAGATTTAAGTGAAGATGAATTAAATGCGCTAGTTGCATATTTAAAAACTTTACGTAACCCTACAGTTATGCCCGTTGAAGGGAAATTCCCAAATCAATGGACTTGGTGGGATGACCCTAAAATAATTGAAGAAGGTAAAGTGGTATTCGAAGGGTTGGAGCCTAATACTGATGGATTGAACTGTGCAGTTTGTCATGGTAAAGATGGAATCCCCATGATGACTGGAGCTCTGGATTTTCGTAATGCAGAGAATATGGATACTGATAAAATGCCAGATCAACTTGTTGGTGTCAAAATGGAGGACTGGCCAGATTCATTATGGTACAAGCGAGTTACTAGGGGTGTAGATGGTACAGCTATGGCACCTTGGGGTCTAATGTTTCAGCACCTTTATCTATGGAAAGCAGAAGCTTACGCTAGGACGTTCCATGACCCATTGGATGCACGGACAGAGAAAAGACCTGTGCCCCCTATCCCCACGAAAGAAGAAATAGAAAAGTGGCAAACTGACGGGCTTTTCCTGGATCCGCTTTTGTGATTTTCTTTATATAATTCAAAAAAAACCGGTCACGTTTAGTGACCGGTTTTTTATTTCGACAGCTATTTATTTTCAAACCTGATAAAATACAAACAAGTCAAAAGTTCCACTTTAAAGTTGGAGAGTTTAATGAATAAAGTTGAAAAACTTTTAAAAGAAAACATGTCTGACGATGGGACAGTAGTAAATCTTAGAGACAAGTTTTTAGGACTTAGAGGTGTAATGGAATTAGCAAAAAATCCAGAATTAGCACATGTTAAGGAACTTGTCCTTCCAGGAAATCAATGTGCAGATGAGGGCGCTGAAGCATTGGCTAACTCTCCTCACTTAGGTAACCTAGAAATGCTCAATCTCAACCATAATGATATAGGAGATGAAGGTGCCGTCGCTATTGCCAACAGCCAAAAATTCCCGAAGTTAAAATCATTATCTATGTTTGGAAATGTTATAGGTGATGAAGGTGCAAAAGCATTCGCGGAATCCCCACAAAGTAAAAAGTATCTTAAGCTAGACCTGTACAAAAATCAGGTAACAACTGATGGGAACAAGTACCTCACCGAGTCAGAAATGTTAAAAAACTGCGAAGAGTTAGAAGTTTAACCCTACCGAATCATAACAGATCATCTAAAGGTACAATAAAAATAGATACTTTATGACACCTTATCCCACTGAGACGGTGTATAAGCTTTTATCTGTAGGGCATGAATTAGCTTAGGTTGACCATTAATTTGGTCGTCCAAGGCAGTGTATACCATCCGCATACAGTTTATTAAGTCAATATTTTCAAATTGCTTTGAAACAACTTTAATTGAATAGTGTCCGCCTCCACCTGCAGCCTTATGACCTCGATGTAAATGACTCTCATCCACAATCTCTACATAGTCAGCAGATATTTTTTCTTTTAAAACTTTATCAATTGTATCAACCGTATCCATAGCTTTCCTTAAATGTAAAAGAGTTAATTAGTTTTTAATAAATAAGATTAAAAAAATCAAACAATAATTTAAATTTAATATTATTTCACGATTCACCCAAAAAATCGGGATCAGGGATACCGGAGATATCTTTAAGTGACTCACTAAACCAAACTTGAGTTTTATTTTCGCTTTCACTGACTAGTCTTGTTCCACATTTAGCGCATAAAGGAATTTTATCAAAGTGAAATTGTTTGATCCGGTTTTTTACTTTGCAGGTCGGACAAGGTATAATGCTAGATGGTATCTGACTCATAGTTTTATTATTCTTACAATTTAATAAAATTTTATTAATCTATATATCATAAAAAGTGACACTTCATCAATTTGGAGGCCAAACAGTAAGAAGGATGACCTTCTGGAACAAAGTTTCTCTAATTCTTTGGATTGGAGCGATCGTTGCGTTGCTGTCATTTTTCACATTCACACTTTTCGTGATAGCCCTCGTGATTGGGGTAGTGATTTTAATCCTAAGATTCTTCCGGAAAAATCAACTAAAATCAAACAATAACCAATATAGCAAAAGTAATACTTTCACAAACCAAAGCTATCACTCAAAGCCATCTGAAAGTGATGACATTATTGATATTTGATCGGTTTTGATGTTATACCCCAAAAAAGTAACTATTAGCATCAAATTACAAGTTATTGATATATTGTAGGTTTTTTTGTTTTAAAAAAATAATATCAATTTCCCAACTATTTAAAATAAAAAAACCTTGTAATTCAAGGCAGTAGAACATAATCTATTAAAAAATTAGCGAAGGATTGCATTATTACATAAAAAGCCATGGAATCGGCGCCTAAATAAACAGACTATTTACTGGGGAGTGGTGGTCATGGAAAATTCTGGATTTTCGTCAGGCTTAGGTGCTTCACAAAACTCGGAAGGCATCAATAGCAAATTTAAAGTAATACAGCAGATGGCATCTGCCCAAAAATCTAGTTTGAAATCTTTGGCTCCAGAAGCCGAAGCTGTTCGGGATATGGGGGCTAAGTTTGACATGGGTTCAAAGATAGGGATGAATAAAGTCAACACCGCTGAATCCACAAAAATACTACCCGGACCAGAAGTTGGAAAAGGCGGTTTAGTTAACGAAGTTTTTTAAACCCCCTCTTAATCTCTATCGCAACATGTAAAAGTATTATCAGAATTCCAGTTAATTTGAATATATTCTGGGAACAGAGTTTCTTTGTCAAAGTTAGCAAGATCAAGTTGCTCGCAAGTAAGGTTGATAACCCTAGTAAGATCTGCTCCATGCAGGAAAGCATCCTCTAGTTCCGCTCCATCTAAATTAGCGCCGTTAAATTTAGCCTCACTCATTACTGCTCCTGTCAAATCAGCATTGGTTAGATTTGCATTGCTTAAGTCTGCTTTTATTAGGTAAGAAATACTTAAGTCTGCATCCGTCAAATCTGCTCCAGTTAAATTAGCACCCATAAGTTTTTTATTTCCTAAATCAGCTCCTTGCAGATTTTCTTTTTTATCTTCTATTTCTTTTATAAATAATTTCCATTCAGGTAACATTGAGTATCCTCAAACTTAAATAAATTAAACTAGGTCTTTAGCTCTTAACATAACTTCTTTAAGTCAGTTAAATATAAAATCAAAGAAACTGATCTCCAAAATTTATTTTAATGCTAGTTTCTCCAACTATTAAAAAGATCAACTGCTTCTTGGAACTGGCTTACCAAAAATGTTTGGGTCTCTGCAGAACGTTTTGAACTCAGCATCCTTGAAACTACAATTTTTTTATCATGAAGGCCTGCATTTTCCTTGAAAATTGAAACAGTAGGGCCCATAACAAAACCCGTTCCTCTCATTACCTCTTCGAACAATTCCTTCGGCGTAGTTCCAACAGGCAAACCATTTTTATTAATATACTTTTCCAACTTATCTCCTAATACATTTCATCAGTTTCGTTTTTATAATTATAAATTAAAAAATAAAACTTACAGAATTAAACATTCTATTTTATTAAAAATATTTTCATGATTTTAGCCAAACAAACTAAAAATCGCATCTAACTTGAAAAAAACAACTATTTCTAATGTTTTCATAATCATTCACTAAAAATTACAACTGGTAGAAAATATCTATAAGGTTACCTTGACATTGGTAAGGTCGAATCTTATACCATTTACACAATAATGAGAGATTTAGTGCCCTTTATAGGGCCTTTTACTATAAACTCTAAAAATTTTTGAATGTTGAGAGTCAATTTTAGAAAGGAATAAGCATTATGGGAAAAATTATCGGAATCGACCTTGGAACCACAAACTCTGTGGTTGCAGTTATGGAGGGAAGCGAACCCAAGGTAATACTTAACGAAGAAGGGAGTCGTACCACTCCTTCTGTTGTCGCATTCACTAAAGAAGGCGAAATTCTTGTTGGGCAAGTTGCAAAACGTCAAGCAATTGCTAATCCAGAAAATACAATATTTTCAGTTAAGCGTTTTATGGGTCGTTCTATTGATGAGGTTTCTGAAGAAATGAAGATGGTTCCTTACAAAGTGGAAAAAGGAACTAAAAAAGAATTAAAAATCAAGATTGGAGATAAAAAATATAGCCCCCCTGAAATTTCAGCAATGATTTTACAGAAACTAAAAAAATCAGCTGAGTCTTATCTAGGTGAAACAGTTTCAGAAGCAGTAATTACCGTACCAGCATACTTTAATGATGCACAACGACAAGCAACTAAAGATGCTGGTAAGATTGCTGGTCTTGATGTTAAACGAATAATCAATGAACCAACTGCCTCGGCCCTAGCATATGGCCTTGACAAGAAAAAAGACCACATGATTAGTGTTTATGATTTTGGTGGTGGTACTTTTGATGTTTCCATTCTGGAAGTAGGTGACAATGTTGTAGAAGTAAAAGCAACAAATGGTGACACTCATTTAGGTGGTGACAATTTGGATCAACGAGTAATTGACTGGCTGGTGACAGAGTTTAAAAAAGATCAAGGAGTTGATCTATCCAAAGATAACATGGCACTACAAAGGCTTAAAGAAGCTGCTGAAAAAGCTAAGATTGAGCTTTCTACGACTAACGAAACTGATATTAATTTACCTTTCGTTACTGCAGATGCCAGCGGTCCAAAACATTTAAACATGAAGCTTTCTCGTGCCAAATTTGAATCCATGGTAGATGATTTGATAGAAAGATCAAAAAAACCATGTCTCAATGCCCTTAAGGACGCAGGCTTAGAGGCTGGCAAAATTGACGAAGCCGTTCTGGTTGGTGGATCTACTCGTGTTCCAAAGGTTGGTGATGTGGTAAAGGAAATGTTCGGTAAAGAACCCCATCGTGGAGTAAACCCCGATGAAGTTGTTGCTCTTGGTGCAGCTGTTCAGGCAGGTGTTCTTTCTGGCGATGTAAAAGATATTTTATTACTCGATGTCACACCGCTGTCCCTTGGAATCGAAACACTAGGAGGTGTAACAACAAAGCTAATCGAACGTAACACAACAATACCCACAAGAAAAAGTGAGGTATTTTCAACCGCATCAGATAATCAGCCAAGTGTGGAAATTAATGTGGTTCAGGGTGAAAGAGAAATGTCAAAAGATAATCGTTCTCTTGGACAGTTTAATTTAGATGGAATTCCACCTGCACCTAGAGGTGTCCCACAAGTTGAAGTCACCTTCGACATAGATGCAAATGGCATAATTAACGTTTCTGCTAAAGATAAAGGCACCAACAAAGAGCAAAAAATTACCATTACCGATTCTACTGGTCTATCCGATAGTGATATCGAAAATATGGTCAAGGATGCTGAGGCAAATGCTGATGCTGATAAGGAACGTCGTGAGTCTATAGATGTGAAGAATCAGCTCGATTCAGTAATTTATGGAACTGAAAAAACTATTCGAGAAAATAAAGATAAGCTCCCTGAAGAGGACATCAAGGCAGCTGAAGAAGCAATTGAAGAAGCAAAGAAACATCTCGAGGGTACTGCTGAGGAGATGAAAAGCCAGATCGAAAAAGTTAATGAAATTGCTCATAAACTTGCTTCGGCAATGTATGCAAAAACACAAGCAGAAGGTGGAGCAGATGGTGAAGCGCCTAACGATGGCGACCAACCTACTGATGGAAGTGCCCCTGCAGATGATGATGTTGTCGATGCTGAGTTCGAAGATATCAGCAAAAAATAATACCCACAAAATACAATAACTAAATTGTCCCTAGTCAGCAATACCTGACAAGGGACAATTTAGTTCTATACCTCTTAAACTCAAATCATTATAAGCTCTATGGCAGAAATTAAAAAAAATAAAAAACGAGAAACTCCCAAGATGAAAGTATTGGATCGCAGGCATTGGGTTGATGAAAGTGAGGAATCAAACGATAAAGATACCGCCAATAAACCTATAGAGGAAAGACTACCTAATTTTGTAGAAAATTTAAAAAATGAAGCAGAAGAAAAAGACAAAAAACTTCGAGAATATATCGCTGCATACAAGGATAAAAATGCAGAAAATGATGCGTTTAGAATTCGATTGCAAAAAGAAAACGAGACACGGCTTGATCAATTCAAAGCTATCCTCTTTGCGAGATTAGTCCCAATACTCGATAATCTTAAACGAGCTGCTCTATCTTCCTCGCAGTCAAAAGATCTAGATTCTCTCCAACAAGGCATCAATCTTGTCATCAATCAATTCTCGAATGAGCTTAAAGAAAATGGTGTGGAAACTGTCTCTTCTGTTGGCGAAAAATTTGACCCAAAATCTCATGAAGTTTTTCTGACAGTCGAGACAGAAGATAAATCTCAAGATGAGCTCATCGTCGAAGAACTTGAAACAGGTTACCGATTCAAGGAAAAGCTGATCAAGGCGGCTAAAGTTAAAATTGCAAAGTTGAAAAAGTAAGGAGTTTTATGAGTCAACGTGACTACTACCAAGTCTTAAACGTATCGAATCAGGCCTCAGAATCGGAGCTTAAAAAAGCATACCGCCTATTGGCAATGAAATATCACCCCGATAAAAACCCAGGTGACCATACGGCAGAAGAAAAATTTAAAGAAGCTGCAGAAGCCTATGAAGTTCTTAAAGATCCTGAAAAAAGGCAAATATACAATCAGTTTGGCCATGAAGGACTGAAAGGAAGAGGGTTCAACGGGTTTCATGGTTTTGACGATATTGCTTCATCTTTCGGTGACATTTTCCAAGATTTTTTTGGAGGTGGTGGTGGGCGCCGAGAACAAACCGGCGCTGACCTGAGACTAGATGTGACAATTTCTTTTACTGAAGCAGCTTTTGGTACAGAAAAAAAAGTGGATATCACTAAACAGGGGAATTGCAATTCTTGTCAGGGGTCCGGGGCAAAAGCTGGAACATCTCCTAAGACCTGCTCAACATGCAGAGGGACAGGACAAGTGGTTCGTACGCAAGGTTTTTTTAATATGGCATCCCCCTGCCCTGCATGCCGAGGCCAAGGACAATTAATTGAACACCCCTGTAACACATGCTATGGAGAAGGAAGGGTTCCTGAAAAAAAAACAATTAACGCTACTATACCAGCCGGCGTAAACGATGGATCAAGATTACGTTTACGTGGCGAAGGAGAAGCGGGGCCGCCTGGCTTACAACCGGGCGATTTATATATATTTATCCGTGTTGCTCCCGATGAAATATTTCAACGCCAAGAGTACGATGTATATTGTCGTTTAAATCTTTCGTTTTCCCAAGCTGCACTTGGAGCTGAAATTGAGGTTCCTCTACTAAATGATGAAAGCAAGATTATTAAAGTTAAGCCAGGAACTCAATCTGGAGAGATGATGCGTATCACTGGCGCTGGTATTCCCCATGTTCGTGGGAATGGTAGAGGTGATCAAATCATTCAAATGATGGTTGAAACACCTAAGAAACTAAATAAGAAACAAAAAGAAATTTTCCAAGAACTTGCTGAAATCGAAGGCAATCCAATTAAGGAAACACTCAAGGGATTTTTTCAAAAACTAAAACTTTAATTAAATCGAAGAAAGAGGTTCTATCTATAACAAAATACCTCCTTTCATTAAGAAATTAAAAAAATGATTCAATCATCTATCCTTTCCACCCACACACATTTAATAGGTAGGTGGTTAAATAGCTATTTTAAAAACTGACTATGAGGAAGAACAGTTGTATTCATAAGATATTTATCTACACCTCTTGCTGCTTCGCGCCCTTCGGCAATGGCCCAAACAACTAAGGATTGGCCACGCGCCATATCACCTGCAACAAAAACGCCATCAATACTTGTCATTTTATCTTCATCACACCAAACATTACCACGATCATCAAGTTTAACACCAATCTCAGAAATCATTCCTTCATGTACTGGATGAACAAAACCCATAGCAAGCAATACTAGATCGACATCCAATTCAAACTCGGAACCAGGTACCTCAATTAATGGAGCCCGACCGGTCTCAGGATCTGGGTCACCAAACTTTACCTGAGAAGCATGAACTTTATTAAGCTTTCCCTCAACTCCAGAAAACTTTTTTGTAGAAACACTAAATTGTCTAATTTCAGATTTTGCCTCTTGATGTGATGAACTCACCCGCATAATCATGGGCCATTGAGGCCAAGGGTTTGTTGGTTTTCTTTCACCAGGAGGCTTCGGTAATAACTCAAATTGATAAACGTTTTCAGCGCCTTGTCGAAGTGAGGTACCAAGACAATCGGATCCAGTGTCCCCACCACCAATGATTAAAACATTTTTATCTTTTGCAACAATGGCAACTTCCCTAGAAACAACATCACCTTCATTACGTTTATTCTGCTGTGGCAAAAACTCCATCGCATAATGAACACCATCAAGGTCCCTACCTTCTATGGGGAGGTCACGAGGTTTCTCTGATCCTCCACACAACACTACAGCATCAAAGTCATCAACTAATTTTTTAAGAAGTATGTCTACTCCTATATTGACACTTGTAATGAAAGTCACTCCCTCATCCTCCATCAACTTTACTCTTCTCTTGACCACTTTCTTATCGAGTTTAAAGCCTGGAATCCCATACATTAAAAGGCCTCCTACTCGGTCAGATTTTTCATAGACGGTTACCGAATGTCCTGCCTGATTTAGTTGATCAGCACAAGCTAATCCAGCAGGGCCCGATCCCACAATCGCAATTTTTTTCCCGGTCCTATGTTTAGGTTGATTAGCCTTTATAAATCCTTTATCAAATCCCTTTTCTGCAATAGCTTCTTCAATTTTACATATAGAGACCGGCAATTCATTGATACCAAGGACGCATGAACCTTCACAGGGTGCTGGACAAATACGTCCAGTAAACTCTGGAAAATTATTGGTCTTCAGTAAAAGAGTAAGAGCTTCTTCCCATTTACCTTGATACACCATGTCGTTCCAGTCAGGAATCATATTCCCAAGAGGACATCCTTTATCGCTTTGACAAAATGGAACTCCGCAGTCCATGCAACGAGCCCCCTGTTCCATATATTTTTCTTCACTAAGAGGGTCATATACTTCTAGATGATCTTGCAATCGCTTATCTATTGGACGCGAAATTGGGGTCTCTCTTTCATGCTGCATAAATCCTTTTATGGAACCCATCAAGAAACCTCTTTTAATATTTTTTGATTTCGTTCTTGTAAAACTCGTTTATAGTCTCTAGGAAAAACTTTTACAAACTGACTTAAAGATATCTCCCATTCATCAAGAATTTTTTTTGCGACCGTACTCTTGGTATATTGATAATGTTGGTTAATCAAAGTCTTTAGTTGTACGACATCCTCATCTTCTTTTACAGGGACTAGATCAACCAAACCCTTGTTACAAAACAGATCAAACTTTTTATTACGGTCTAAAACAAAAGCAATTCCTCCACTCATCCCGGCAGCAAAATTTTTTCCCGTTTCTCCAAGGACAACGACTATACCACCGGTCATATACTCACATCCATGGTCACCAACACCTTCAACAACGGCTTGGCATCCACTATTACGAACACAAAAACGTTCTCCAACTAAACCACGTAAAAATATTTTTCCACCTGTAGCACCATAAAGAATTACATTTCCTGCAATAATATTTTTTTCTGGAACAATTGTAGAATCAGGAGATGGACTAACAATGATTTTTCCCCCTGAAAGGCATTTGCCCACGTAATCATTCGCGTCACCCAATAAGTTAAAAGTAATCCCTTTCGCAAGAAACGCTCCAAAGCTCTGACCCGCAGACCCTTTGAAGTCAACGACAATAGTATCTTCAGGCAACCCTTCTTCACCAAATTTCTTGGAAATTTCAAAACTAAGCATCGCGCCCACTGCTCTTTGGGTATTTGTGATTCTATGCTCAAGATGAATGGACTTTTTATTTTCTAAAGTATCTTTGACCTTATTTATTAATTGATGATCAAGTGCATCATCAAGATCAGCGCTCAAATCTTGTTTGCAATTATTATAAATAGCGACTGTATCAGGCATTTCCGGCTTATAAAGTATATTGCTAATATCTATACCCGCCGACTTCCAATGTTCAGCACCCTTCCCTACATCTAAAAGATCAACTCGCCCAATGAGATCTTGAAATTTGCGGAACCCCAATTCTGCCATAATTTCGCGTACCTCCATTGCTATAAAAGTAAATAGATTAACTACATGGTCTGGCAGACCTGAGAACTTTTTACGGAGTTCTGGGTCTTGGGTTGCAACTCCAACTGAACATGTATTTAAGTGACATTTTCGCATCATAATACATCCCATAGTTATGAGTGCTATTGTTGAAAATCCTATTTCATCAGCTCCTAGCATCCCGCCGATAATCACATCGCGTCCTGTTTTAAACTGGCCATCCACCTGCAAGCGAATTCTTCCTCTTAGATCATTTAAAACCAACACTTGTTGAGTTTCTGACAAACCCAACTCCCATGGCAAACCAGCATGCTTGATAGATGTCTGGGGCGAAGCACCTGTGCCACCATCATGCCCACTTATAAGGACAGCCTCTGCCCTAGCTTTAGATACACCAGCTGCTATTGTCCCAACCCCAACTTCCGCAACTAATTTAACGCTTACATCCGCAGTAGGATTTGCATTATGTAAATCAAAAATTAATTGCTGTAAATCCTCTATTGAATAAATATCGTGATGTGGTGGGGGGGAAATTAAAGTTACTCCAGGAGTTGCGTTCCTAATTTTTGCAATATATTCAGAAACTTTATGTCCTGGCAGTTGGCCCCCCTCACCAGGCTTTGCTCCTTGTGCTACCTTAATCTGAATTTCATCTGCATTTGCCAAATAATAGCTACTCACACCAAATCTACCTGATGCAACTTGTTTAATTTTACTACGGCGCGAATCACCGTTGGAATCAAGAATATTACGAGCTGAATCTTCTCCCCCTTCTCCCGTATTACTTTTGCCACCTAACCTATTCATAGCTATCGCTAAGGTCTCATGGGCCTCTCTAGAAATAGATCCTATAGACATCGCACCTGTACAAAACCTGTTAGTGATTTCAGAAACTGGTTCTACCTCGTCTATAGGAATAGGGTTTCTTTTTTTAAACTTCATTAACCCGCGCAATGTACATCTTCTTGTATTTTCCTCATCAGCATTATGGGAAAATTTTTTAAATAGTTTATAGTCATTTGATCTTGTTGAATGCTGCAAAAGAGCTATTGAATTTGGATTGATCATGTGTTCTTCCCCACCTCGTCGCCAGTGATAATTACCCCCAGGATCAAGAGGAATAGGAAGAGATTCAATATTTTTATAAGCCAATTGATGTCGCGCCAAAGTTTCTCTTTCGATTACATCAATTCCTGCACCAGCTACTCTAGAAGGCGTACCATTAAAAAATTGGTTAATAAAGTCATCGCTCAAACCAACAGCTTCAAAAACTTGTGCACCTCGATAGCTTTGAATAGTTGATATTCCCATTTTAGCAATAATCTTGAATAAACCTTTACGAGTTGATTTAATATAATTAGGGATCACATCTTCTGACTTTGTATCCTTAATAAAAATACCTTCTTCTGCTGTCTTCACGGCTGTTTCATAAGCTAGGTATGGACATATCCCACCAGCGCCATAACCTATCAGCAATGCAAAATGCATCATCTCCCTAGGTTCACCAGACTCGATAACAATACCTACCTTAGTTCTAGTTTTGTTTCTCAATAAATGATGATGGACACCTGAAACAGCTAATAAACTTGGAATAGCAGCATTTGCATTATCTACTCCTCGATCAGATAGCACTATAATAGTCGCACCATTTTCAATAGACTTGGACACCTCAGAACATAAACCTTCCATTGCTTTTTTCAAAGCGCCGCTTTTCTCAGATACAGGAAAGATTGTAGAGTGTACGACTGACTTTAGGTTCTGCTGATCCAGAGATTTAATTTTATCGATTTCTTCTATTGTCAGAATGGGATGTGTAAGCTTAAGTTTTTGACAATGCATAGGAGACTCTGCAAGCAGATTTTGTTCTTTCCCAAGATTAATACTCATACTCATTACTAGCTCTTCCCGAATGGAATCGATTGCCGGGTTCGTTACTTGAGCAAATAATTGTTTAAAATAATGAAATAATAATTGAGGCCGATGAGAAAGCACTGCAAGTGGTGTATCGTTACCCATGGAACCCGTTGGTTCCTCACCCTGAGCAACCATCGATGAAATAATAAACTTGATATCCTCGGTAGTATAACCAAAGAAAATCTGCCGCATACGCAAACTGCTTTTATCTGCGGCGAGTATTTTTTTACTAGAAGAGAGATCCTCTAAATTTATTTGATTTTCTCTGACCCATTGAGAATATGGGTTTCTTGTGAATACCTTTTTTTTAATTTCGTCATCTGAGATAATTCGCCCTTCTTTAAGATCGACAAGAAACATTTTTCCAGGTTCCAATCGCCCCTTAAAACAAATATTAGATTCACTTATTGGCAATACTCCTACTTCCGAAGCCATTACAACAAGATCATCTTTCGTAACTATATAGCGTGATGGACGAAGCCCATTACGGTCTAAAATTGCCCCTATAACCTCACCATCTGTAAAAGCAATAGATGCAGGACCATCCCACGGCTCCATCATGGAAGCATGAAACTCATAAAATCCCTTTTTTTCTTCGTCAATTAAATCGTGCTCACTCCAGGGCTCCGGTATCATCATCATAATTGCATGAGGAAGGGAGCGCCCAGTCATCGCAAGCATTTCCAAAGTTTGATCAAAGTCTGCAGAATCACTTCCCCCAGGAGCAATAACAGGAAGAATTTTGTCTATTTCAGGAAAAAGTGTACTGTCAAACATTGCCTCTCGTGCACGTATCCAGTTTTGATTTCCCCTGACTGTATTAATCTCCCCATTATGGGCAATCAGTCTCATTGGTTGAGCTCTTCCCCAAGAAGGGAACGTGTTAGTACTATACCTCGAATGAACTAAAGCCAAGGCAGACTCAAGATCAGGATCATTCAGGTCGAGAAAATATGATTCTAACTGGTTCGACATCAGTTGACCTTTGTAACAAAAAGTTCTGGTTGATAAGCTGCAAATATAAAATGAGACAAAGTATTCTGCCTCCCCAGCAAAATGAATCTCTCTTCCAACCAGCTTACGAACTTTATAGAGCCTTCGCTCAAATTCATTCTGTTCAATCGGTTGATCACCTTGACCGATAAATGGCTGCCATATTTCCGGTTCCGCTTTTCTAGCCGCTTTCCCAATAGTCGTATTATCAACAGGTAGTTTGCGCCACCCTAATAAAGATAGACCCTCTTGCTTAATTACCTTATTAAATACATCAAGAAATGAATGAATTCGTACATCCTTTGGAAAAAAAACAAGACCTGTCCCATATTTACCTTGCTCAGGTAACTCGATATCGATCTTAGAGCACTCTTTTTTAAAAAATTTATGAGGAATCTGGATCGTTAAACCAGCACCATCACCAGTAAGAGGATCAGAACCACAAGCACCTCGATGCTCTAATTTGTTAAGAATTTCAATTCCGCTACGGACAATTTCGTGAGAGCCTCTACCCTTCATATTAGTCACAAAACCGATCCCGCAATTCTCTTTTTCGTTACCTGGATCGTAAAGACCCTGTTTTTCAGGATATGACATCTGGAAAATTTTTAATTGATTAAACTTAAATGACTCAATAAATAAGCGCTGTCTAAATATTAAACTAGAATTAAGTGTATAGGAGCAATTAACATGCCCTATATTAAAAACATTGACTTAAAGCTAGCTACTCTATGCATACAAATAACTGCAACTAATTAGTGTTATTTTATAACACTAATAGCATTAATTAAAGTACACAATTGAATCACTTAGTTACAAAAAAATAATTATCTACCAAAAAATACTGCTAAAATCACTTAACAACTAACAAAAATAGCAAAAAACGAAAATTCCCCCTAATTTTAAATTAATATAAATAGCCGTGCTCACGTGATAAATAATCGGCTTAAAACTTAAAGATAAATACAGAAAACACCTTAAACATATGTAATATTGGGGGTATAATGAAATAAATTTAGTAGGATAATTTGACTAAAGTGCCTGATAAGTAAGACAGCAGCTAATAGAAAACCTTTTACACTCGCCAGCCAAAACTATTTAGACCATTAGTTTATTCAACAAGTTATTAGAGGAACCTTTAAGAAATGTCATTAGAAAGACTCATTATATTTGATACAACCCTTCGTGATGGCGAGCAGTGCCCTGGTGCAAGTCTTAACCGAAAAGAAAAGTTGGAAATCGCTCGAAAATTATCCATCCTAAAAGTTGACGTTATTGAAGCTGGCTTTCCTGTAGCATCACCTGGAGATTTTGACTCCGTACAGGAAATTGCACGAGAAATTAGAGGGTCATCAATTGCAGGCTTAGCACGAGCCTTGGAAAGAGACATAGAGTCTGCAGCTCGCGCTCTAGAAAAAGCAGAATCACCCCGTATCCATATATTTCTTTCAACATCAAAAACACACCGCGAACACAAACTACAAAAAAGCAAATCTGAGATTATAAAAATGGCAATAGATGCAGTTAAGTTTGGAAAAAAATTCTTTGGTGATATAGAGTTCTCTCCTGAAGATGCATCAAGAACAGAACAAGATTTTTTATTTGAGGTTATTGAAGCGGTAATAGATGCCGGGGCAAAAACTGTAAATATTCCCGATACAGTAGGTTATGCAGTACCTGAAGAATTTGGTGAACTCATATCTAGTATTAAGTCGAACGTAAAAAATATAAATAAAGCAACGATCAGTGTGCATTGCCACAATGACCTTGGTATGGCCGTAGCCAATTCTCTTGCAGCTGTCAAAGCTGGAGCACGCCAGATAGAGTGTACAATTAATGGGATAGGCGAACGCGCTGGTAACGCTGCCATGGAAGAAATTGTCATGGCCCTTAAAACACGTAAAGATTTTTTTGGTGCGGACACAAGGATTGATACCAAACATATAATGCCCAGCAGTAAATTAGTGAGCAGCCTAACTGGTTTTTTTGTACAACGTAACAAGGCGATCGTTGGCAAAAATGCTTTTGCCCATGAGTCTGGAGTTCATCAGGATGGTTTTCTTAAGAAAAAAGATACTTATGAAATAATGAACCCAAAGGATATTGGCATAGAGGAGTCAGAACTAATTCTTGGTAAACATTCAGGCCGAAATGCATTATCTAAAAGAATTGGTGATTTAGGATACAAACTGACAGACATTGAGCTAAATGAAGTTTTTAAAGATTTTAAAATTCTCGCAGACGAAAAAAAAGATCTTTTTGATGAAGACATTCTTTCACTCATTCAAAAACAAAAGACTTTAGAGGATGATTTAACAACTTATAAACTAGAAAGCATAAAGTGTTCATTTGAAAGTGGAAAGGTTCCTAAAGCATCAGTAATTCTTAAAAATAAAGATGGCGGAAGTAACGAAGCGACAGCAAAAGGAGATGGACCTATCGATGCAATCTGCAATGCGATTGATATTATTACAGGGCTCACATGCAAACTAATTGACTACCAAGTCATGTCGAAAACTAAGGGTCGAGACGCACAAGGTGAAGTTATTGTAAGAGTTGTGAGCAACAACCGTGAAGTTTTGGGCAAAGGTATTGGAGTAAATACTATGGAAGCAAGTGGATTAGCTTATATTAATGCGATTAATAAATTATTATTCAAAGTAAAGTCAGGGTCCCTTCAGTGTGATGATGTTATTGGGCCATAAAGTAAATTTAAAAAATTAAAAGATTTAATTCTTGCTACCAGCCATCAATCTATATGCCTATATTACCCAGACTTCCGTCAACTCGTCCCACAACACGTAGAGAGCGAATCAAAAGGAATGAAGCTATAAAACATAAAGACGACATTTTTTTAGACAAAAACAGTCCTTCAAAGTTTAAGTTTAATAGTGATGTGGCTCACGTGTTTGAGGATATGCTAGAACGTAGCATTCCTCTTTATCGTGAGTGCCAAAATTTAACAGTAAACTGGTGCAAGCGCTTAGCCATATCTGATAAATATATCTACGATTTAGGTTGTTCCACAGGATCCCTATTGCTGCTTCTCTCTCAATCAATACCAGTTATTTCGAGGGTTAATTTAGTCGGGGTAGACAGTTCTGAGGCAATGATAAAGAAAGCTCGAAATAAATTAAGTGATCCCAAAAATTCTGTTGAATTTCTAAAAGCCAATCTTGACGACTCTTTTCCGTTCTACGATTCGTGCGCTATAGTAATGAATTATACGCTTCAATTTATTCCTCTAGAAAACAGAGCGCCTTTACTTAAAAAAATATACCAATCTTTAATTCCAGGTGGTGGATTTATTCTCAACGAAAAAGTCATAAGCGAAAATGAACTTCTAAGCAAAACCTTTATTGAAATGCATCATGGTTTCAAAGAAGACCAAGGATATTCAAAAATGGAAATCTCAAAAAAAAGAGATGCTCTAGAAAATATTCTTATCCCAATAAAACTAAGTAAAACTATAACACTTGTCCGAGAAGCAGGATTTACCACTGTAGATATATTTTTTAAATGGAATAATTTTGCGGGGCTCATTGCATTGAAATAAAAACTGCTGTAATATTTTCCTTTTGGAGATATCAAAATGCCTCACTATGACCATCTTTGCAACAAATGTAAAAAGCCGTTTATAATTGAAATGAAAATCTCAGAAGTTGACAAAAAAAAAGTTTCTTGTCCAAATTGCAAATCAAAAGATATTACAAGGCAAGTCACTAATAATTCATTTACGAGTGAAAGTGTAAATCGTTACGTTTGGGATAAATAAAAAAGGCCACAAAATAAATATGCTAACAACAGTCCATCCTCCAAGATCAAAACCTTTCCCTGGACGCTTTGGAGAACTAGTTAACTTTCCTCTTCAGCGTATTCACATAGAACTAACTAATGTTTGTAATTTTGACTGTACCTTTTGCCCAAAACAAGAAATGACAAGGCATTATGAATATATGGATTTTGATAAAGTGTGTGGAATAATTGATGAAATAGCAGAATACAATATGGCAGAAAAAATTACCTTTCATGTCATGGGTGAGCCTTTCATGCACCCACGTTTTTTTGAAATTCTCGATTACGCTGCTCAACTT
Organism: Nitrospina sp.; assembly: GCA_018697205.1. Lineage (GTDB taxonomy): Bacteria > Nitrospinota > Nitrospinia > Nitrospinales > VA-1 > Nitromaritima. The sequence continues at coordinate 35,622 of JABHTG010000138.1, read as the reverse complement.
GGAGTAAAGACTGGTATCACAACAAATGGAACATATCTAGATGAAGAACAGGCCATAAAATTAGAAAAAGTTACCGCCTCTCAAATTAACATTTCCCTACAAACTCCTGACGCAGAATCCTACAAAACTCGTAAAGCAAGACGCATGAAGTTTGAGGAATACCACAATCGGATTCTAGAGTTTATTGGGGCATGTCTTAAACAAACAAAACCACCTAAAATAAAAGTGCACTTTCTTAACACATCAATTAAGGCGGAAGTTCCTGGTGAAGATTGGTCTGTCGGAACGATGAGTGTAATAAATAACACTAAAGAGCTTAGAAAAACTTTTCGCTACTGGGCCAATGAAGTCCACAAGGTATGCCCTCCCCTAAGCCTTGAAGATAAAGCTGCCGTTGAAAAAAAAATCGACAAACTCTCCACATTTAAGTGGAATGTTGTAAAGATCGCACCAAATATTTCTTTTGAAACGTATATTCTAAATACATGGGGCAATGCTTTTACAGAAAATGATAAAGTAGTCCCCTCTAAAACAGGCTATTGTAGCGCCCTGAATGATCATTTCGCAATTCTTTGTAGTGGAGATTTAACTTACTGCTGTGTTGATTATAATGGAAGCACCAAAGCTGGAAATGTTTTCGAAAATTCTATAACTGAAATAATGAATTTTAAGCCAGTAATTGATGCCGTTGAAGGTTTTAATAAATTAAAAGTTGTTCATCCTTATTGTCAAAAATGTCTAGGTGGCAGCACTAGATTTAAGTCTTTTGTAAATAGAGTGGGCTCAATAGTTATTTGGAAATATTTAAAAGGTTTTTTTTACAAAACGTCTTAAATTTTTGATCAATTAATTGTTTCATTTAAATAGTATTATTTTTTTGCTCCGTAAATTATTTAAGTGGATAGTCGGGATGTAGCGCAGCCTGGTAGCGTACCTGTCTCGGGGTCAGGGGGTCGGAGGTTCAAATCCTCTCATCCCGACCATTAAATTCAATGACCTACAAGAATCCCCGATCCTCTTTTTTGACCCAAAAGTGTAGGATAAACCCTACTACCCAACCCCACCAATAGCTTTAAAAACATACATCATTGAATCTTCACCTATCTGTAAATATAGTCTGACAAATTTAAATTTTTACCTCAACCCATTCGAGAAGAGCTCTCAATTCTTTTTTATTGGGGATTTTTTCAAGATAAGCCAGCTCCGAGGATTTTTTTTTAGGCTTTGACTGTAATGGTCCACAAAAAATAATAACATCATTATCAACCAAAATTGTTGGTGATATAAAAGTTCTACATACGCATCCTTTATGCAATCGTCCATGCTTAATATCTTCGAATGGTAATCCAATATCTAATAGAAGCTGCTTAAGAAGCTTGTATTTTTGACAACTTGTTGCGTATATGAGAGAAATTCTTTGCACTTTATGTCACCTTGTTATGTAGCGATGAAAAAGCGAGGGCGTTTACCATCTACCGCAGCTTTCACATCTCTCATTTAAGTTCTCCTTATTAGAAAAAAAAGATCCCAGTTAAAAATTAACCTTTATCTGAATAATGATTTAGATATTATTATTTATAGAGCACTAATTAATAAATTAGTCTAAACATATAATATTAGAATAATAGCACGAAGATAAACTTCTCATATACTTCGTTTGAGGTATGAAGACAATTTAAACATTTTTAAATTAAATAATTACCACAGTTGAAGAATTTACAAGAACGAATTAAAGCGTAACGTTATATGGTCAGCTACTGGGGAAAATGCCCCAAAGGATGCCAAAGCGTATAACGTCGTAGCAAATTTAAAATAGCTTTCTAAGTTAGAATCCCTCGTTTCCTCAAAAAATTAAGGATGAGTCGGCCTTTATTTTTGTTTGGGATGGCAAATGATGGCTAAACCGTATTAAATCTCTCCATACTTGTAATAAAATAGTCTCATTTAAAATGATTAGTTATGTTAAAGGCCGTTTGCTTAAATAAAGAGAGATAGGCTAATGGACTGGGACAGGATTGAAGCGTGGTTTTATACAATTGCAGTATTTTTCTTTATCTTGGGGTTTGTTCTTCAATCGTTATCCATTGTTCTAACAGTTATGGTTCTATCTTTATTATTTCTATTGGTAAAAAAATGAGAGGAATGAATATTAAAATAAAAAAGCACTTCTTACGCTGTTCCGTTGCAGGTAGATGGGAGACCAAAAAAAGCTAAACTTACGACGCAAGAGTTAGTTCATTCTGCAGGTGGTTTAGGAATAATAGAAAAACCAATTACCGCTATTCCCGAAATAACTAATAGCATTGGGTCGGCACCGTCCATAATTATTTTGTAGAGACAAATAGCAATAAATACTAGGATAATTCCTTTGAGCAAAGAGCCAACATACAATGATCCAATTTTGTGCGTGCTATAAATCAAAGCCCAAACAAAACAAATAACAATAAATACAAAAATGGCAGTACTAAAAGTATTAAAAGCATCAATGGAGAACATTAAAACATTATAACACCTTTAAAAACTATACCCATTAGGAAGTACTGTGGCATCCTCCTCCCAGTTTTAGCAGAAAGTAACAACATAGAAAAAATTTACAAAACTAGGATAAATGGAGACCGGAACTAAATTTTTGCTCATCAAAATCATCAGATAAAATAGATCCAACTATAGCGGAGGTAGACCGGGTACTAATAAACTTTTGTTGGTCATATCCTTGAACAATGTCCCAACCTTCATCAGAGTACTTTTCAGCAAGAAGAAGAGCTACATCGTTCAGCATCCATTGACCATGGCGAACATCCTCTGCGATGTGAACATTCCAATAACTGATACCTTTTATCCCCAATTCCAAGCGCTCACCAGCCAATTTAAAATTCTGAAAAGCGGCAGGAACTGAAACTTCGGTATACAATAATCCACCAATATAACGTAAAAAATTTTTCTTACGCTCAGAAAGAAAAAAACTATGGTTAAAGTTAGCCAACACTTCCCATGGAACAATCTCAAAATAAGCTTCCGGAGTAGGATCCAGACCACATTCTTCTAACATAATTGCAAAATGAGTCGAATGCTTCCTAGATAACTTGCCACTACCATACTCTTCCCATAAGATTCGAGTGAGCATAGTTTGCACCTCGTTCCCGACACCACCTAGCATACGTGAAAGTTGACTTGCTTCGACCAAACCATCTATCGAAGTAACCGCAAGCAAATAAAGATACTCCGTTTTTGAAATTTTATTACGAATGATCAAACCATCTGACGAAGGATCCGGTTGCAAATCTTCTTTAACTCGTCCATGGAGAGTTTTGAAAAGATCACCTGAGTTTTTATAGGTAAAATTATTTTTTTCCCAGCTTTGCCAGGCATTTTCAACTTTTAACCTAAGTGAAAAAAGAAAAGAAGAATCTTCATTAGAGTAATTTTTTAACCCGTCATACCAAAAAAGTTTTAAACGGTTGATTCGATAAAGAAGTCTCTGTAAAAATAGATGCGCATGAGGGCAGCCATCGTCATTTTCAAAAGCATTATAAAAACACAGTTCCAATGCCGAGTTAAATTTATCTACTTTTTTTGGATTCTGAGCAATAAACAGATCTAAGCAATCAGAGTTCAGCAAATCTAAAAACTCTTTCTCTAAGTCATAATATGGAAAATCAAGTATTATTGAGTTTTTTTGTGAACAAAAATTCATATTTTTTTGAGAGGAGTATTAGAAGAACTACGGCGAATATATCCTGAATACCATCCATCATTAATCTGCAAAACAGAAAAACAAACGCAAACTTTAAAGATAGGCTAAAAAAATTAATACTATATATATTTATTACCATAACAAAATATATGTATAAACGTCAAATTAGCTAGAAAAAAAGGAGTATTGACTTGTTTAACACTAAAAAATTGAAATCTAAAAAATATTTAGCATCCCAAGAGGAACAATTTTCTAAAGCTATAGATAACGGACTTTCTCTAAATAAAAAAACTTTACCCTCATGGTTGATTTTTGACAACAAAGGTAGTGAGATTTTTAAAAAAATAACAGCACTATCAAGCTATCTTCCAGCAGCAAGTGAGTTTGAAATTATACAGAACCATAAAGAATATATTTCACAACTTATCAGTAGCGACAAATTCAATCTAATAGAACTAGGATCAGGCGATGGACGTAAAACTCAGATTCTTATTGAACATTTCCTCAACAAGAAAATTGATTTTCACTACTTCCCCATCGATATATCGGGTGGAGCTATTGTTAATCTAGTAAAGCTATTGGAAGATAGGCACTCGAATACTTCTCTAAAAGTCACTGGATTAACTGGAGATTATTTTGACGGTCTGGATGCTATCACGCAAAAGGGACAAAACCTCATCCTCTTTCTAGGAGTTAGCCTAAATAATATGGACCTAGATATGGCCAACTCCTTTCTTAAACGCCTAAGCCAAACTCTTAAATCAGGAGATTCATTGCTTATAGGGTTTGACCTTATGAAAGATCCTAAACTTCTTTACTCTGCTTACAACAATCCACTTTTTGAAAAATTCAACCTTCATTTACTCGATCGAATCAATCAAGAATTGGGCGCCAATTTCAACAAGAACTACTTTACACAACAAGGACATTTCAACCCTTTAACTAACTCTGTCGAAAGTTATCTTTATAGCATTCATAACCAGACCGTTCACATCAAATCTCTAAAAAAGGACTTTCACTTCAAAGCCTGGGAAACTATACAGACCGAACAATCTTTTAAATATACACTTGAAGAAATAGAAGTTTTAGCCATTAAAAATGGATTCAAAGTCGTGACTAATTTATTTGACTCTCGAAAATATTTTGTGGATTCAATTTGGAAGGTATAAAACTATTAGTGAACATTAATTTCAAATAATGAGAAACATCTTAAGATGAGAAAACCTAATACTATAAGATATAACTAAAATATTAAATAAGCTTAAAAGTAATCAATGAAATGGACTACCAAGCTAAAAAGTAACCCAAACTTTACATGGGAAATGGTGCTTCTTATATGTATTTACGGTGCATATGCAGCATTAAATATATGCAGAACAACAGTGGTTATATCGAGCCCTGCTATGCTTGATGACCCAGAATTGGGTCTTAATAAGACCATGTGGGGAGCTATTCTTGGGTGGGGAACGGCCGGTACAGTTATCGGAAAGCTTACAACAGGAATATTAGCAGATAGATTTGGAGGGAGGCGAGTATTTCTCGGTTCTATTGGCCTTTGCATGTTAGCGACTGGAATATTTGGAGTGATTTCTAAGGTTTTTTTCTTCTCCATAGCCTTTTTTATTGCCATGCTTGCAAAGTCTGCAGGTTGGCCTTGCATGGCAAATCTCATCAGAAACTGGTTCTCAAAAAATTGGCGCGGAAGAATCTGGGGTATTCTTGCTTCAAGCTCAATGTCAAGTTCACTTTTCACATCTCTTCTCATGGGAAGTTTACTATTAGTAGTTTCTTGGCGTTGGGTAGTAGCCTCATCATTGCCTATAACAGGAATACTTTTTATTATATTATTCTTCTATTTAAAACAATCCCCCACTGATGTTGGATTACGAGAATTGCCATCTATCGACGGAGATGACGGCGGCGACAATCCTAAAAAATCTCACCACCTTGATGACGCAACTCTAGGTGAGGCTCTAACCAACTTTATTAAAAATTCTAGGTTTTGGTTAATTTGTCTTAGTATTATGTGTTTAACAATTCTTATGACTTTTCAAAACTTTTTACCCATATACCTTAAAGAAATTTTTCACCTTTCTCCGGGAAAAGCGGGTATTGCATCTTCAACTTTTGCATTGGGTTCAATGTTTTCTGTAGTCATAGGCGGCTTTATCTTTGATAAACTTACCAAGAAAAAACGCGTATTTACACTCGGCGGAATGATGATTTTGGCAACCGGATGCATTGTTATTCTAATATTTTTACCAAAATCAAATGCACAAGAAAATTCTACGCTTTGGGTAGCTCTATCAGTAATAACAATATATGCTTTATTAGTTGCGCCATGTTATTTAATCCCGATGAGTGTATTTTCAATAGATTTCGGAGGTAAATACTGTGGTGTTCTAGTTGGAATTATTGACGCTACAGGATACTTGGCTTCTATGGTGTTTGAGTTTTTAGGCGGTACTATCTTAGATAAAACTGATGGATGGCAACAATTTCTTTATATTATGCTAAATATTTCCATAATCGGAACGATATCACTGATCCTATTTCTTTTTATTGATCACCGATCACTAAACAATAATGAAACTTACAAACATAAAATGTAATTAAGTACTATTTTCTAGGAGAAAAAAATGCCGTCAAAATGGAGTATTGAAAGCGCACCTAACATAAAAATGTTAATTAATATGATTGATACAGCTGGCGGAATAGATGAGGATGAAAATATATTTTTTCCTGTTGAGCGAACTGAACACGGTTTTCTTAAAATTTCAAAAAACAAATTATTAGAACACGCATCTGATGGAATGAGTACTTCAGAGTTATATAAAAGACTTTTAGAACAAGTAGACTGTTCAGAGTGGTCTAATGTTTCTTTTGATGTTGAAATACCTCGTTCTGTACCCGACCTACTAGATGAAGAAGGCCCCTTAACATAAAAGAATGTTAGTACGAAGCAATCTTTAAAAAAACTTACTATGACAAGTGAACTTAACCTGCGCCGTTCTCTTCTTCTTAAAAATGACATCAGTAGCGCTAATCTGAGAAATGCTGATCTCAAGAAAACTAACCTTAAGGGTTTTGATTTCACCTCTAAAGATTTGACAGGTTCTAATTTAAGGGAGGCTTATCTTATAGAATCAAATTTTAACAGAGCTATTTTACGAGACGCTAATCTAAGTGGCGCAAAAATGAATGGGATTAAGGACCACAATAACAATATATCTAGCGTTAGCATGATAAAAGCCGATCTACAAGGAGCCAACTTAAGTCGAGCAAATCTTAGACATGCAGACCTTACTGGCGCTAACCTTAAAAATACCAACCTAAAGGAAGCAATTCTGGGAACCGCTTGCTTTAGAGATACCATTTTAGATGGGGCAGACCTGGAAGGCGCAGACCTTTCTAAGGCTTTTTTTGCAGGATCAAACTTAACTAACGCTAATCTTAACAAAACCAATTGCCAGGGCACAAAGTTTAATAATGCAATTTTGCTCGGATGTACTTTCAAAAATGCTAATCTAAAAAAAGTCGACTTAAGCAACCATGATCTCCGTAGAGTTGACTTTAGCGAAGCTGACCTCCGAAAAACAGATTTACGTAAATCCGACTTACGTGAATCAAGGCTTTTTATGGCTGACCTTAGCAATGCCATTCTTTCAGAAGCCAACCTTTCATTTGCTTATCTCTCATCTGCAATAATGAAGAATGCAGATTTACAATGGGCCAACCTCGAGAATGCTATATTACGCTACTCAACAAACCTAACCTCCAATCAAATACAATCAGCAAGAATTAATAGGGAAACAAGAGTACCTAACTACTTAAAGGTTCACTGGATTTCTGAAGTTGACTTCATGTGTGAATTAAAAATAAAAATTAATGAGAACCTGTAATGAAATTCAAACTATAAATATCTAAAAAATAGGAGCGCTTTATGAGTTTGGTTTTGTTTTTCGGTTATTTAGCTGGTTTTTTAACGACGGTCTCGCTTGTACCTCAAGTAATAAAAATGTGGAGAAGAAAATCGGCGGATGACTTTTCTCTAGCCATGCTTTTAATTTGGTGTGCTGGAATAGCATGTTGGACGATTTATGGATTTCTAATTAGCGCTAAACCAGTTATTTTTTGGAATTTCGGGACACTACTTTTGGCGGGATCTATCTTGCTGATGAAATTTAAATTTACTCAAAAATCAGATCAAAAGCCTAAAAAGTAGCCCAAAAGTGAATGTTTCAAACTATCTAAAGATAGTTGTTTGATTACTATAAACTAACTTATCTGCAAAAAAATATTACTAATTTGAAGACTATTTCAATAGACATTTAAATATTTGGATATAGAGAAAAAAAATATTAGTTTTTGTTTTCTTTTTTTCTTCTTTCTGAAATATTATCTTTCAATCTATTTTCACCCTCATTAAAGGCTGGGAATGGTTTATCTCTACCATCTGGGACATGGGACCTTTTATGGCTATACCCCACTGGGTTACCCATTGAATCTTTTGCATCGGGTGAAAGTTCTTCTTTTAATATTTCTTTAGCCATTGCTACACCTCCTCTTTATATTAAAGAACTAAAACAATTCACGATCTTATACATAGCCTAGCCGGGAATTTACAGAAGTAACTTATCACTATAAATCTCGACAAAGCATGTTACAGAATTTTAAAAATACACATCGGACTGTAGGAACTTTCAAGTCTCATCATACAGGATAACTTGAACAGGACATGCGTTAGCAGCGTCCTTTATTTTTTCCTCTAATCCTAAATAATTTATCCCTTCTAGAACTGTGGCACCTTCATTCTTAACTTTAAAAACTTCTGGGCAATTCCTCTCGGACATCCCGCATGAAATGCAGCCTTCCTCAATCCATACACGTGTAATAGCCATTTATTTCAAGACCCTATAAATTAATAAAATACGATAATGTAACTAATTTAATTTTCGTAAGATAATTAGAATTCACTAGCCACTTGCATTGTTTATCAAGCTAAACTAGCATAAAATACTATTACTTTTCATGACCAATTAAGAAATGAAATACCTAGCATAAAAATTTATCTAAAGTGAACAAGCACTAATAAAAGTCCATTTTATCTTGAAAGTTCTATAATTTAGGCAAGAAAGTAACTGACCGTTTAAAAATGCAACTAATAAAAAAATTAATACCACATAATATTTTAATTTTACTTATATTTATTTTTGTAAGTGGCTGTTCTGGTACTAAACCACTAACAATTGGGCAATTTTCAAAGTGCCCGGACAAACCCAACTGCATATCTTCAAAGAGTTCCCATAGTCAAAGTAGAATCCCACCACTTAAATATCAAGGAACTCAGTTAGATGCAAAAAAAAGGATACTAACAATTTTAGAGAAAATGCCAAGAACTCAGTTATTAACAAATACAGATAAATTTCTTCATGTCGAATTTACTTCAAAAGTATTTCGATTCGTTGATGATGTCGAGTTCTATTTTGACGAACTTGGGGTTATACATTTTCGTTCTGCTTCTCGTGTTGGCTATTCTGACATGGGAGTTAATAAAAGTCGAATGGAAGAGATAGGACGCCTTTTCATTCAAGCCTCCCAAAATAATATGTAGCATCCACCATATAAAAAGGTTAATACAAAAACTAAGCATATTTAGCATTAAAATTAGCACTTAATTAATAAACTTATATTAAAATAACTACCGATTTATAGAATAAGGAAAGTCTATTCATGGAAAATATTGATAAGAACGATTTGCTTATGCTGCAAAAATCTAAAAAAAAATTAAGCTCTATAGATCTAAATTGTGCAAATCTTGATGAAATAGATTTTAGTTTTGGAAACCTTATATCAACAAATTTTAGAGAGGCCAGCTTAAAAAGAGCTAACTTTACCTCAGCCAAACTTGATTCCGCTGATTTCACGAAATCAGACCTAAGTTGTGCTAATTTTAGTTCGGCAAAACTTTTCAAAACAATATTTTTTAAAGCTAAGCTTACAGATGCCAATTTTACGGAATCCGACTTGATGGGTGCCAACCTATCGAATGCTAATTTAACCAGTGCTAATCTAAGCCGGTGCTCATTAGTTGAAGCAAATTTAATTGATTCTGATCTCACAAAAGCTAATCTTAAAGAAGCAAAGCTAGTAGGCCGTTACACTCGTGAAGGCTATTTTAGCCGAGGTGCTAATTTGACCCGATGTATTCTAAAGAGTGCTGACTTGACCTCGGCTGATTGTCATGGTGCGGATCTAGCTGATACAAACTTTCGAGAAGCCAATCTATCTAATGCTAATTTAATTGAAACTGATTTAAGAAGAGCTAATCTGAGTGGTTCTAATTTAACAGGCGCTAATTTAAGCGAAGCTAACCTTCGAAAATCTATTTTAGAGGGCGCTAACTTTAAAGATGCAATTCTATCGGAAACTAAGTTGACGGGCGTAGACCTTAGGAATGTGACCAACCTTTCACCTGAAGAAGTCACTATGGCGATCATTGACGAAAAGACCAAAGTCCCTGAATATCTTGAAATAATATGGATTTCAGACGACGCGCATGAATGCAAAGCTCGTCCATAAGAATACCTATTCCATACTCATTATTTTTTTCAATCTTGGAATCAAATCAAGAACATTTTCATTTTTTAGTTTTCGGGCTAATGGAATAATTGTTTCAAGCAATTGAGGAATTAATTGTTTTCTTCCCGAAAAAAATACTAACGGTAACATCGAAAAAATAGGCAATAAAATTCGTTCTAGATTATTTTGGCTTTTTGCTATTGAAATTCTATTTTTTAATATTTCAATTCATCGTTCCATTATAACTGTTAATCCTTCATACTGGAAAGCGCTAGAAGTTTGATTCATAATAGTTCTCATTTCATTTTCTGGAAATTTTTCTAAAGCCTTTTCAAACCAGTTCATTGCTACGGGCCAATCCCCCATTCTCCAATATGCAATTCCCATAATAGCGCACAACTTACCTAGCGCCTCTTTATCATTTAGTTGTTCACTAATTGATAAGGCGTCCCCATAAAACATTAAAGATTTTTTTAACTTCGACATTTCCCAATATACACAGCCCATATTAACCAAAGCTATAAAATGGTCCGTAAAATTAGATTTTTTATTTGAGAGATCTAATGCCTGCTTAGCATAAATTAAAGCTTTTGAGCAGTGCCGCTTGGATTGAAAAAAACTCCCCAAATCATATATTTTTTTAAACTGACTAGAAATATCAAAGTTTTCACTTGATACTTTAAGCGAATTTTCTAAAGGAAACGGATCTAAATCGTTCATGACATTAATTAAAACACTATGACTTTATGTAACCAACTGAATCAAAAGTAAATCTTCTTACTTAATAGAAGATACGACGAGTCCTTGGCTTAATCTAACTAAAGCATGACGGTATGTCTCTAGCAATTCTGGAAAAAGCTCGGGATACATACAACCAGAAAGTATTTCAATAGAATCTAAAATACGTGGACCTGGGCGATTAAAATAAGCATTACCGTCTACTATAAAAATATTATTATTCTTATAGGCCTTCCAATTTTCAAGTGGAACATTCTTATCAATCAACTCTAAATCCTGTAATGTTTGCTCTAATTTGTACCCACAGGGTTTTACAATAACTACATCAGGATTAATTGTTTTTAAGTTTTCTAGAGTTACTGTGCGGGCTTTCTCACCTGGTGTTGCCATTAAATAACTTCCTCCAGCAATTTCTATCATCTCGGGAACCCAAAGACCCCCAATCATAACTGGCCCAAACCATTCGATTGTTAAAACAGACTTTTTATTTGATGTGTTTTTTAGTATTTTATTTGAAATATATTTAATCCGCTGATCTACATTCTCTTTAAAAGTTTCATATGCTGAAATCACATCTAACTCATGAGCTACCCTTCGCACATCTTCCCAGATGTCATTTAAGCTTTGCGGACGTAATGAAATTATTTTTGTCTCTGAATTTAATACTTTTTTACAAGCATCTATGACCTGATTAAACGATACTGCACAAACATCACACAAATCTTGCGTGATAAGGTAGTCAGGTTTTAAAGTTTTAAGTAACTCTAAATTTAAATCATATATAGATATTGATTTTCTAATTAGGCTTTCTACTGACTCGTGAATATCTTCGCTAGTTTTATTCTTGCCAATAGTTGAAGAAGTCAATATAGGGAGAACTTTAACTGAACTAGGGAAGTCACATTCATGTGAAACACCAACTAAGCTTTCTTCTAATCCCAAAACGTAAACTATTTCTGTTGCCGAAGGTAGTAAAGTTCCTATTTTCATAATTCTCTTCTCTTTATTAAATTGTTTAATATTCTTAGCGTGAAATCTCCACTAAAATAAAAATACTCTTTAATAATAACCTTAATTTAATAGTAATTAATATATCTATACTCTATGCCCATATAAAATAATAACAGCTCCTGTTAAACAAATAATTGAACCTAAAACACCCCATTTATCCGGACGTTGGTTCTCAATCAACCAAAGCCAATCCAAAGAAGCAACTATATAAATACTGCCATAGGCGGCAAAAATTCTACTAGCAAATGCAACTTCGACACGAGTAAGTAATTCAGGAAACATCAAAAGACAAATAGTTCCTGGGAAAACCCAATAAATACTCTTCCCCAACCTTAACAAGGCCCAATGAAAAATAACCTGCAATTTCTACAATTGCAGCAGCTGTATAATAAAAAAATACATTCATAATTAATCTAATCTATAAGTAATTAAATATTTTTAATAAAATATTACCAAAAAGAATCATCTAGATTAAAGCAATTACATCAATTATTAGTTTCAATTCAGATTTGATGACATTTTAGTGATAGTGTACATTCATAAAATGTTAGAAATAATTAGTTCTAAATAACGTGTTTAGCTTTTACGTATATATATAATATATAAAACCAAGTTAAAGACTTGCTGCAATTTAATAATTTTATATAAATACAATTAAATATGCCTCCAAAACAGCATAGTTTTAAAGTCAATGGTGTACTGGTAAATGAGAGTAATCATTCCGAAGATGATTTCAGCATATTCATAACCGCAATGGATGACAACCATGCTGTCATGCTCGTGCGAGAACATTTAAAGAATCATGCCCCCAAGGGTAAATCTATAATCAAGGGTATCCAAAAAAAGAACTAATAGTTCACGTAAGGAAAACAAAGGGACAAAAATAAATTTTTTTTAGGTAATCCACATAACCTTTCAAATTTTTACCATTTTTAATAAAAATGTCTTCTAAAAATAATACTATTCTAGACGACTATAAAGCTCTTCAGCTAGAGCCCGGAGCATCAATCGACAGCATCAAAAAGTCTTATAAGACACTTGTTAAAATATGGCACCCTGATCTTTTTCCATCCAACCAACCAAAAGCTCAAGAAAAAGCTAATATGATGTTTCGGTTTATTAGTGAATCCTATAGCCGGTTAGTTCAATATCATGAAGAGAGGTCACATAATAATCATTCAAGAACATATAAAAAGTCGTCACCCTATGAATATCAACGAGAGTCATCAAACTGGGAAAACAATGAAGTGCCTCCCACTCAAACTATTGAAATGGCCAATCAGAAATGGCCCGATGGAACCAAGTATGAAGGAATGACTCTCGGCGGTAAGTTTCATGGGCGCGGCATCTATACATATCCAAATGGCGATATATACGCTGGCGAATTTCGGTTCGGAAAAATACAAGGTGAAGGGCAGTTTACTTTTACAAATGGGAATAAGTATGTCGGATCCGTTTCTGAGAACACAATGCACGGAAAAGGTAAAATGACGTTTGCAACAGGAGGACACTACATAGGCTATTTTGCCAATAACCAATATCATGGAGAGGGCCTATTGGCAACTCCTGAAAAAATATGCCAAGGGAAATGGAACTGTGGAATATTTATGGGTTAAATATTCTGACAATCTCTGATACTAGGCCAACTAAAATCAGTTGCAAAAAATATATTTTTACAAATCTACTCTATTTAACTCTCCTCAGCCTTGTCAATTTTGAAGAATCAACATAAAATAGCACCATTATTTAATTTAAAGAGTAACTTATGATTATCAACATAAAGCTTAAATTCTTTTTTCTATGGATTACCCTTATTGCAGTCTTTTGCTCTAGTTGTTATTTATCAAAAGGTAAACATCAATGGCCAATCACCAAAGAATCGCTTGAAAAACAAATTCTTGACAATCCAAAAAATTATGCAGCACACTATAAACTTGGAGTTGCCTACGCAACTAGAGTAGAGTCACTATCCGTTCCATCCTCTGGATGGAAAAAAATTTTGTTACTGAAATCAGTTTCTTATCTAGAAGAAGCAATACTTATTAACCCTGAATCGGCCGAGGCAAACCTTGCTCTTGGGGGAATTCTTGGTAATAAAATGATTAACGATGGCTTAGGTGCAATCAGACATACCGTTATATCTAAAAAATTATTCGAGAATCAAAATAACGCCGAAGGTGTAGCTCACGCAAAATCAAATCTAAATATTTTGTCAAAAAAATTTTTCTCGTTCTATCTATTAGGTTTTTCTAATATTAAAGCATTAGAACCATCATCTTTTATTTTACCCGTTGCTGAAAAGACAGCACCTTATTAAATCTTTATGGCCCCTTGAAAAGCTAAGTATTTAAGCTATTAGTTATGATCCCTTTCATTAAAGAGTTTAATTAATCTAAGCGATTCTTCTTTTATGCAGAATTTACTTTTCTCTTAGGACTACGGAATAATGGCTAACCAAAAAAGGGAAAAAAGAAAATTTATTCGGTTACAGGTAAGGCGGTTAACTAGTATCGTAAAAAAGAGCGGAACGTATATGTTGTTAGAAGAAGCTCTAAAAAAAAATCATACCTTACTTAACGTTAAAGATATTTCCACTGGCGGTTTACGCATAGAATCAGACTATGAAGTGATAAAAGGAACAAACTTTGAACTAACAATACCGAAGATTAAAAAACTTGATAGGGCAATAGTAAAGTGCGAGGTTAAACGCTCAGAATTTCAGGATGGCACGTGTATATATGATATTGGTTTGAAGTTCGTACCACCAAATACTGATTACCTAATAGAGTTGGTAGAGTGTATCACATCTATTTAGCCATATTTTTAACTAAAAAGGCAAATCTAAATAAAAACAAAATACATCTATTAAGAACAAAGTTTAAAATACAGGTAAATCAAAACTAACACCTCCCCTCGCCTTAGAACATTATTAATCAATAATACTTTAAACCCTTTATTTACAACACATATCAATTCAAATCTCAAGACAAGCATTAAATTCATCGATAAGAAAGTTAGGTAACTTTCAATTGGAGAAATATCATGGTTTATAAATTAGAACCTAAACTAAAAAGTAGTAATTGCCCTCATTGTATGTCGACCAAAACTTTTGTTTCTCTCTATAAAAAAAGCCGCTATTGTAACAACTGCGACAGAACTTATAACCGGAGAGATGAGATCCGGTTAACACAGAAAAATGAAGACGAAAAATTACATATAAGAGTTTCTGTTTATTAAGAATGCATACTTATTTCATTTACAGAAACTGGTGATAGCATCAATAAAACTTAAATCAAAATCAGATGTGCAATAAAAAATAATAGCTATATTTATAATTTTCAATGATTTCCTTTTTGTAATTTACCAAAATAAAGTAAAAGCCAAGTATATTAAATAAAACACCAAAAGAGTTAAAGCTTAGGACTATTATTCGGCCAATAAGTTTAAAAAAATGTAGAAACCTGACTCACCATATGGTAAGATAAATTCAATTGGGTATTTTGCTTCCAGATAAATTATTAGGTTTCAGAAGGGTAATTTTGGTTAAAATACAGCGTTATATATACCAACCAATACCGGTTGGTTTTTTTTTGCCTTAAAAGCCCACACATATCATAGTAAGATAATTATTGCCTTAAATTAAAAACCGTGATGTTACATCAAAATAACTTGAAGACTATCTCGGATGCTAGCAGGAGAATACTAGAATGACAGCAGGTACAGTAAAGTGGTTTAACGAAAGTAAAGGTTATGGTTTTATTGAGTCAGAAGATGGAGAGGATTGCTTTGTTCATTTTTCTGAAATCCAAGGAGAAGGATTCAAAACTTTAAATGAAGGCCAGGCCGTAGAATTTGAAAAATCAATGGGTCAGAAGGGTCCACAAGCATCTAATGTAAGGCCAAAATAAAAGCCTCAAGTTAAGTAGATATTACCGGTAGGGAGGAAACCCTACCGGCATTTTCCCTAATAAAGTCAGGTAGATAAATAATGAACGAAGTAAAAATTTATGATAAATTTGGCAGTCTTAAAAAAGTAGTTTCATCTAATGAGTTGAAAAAAAGGGCTGATTTGCTAATTACAAGTCCAATGCAGTATAGAAAGACAAACAAAAAACCTTCTTCATCCGTCAAGACAAGTTAATTTTTCATCAAATTGGGTTAAAGGCACAATCAATCTTAGCTCCTTCCGCATAAAGTAGAAGGTTTACCCAATTCATTGCTGGACTTCATTTTACTGTAACTTCATAATCAAATTCCTTAATATTTTTCCAATATTTTTTATAACATTCCTCATGATTTGCAGAGGTTAAGATAATATTTTTCCCGTCACCGGCATTAGCCCATTTGAAGACTTGTGCCTCTCTGCATTCGGGACAAATATTGGACTTGTCAGGCTCTTCCTCAAAAGGTTTTGTTGAAATAAGATTTAAAAGCATATCAAGTCCTCTTTAATTTTATTTCTTGAACACTTGTAAAGATACTTTCTTTTTGGAAACTATTCGCTTTAGGCACAATATTTTTATTATCCTGTTTAGAGTCAATTAGATCGTATAGGTTTAGTAAGTCGCTATCGGTTATAGCCGCGATATCACCCGGTCCGTATTGAAACCCTTCATAACGCAATTTTTTTGTAAATATTAGCCCCATATAGCTACAACTTTTTAAATTTTATCTACGCCAACATTGAGTTCATTTTACACATATTATTATTTATAGTCAATATTTTCAATAACTTATAAATTAATAGTTTTTATTTATAGAAAAAAAATTCAAACTGATTTACTTTAAATCATAATAATTAAGAAAATTTATATTTTTTTATTTTATTCCTTACCGTAAACCATTACTTTAGATTGGGTAAGAAGTTACCAACTTAAAATAAACCGTAAGTAAGGAGAAAATAAATGAATGCGCTAGCACGATATTTGTTGGTATTTTTACTTGGTTGGTCAGGAGCGATATGGAGTTACTCTGATCTTATTTACAAATCAAGTAACACGCCAAAAGTGACGGAAAGGACTAAAACGACTGAAATGCAAAAAGACCGAAATGACCTTTCTCTACCCGATGCGCTAAAACCAAGGCCAACAATTACGAGTGACTCTCTCTCTGAAAACACAAAAGAGAGTCCTGCAGCAACAAATCTCAAAAACATACAAGCAAACGATAAATAGAGCAGGGACTAGTAGAAAACCCTAGGAATGATGAGAGAAAGGAAATAGTAATGGGAATTCTTATAAAATACTTATTTCAAACGAATGAAAATTTTTCATATTGGGTACCTCGAGTGATTTTAGGTTGCGTAATGATTCCTCATGGTGCACAAAAACTTCTTGGATGGTTTGGTGGGTTTGGGTTTTCTAATACGATGAGTTACTTCACTCAAACAGCTGGTTTACCTTGGATAATCGCATTTTTGATTATCATGGGAGAATCATTCGGGTCACTAGGATTGATCTTAGGTTTTTTTACTAGATTATCCGCATTGGGATTAATTTGTATAATGCTGGGCGCTATTATAACGGTTCACATTCCCAACGGTTTTTTTATGAACTGGTTTGGCAAACAAGCAGGAGAGGGTTTTGAGTATCACCTATTGGTAATCGGAATTAGCATCCCACTTTTAATTAATGGTGGAGGAAAATATTCTTTAGATGGCTTAATAAATAAATTTTTTCGATAGTTTAAACAAACGTATAGCATGCAACCCTTGGGCTAAAATGATACACAGATATTATGCACTTGATGTTTTTTTGATATTTTCTTTTCGTTAAATTATAGTATCCAAAATATTCTTTTGAAGTTGCTTTACAAACTTAGATTTTTCCTTGTTTATACTCTCTTTCAACTCTTCTTCAAAAGATTTTTGATTTTTTTTACTTCTTTTCTTCCAGATATTCAAAGTGTACTTATCATTATGATTCTCTGAAATTCTCATGGCAACACCTCTTTACATTATTTTATCCATACAAGATTTATCGATAATTAACTCACATTACTTAAACAAAAACTATTTACGAGTTCTTTGACCGTGTAAGCATTTAACCCAAAAGAACTGACAAATCACTGTTTTATTGAAATATTAATGATTTTTACTCCAGTTTTTGTGTATAATTTAATGCTAAACAAAAGTAACCAAAATAAAAAAGTAATAACGATTTCGACTTAGCTTGTTAATTTTAAAATCGGCAATTATCAGGAAAAAGTTATGAACATTATTTGTAAAATTAGCCGTCTTTGGACCGTTTTTTTGCCCACTGTACTACTAGCAGCAACATTTCAATATGCACATCAGTTGAATAATATAGTTAATTCCATTGAAGGAATGGGATTCAAAAAGACTATAACCATAATACTTGTATCTTTTCTCGCTATTTGGTCGCTTCTGTACCTGGGTTCTGTATTTTTTGTAAGGCTTCTGAAATGGATTTGGGGAGGCAACGCAAAGGTCAAAACAGAAAAACAAAACCCACTAATTAACGAAGAGCTAGAGAATAACGCAAAAAATAGTATCGAGTATCACGATTTAAAAGAACAGGAGAATTTGTTTCGGCTTGACTTACAAGATGAACCAACAAATGCTATATACAATGAAAAATAGCTTCAGAAAAATAATATAAATCAAGTAAGGGTGCGCCTTCCAAAAATACAAAATGTCTGAGAAAATTTTAAAAAATGATGAAGAGTGGCAACTTCAACTATCACCAGATCAGTTTAGAATCTGCCGACAAAAAGGGACAGAGCCTGCATTTAGTGGAACTTATTGGAATTCTAAAGAAAACGGTATCTATAGTTGTGTATGCTGCAGTAACGATCTGTTTGATTCAAGCTCAAAGTTTGACTCTGGAACAGGATGGCCCAGCTTTTTTAAACCCATAAATCCCGAGCATGTAGCAACCAAAGAGGATAGTTCTCTATTCATGAAAAGGACAGAAGTAATCTGCAATAAGTGTAACTCACACCTCGGACATGTCTTTCCTGATGGTCCTCAACCTACCGGGTTACGGTTCTGTATTAACTCAGCATCGCTTGAGTTAAAAAAGAAATAGATAATATTTCTAAAGCGCAGCAATATTCAATTAATTCCAAAAAAAAAACAATAAAACGATTAACTGCTTAAGTTGCTTGCCATATGGGCTACGAGTTCATAATCGAGCTAAAGTATAAGGAAATAAATTACGATAAGAGATTAAGAAGAGCTTATGATTTTTATGCTATTGATTAACTAAAGAATAAAGGGACAGTTATGGACATTTTTAAGCTTGCAACACCGATCTCTAGCCACGAAAACAAAAAAAAATATTTAAACCATCCTCAAAAGCATCTATTAGAGTCAATCTTAGCATCAATTTGTGGAGCATCAATCCCCGCGATAATTTTTTATCTAGTTATATAAATTTAAATAATTAGAATCATAAATCGCCAGATACTATCACTTAAAAGCAATATCTTACCTTTGTATTTTTAGAATTAGATTTATTATATAAATCTCTGCGTTTACCTAAAGATCTAGCAACCCATTTACTTATCTAATGTGCTTCATGCCAGTTTTTCCCCCAACCTATATCAACAACAAGAGGAACAGAAAGTGTGGAGGCTCCCTCCATTTCTTTGCGTACCAAAGATTCTATTTCTTTTTTCTCTGAGACTGGACATTCAAAAACTAACTCATCATGTACTTGTAAAATCATTTTTGAATTTAATTTTAATTTTTTTAATTTTCTGGAAAGTCTAATCATTGCAACCTTAATAAGGTCTGCAGCACTACCTTGAATTGGAGAATTAATAGCCATTCTTTCAGCACTTTCTCTGACCTGCCTGTTATCACTTTTAAGATCGGGCAAATATCTACGACGGTTGAACATAGTTAATGTATACCCGCACTCACGAGCCTCAGCGACCGTATTGTTCATAAATTCTTTAACATTACTGTATAAAGAAAAATACTGACCAATAAAATTCTTAGCATCATTTCGGCTAATATTAAGCTGGCGTGAAAGGCCAAAAGCACTGAGACCATAAATAATCCCAAAGTTCACTGCTTTAGCTATACGTCGTGAGTTTTCATCAACTTGGTCCAGTGAACTACCAAAAATATCTGCTGCAGTTCGTGCATGAACATCCTCACCCTTATCGAAAGCATTTTTCAAGGCCTTATCTTGTGACAAATGGGCGAGAATTCGTAATTCAATCTGAGAATAATCAGCGGATAACAAGATATTACCGCCCTCCGCTGTAAACGCTTTACGGATTTCTCTCCCCATATCTGACCGTATGGGTATATTTTGAAGGTTAGGATTACTGCTACTCAAACGTCCCGTTGCAGTAACGGTCTGATTGAACGAAGTATGAACTCGTCCTGTATTAATAAAAATCTCTCTAGGAAGAGCATCTACATACGTAGTCTTTAATTTAGTTAACTGGCGAAAGGAAAGAACCTGTTTAGGGAGTTTGTGCTCTACCGCCAATAATTCAAGTACTGACACATCAGTGGAGTACCCTGTCTTCGTTTTTTTAACTACTGGTAGCTTTAGTTTTTCAAATAAAATTACAGCAAGTTGCTTTGGAGAATTTATATTAAAATCCTCTGAGGCAAGTAAATATATATCCTTTTCCAAGCAAAGCAATTCCTTATCTATTTTACTTGAAAGTTCTGTCAAATGTTTTCGGTCAACGTAAATACCATTTAATTCGATTTCAGCAAGAACTTCTAATAAAGGCAGCTCAATCTCCTTATACAACTTAAGAGTGCTATCCTTAAGCTGGGGTTGTAGTTTACCCTTAAGCCTCCAAGTCATATCAGAATCTTCGGCGGCATATTTCGTAGCACGATCAATTTCAACTTCATCAAAACCAATTTCCTTATTCCCAATGCCTACCATCTCTTTATATGTTAAATTTTGGTGTCCAAAGTACTCCATGGTAAGGGCATCTAACCCATGTCCTCTACTGGATGGATTAAGAAGATAAGAAGCAATCATCGAATCAAAATCGACACCTGCTAAAGCAATACCTTCGTTAGCCATAACGATAAGATCATATTTTATATTGTGGCCACATTTTTTAATGCTTTTATCTTCAAAAATCGGTTTTAACTTTCCACACACCTTTTTAAATTCTAATTGATCGGGGACCCCAAGATACCTGTGAGCCAAGGGGATATAATAGGCACTACCATCCTTAAAAGAAAATGAGATACCAACCATTCTCGCCCAGACTGGCCGCTTACTTGTGGTTTCAACATCAAATGCAAAGTATTTTTCCTTTGCCAAGAATTTCAAAAGATCGTTGAACGATTTTTCGGTCAGGATGGTTTTATAGTCTGAGTGATCAACCTTAATTGATTTAACCGCTCCACCCTGCACCCCTTTAAGGAAAGACACAAACTCAAATTCTTGAAACATTTTTTTGAGCTTATCGTTATCAATTTTACCTGGCTTCATTAAAGCCGAATTGAATTCCAAGTCCATTTCAGTTTCAATAGAAACAAGTTGGCGACTCATAAAAGCATTCTTCTTATCACGCTCTAACTTCTCCTTAACTTTATTCTTTTCAACCTCATCAATCCGGTTGTAGAGAGATTCTATAGATCCAAATTTTTGAATCAATTCAGCTGCTGTTTTTGGGCCAACTCCTGTAACTCCGGGGATATGATCACTAGAATCCCCCATTAATCCCATTACTTCTATAACTTTTTCTGGAGGTACACCAAATTTCTCTAAAACTTCTTTATTCATGAATTTTTTATTTTTCATAGTATCAAACATATGAACATTAGATGATATAAGTTGCATCATATCTTTATCTCCACTAACTATAACTACATCTAAACCTTCTTGTGTTCCCTTTTTAGCTAATGTTCCAATAATATCATCAGCTTCAAACCCAGGGCGGCGTATACTTGATAGGCCATATGCTTCGACGAGAGGCTCAAAGTAAGGGAATTGTTTAGAAAGTTCTTCTGGTGGCGCATCCCGATTAGCCTTGTAATCTGAATATATTTTGTGACGAAATGTTTTTTCGGGACTATCAAACGCAACGACAAGGTAATCCGGTTTTTCGTCACGAATTACCTTTTGCAACATATTTATGAATCCGTACAAAGCATTTGTTGGAAATCCTTTAGATGTTGAGAGCTGTTGTCGTACACCAAAAAATGCACGAAAAATATATGAAGTACCATCTATCAAGTAAAATGTTTTGGGCTTAGACATAGGGTAAAGTTTTATCAAAAGTTTTAACCAATAAATACTTAACAAAAAATAAAATTAACCACATAAATTCAGCAACTTGGATTGCTGAGCGAATGGAGTTATGCTAGTATTAAAATCGTTTGGTTAAACCCCCGAGAGCTTTTAAATATAAATAGTTAAAGAACATTATGAGTAATGATAAGAGTATATTGAAAAGGAGAAAAATTCAAGATCGCGCAATTTTAAAAACAGCAAAACATGTCTTAAAAATTGAAAGCGATGCCGTGGCGGCCTTATCTAAACGGCTTGGAGCAGATTTCCCCAAAATCGTCCACGCATTACGCGATGGAAAGGAGCGTTTGATCGTAACGGGAATGGGAAAATCAGGATTAATTGGCCAAAAAATTGCCGCATCAATGTCAAGCGTTGGTTTGACTGCTATTTATATGCACGCGGCAGAAGCAATTCATGGGGACCTAGGTCTAATTTCTAAAAATGATATTATTATTGCCTTATCAAATAGTGGAGAAACCGAAGAAATCATAAGACTCCTACCGGCCTTAAAACGACTTAACTGTAAACTTATAGCAATCACCGGAAATATTAAATCTACATTAGCCTTACGTAGTGATTTCATTCTTGATGTTGGTGTTAAAAAGGAAGCTGGGGGAAATGGACTTCTTCCCACCTCAAGTACTACAGCAATGTTAGCGATGGGAGATGCCATCGTAGTATCATACCTTGAGTTAAATGGATTCAAAGATGAGGTTTTTGCTCAGAACCATCCCGGTGGGAGTATTGGGCGAAAAATGCTTACTATTATTGAAGATTTAATGCACACAGGAGAGCAGATACCCGTCGTTTACGAGGATTCAGATCTACCAACCATCATTTCAGAAATGACTCAAAAACGACTTGGTGTTACTTTAATTGTAGACAAAAAAAAGCACCTTAAAGGAATTATTACAGATGGCGATCTTAGGAGGATGATTGAACATAAAAAAGACGTATCAAAGGTTCGTGCACGAGACCTGACTAATAGTTTTCCAAAATACTTAGAACAGACAAATTTAGCCACAGAAGCAGTACAACTAATGGAAAAAAATTCAATTACTTCTTTGGTTGTGAGTTCAAACGGAAAAAAAATTGATGGCATTATCCACCTACATGACCTCCTCAAAGCAGGAATCATTTAATACAAAAAGATTTAAATAAAAAACTTTATATACTAAGGGTTATATTACTATATACAGAGCAATTATTTTTTTACAACCGAGCTAAACCTATGACTGGCAATGAACTTAGAAAAAAATTTTTAAATTATTTTATAAACAAAGAACACACTCAAGTGCAAAGTTACTCCCTTGTTCCCCACAATGATCCCAGCCTCTTATTTACTAATGCTGGAATGGTCCAATTTAAAAATATTTTCCTAGGAGAAGAAGTAAGCGCCAGCAAAAGAGCTGTGTCCGTGCAAAAATGTGTGCGCGCTGGAGGGAAACATAACGACTTAGAAATGGTTGGTAGAACCAAAAGGCATCATACTTTTTTTGAAATGCTTGGAAATTTTTCATTCGGAGATTATTTTAAAAAAGATGCAATAAAGTATGGGTGGGATTTTCTAACAAACGAAATTGGTTTACCTAAAGGCAAGCTATACATTTCTATTTACAAGGACGATGATGAGTCATTTGATATTTGGTGTAATGCTATTGGGGTTCCTGACACTCACATAATCAGATTGGGAGATAAAGATAACTTCTGGTCTATGGGGAACACAGGCCCATGTGGACCCTGCTCAGAAATTCATATTGACCAAGGAGAAAATATTGGATGTGGAAAAGTACCATGCGCCGTCGGATGTGATTGTGATCGTTACCTTGAAATATGGAACCTAGTTTTCATGCAATACAACCGCGATGAGTCCGGCAACCTTACTCCATTACCAAATCCATGCATAGATACGGGCATGGGTTTAGAGAGACTTGCTGCCGTAGTTCAAGGAAAAGACTCAAACTACGATTGCGATCTTCTAATGAATATAATAAAAGAAGTCTGCCGAGTTACAGGAACATCTTATGGCTCTAACAAAGAGCATGATATTTCGGTTCGAGTCATAACAGACCACGCTCGAGCAGTTGCTTTTCTAATTGGAGATGGAGTACTCCCCTCAAATGAAGGGAGAGGCTATGTCGTCAGAAGAATTATTAGACGCGCACTCAGACACGGAAAACTTCTAGAACAGAATGATCCATTTTTTTTTAAAATCACAAATTATGTAGCCAAGGTTTTCTCTGGCGCCTATCCTGATTTTAAACAAAACGCAAATTTCATCCATCGAGTAGTGCAAAACGAAGAATCAAATTTTACAAATACTCTAAATTTTGGGATAGAACGCATGGAAGAAATTCTCCACCAAGTCCGCAAGCATAAACTTGACTATATCCCAGGTGATGAAATTTTTAAGCTCTACGATACATACGGTTTTCCTGCAGATCTAGTGGAAGAATATGGAAAGGAAATTGGTCTCTCACTTGATATGGATGGTTTCAATAAAGCCATGCAGGAACAAAAAGAAAAAGCAATGGCATCTTGGAAAGGCTCAGGAGAGAAATCAGTCTCTCCATTTTTTAATAATTTTATAAAAACTGAAAAACCAACCTGTTTTTTAGGTTACGATAATATCTTAACACAAGGAAAGATTTTAACGATTTTAAAAAAATCTAAGCCTGTTGACTCTGCTGACGAAGGTGAAGAAGTTGAATTATTAATGGATCAAACACCTTTTTACGGAGAATCTGGAGGGCAAATAGGGGACTCTGGAGTTGCTTGGAATGAAGTCGCTCAACTAAGTATAGTTAATTCAACTAAGCCAATTTCAGGTCTTACGGTTCATCATGCTAAAATCACTCAGGGCCTAATAAAAAAATTAGATACCTTGACTTTAAAGGTAGATCCGGAAAGTAGGTCGGAAACTGCATTACATCATTCAGCAACTCACTTGCTTCATGCTTCTCTTAAAGAAATTTTAGGCGACCATGTAAAACAGGCGGGATCGTTAGTAACTGCTACACGACTAAGGTTTGACTACACTCACTTTTCGCCTCTGATTTCAGGGCAAAAACATAGAATTGAAGAACGTGTAAATCAAAAAATACGTGAAAATTTAAATGTATCAACTTCTGAACTATCTATCGAAAAAGCTCTTAAAGAAGGAGCTGTGGCCCTATTTGGAGAAAAATATGGTGACGATGTCAGAGTAGTGTCTATGGGAGAATTTAGTAAAGAACTTTGTGGAGGCACACACACATCAGCAACTGGAAATATTGGCTTATTTAAAATAATCTCAGAGGGAGGTATTTCTTCTGGAGTAAGACGTATTGAAGCCGTAGCTGGGAAATCTGCATACTCGGCTATGCAGGAAGAAAATAAAACGCTAATTTCAATACGCTCCCTCTTAAAAGTATCTCCTGAAGAAGAAATAAATAGGGTAAAAAAAATACTCGAAAAATCAAGAGCTATGGAAAAAGAAATCGGCCATCTAAAAGAAAAGCTTATTAGCGGAAAAGGGTCTAATCTGGAAAATGAAATTCAAAAAATTGGCAAAACTTCTGTACTGGTTAAACAGTTTGAAGAAATGGACGCTAAAACACTGAGGTCCTTTATTGATAGTGCAAAAAATAAAATTAAATCTGGTGTTATAGTAGTTGGTTCTAATACAAATGGAAAAGTTTTACTTGCAGCTGGTGTAACCAAGGACCTAGAAGGAAGTTTTCATGCTGGTAATATTTTAAAAGAAATCTCTAGTATAGTTGGTGGAAGCGGTGGCGGAAGGTCCGACATGGCGCAAGCAGGAGGTATTCATACAGATAAGCTGGGGGATGCCATGGAAAGAGCTAAAGATATAATTCATAACCGTTAACAAGTAAAATTATTTCTCAAAATATTTTCATAGATTTCTTAGAACTTTTTTATAAATAAACCATCCATTTGATTCGATGGGTTGATTAACATTATCCCTTCTGGGGATCACAAACAAAGTGAAAAAATATGGAGCCAAGTAAAAAAGAGGCACTTGACAAAAAGTGGCATGCAATAGTTTTAAAAGCTCTTAGTGATGAGGAGTTTAAAATAAAGCTCGTCAAAGACCCTGCTAACATTATGATTGAGAACGGACTCAATATTCCTGAAGGTTGCAAGGTTGGAACAACCTCAAACAATACTGTTGGCCTTCAACTACCACCAAATGCTTCAGATGCTATTAAAGAAGAAGCAACCTGGTGGAAGTGGCGACTAGAAATGACTCACAACTTTGGAAAGGATGAAGGGAAAAAACCGAGTTTGGCCTCTGGCGGAGCCCCTCTTATGGACACGACTCCAGAGATGTAGGTTCAGAATATTTAAAAAAATTACTGCATTAACTATGCCGATTAAGCAGTTGTTCTTTAAAAATAATATGAATTGGGCTAACTTTCCGCTTACTCACCTCGATATGTCTGGCCTGAGTTCAATTCTTGTATCATCAGCAATCCACTTTTTAAGTACTTTAGCAGTCATTGCTGTTTTTCTTTTAGCCATCTCTTCAGTATACATTCGCATCCATGCTGGGTTTTCTGGACCCATCACTACTTTTTTAAGTCTTGGTTGTACTGAAATATTTTTTTTCAGTTCTTTTCTAGACACTGGTTTATAAGTAGTTGCTAATAACATGGCAAAGCCAAAAGTAACTAAAAGAGTAATTAAAAAAGCGTTCATTATATTTGATGCCCTTTCATAATTTACGAATCAATTTATTTACCCCTTATCGACAATATTAAGAATGTCCTTAAGTACAAATTTCTCCCCTATTCTAAGAAATAAATTATTAATTTTTATCAAATATTTAACTAAAAGATAGCCACAGTTTTTTCTACAGTATGTACTAGCATCTATGTTATTGACTAGGTGCCAATAGATAGTAAACTCTCACTAATAAACATATTATCGAAAAAAATGAATAGGCGACAAATTTTCTTAACACTTCTTATTCCTACATTAGGTGCTATCTCAATGTGGTATTTATATCAAATAACTTTTTGAAATAGTTGTTAGAGCAGCTTCGCTGTAAAGAGTGCTTGTTTCCCCCCAAAAAAAAATCAGCGGTTCGGATCCTCTCAGATATGCTATATTTAAAACAATAATATACTGATTAACTTCTCAGCCTCTAAAGATACGAAAACTGTGACTAAGGAAAAACTATTAAAAATCTTTCAAGCCGCGAAAATAAACCGCCGTACCTCATTAGCTCTAGGAGATAACAAAATTCAAGAATTACCTCCTGAGATAGGTGACATTACAAGCTTAATGGACCTTGACATGAGCCGCAATGAACTTGAAACGCTTCCCTCTGAAATAAATAACCTTAAAAAACTGAAACGACTAGGGTTAAATTATCAAAAGCTTAACTCATTTCCAATCGCAATCTGTTCTCTAAAAAACCTCGGCGAATTATATTTAAGAGGGAATAAAATAACAGAAGTACCACCGGAAATTGGAGACTTAAAAAATCTGACTGGACTTGACCTAAGAGGAAACCGCATAACGCACTTACCCAAAGAAATAATTCAGCTAAAACACCTTAAACTATTATTTTTAGATGGGAATCCTCTGGTTGAGCCACCGTTAGAGATTGCAGTAAAAGGAAAGGATGCAATCTTTAGTTATTTTCATACTAAATACACCAACACAACAAACATAGAACCTAGCCAACCCAACTCACTAGATACACAATCACTTCACAATGTAAGTTTATATACAAAACAAAGATAAACCATTCATTCAAAACGACACATTATTAAATGAGCCATATCTGAGGAAATTTCTCCTCTCTAGGAAGTACTTGAGCGACTGTCAGATGAAAAAAATATTTAGTACCAGCTTATTTCTATAAATTCTCAGGTAATATAAAAGGAGGACTCAAACTCGGGGCTATTTTCTTGGTCTTTTATAAATGTGAGTAGCTGTTCCTAAAAACACATCAGCCGATTCCATGATAGTTTCCGATAATGTAGGGTGGGGATGAATACAATGTGACAGGTCATCAGCGGTGGCTCCCATATTAATAGCAAGAACTCCCTCTCCAATAAGTTCTCCTGCTCCATAACCTATGATTCCTACACCAAGTACACGCTTTGATTCAGGTTGTAAGATTAACTTAGTGAAACCTTCAGTTCGACCTAAAGTATGAGCCCTACCCGAAGCTCTCCATGGAAACTTTGCCACTTGAAAATCAAGATTCTTCATTTTAGCTTCTGATTCTGTTAATCCACACCAGGCAATCTCTGGGTCAGTAAATACGACGGCTGGAATGATAGTGTTACGAGAAGTCACCTTCTTTCCCTTAAGACCATCAATGGCAATACGGGCTTCATAGGATGCCTTATGCGCAAGCATGGGTTCTCCTGAAATATCCCCTATTGCAAGAATTGCAGGATCAGAAGTCTGTCCTTTAAAGTCGACTTTAACAAATCCATTACTATCCAATTGTACTTTGGTATTTTCAAGCCTTATTTTATCTATATTTGGTCGACGCCCTACTGACATAAGTACACGGTCAAATTTTTCCTCTCTAGATTCATTCGAGGAAGCCATTGTGACATGACCAAATCCCCCAACTTCGCAAATTGATACTACCGCTGTATCAAGATATATAGACTCAAATTCACTAGATAACTTATTTTGCAATGGACGAACCAAATCACGGTCAACGTCAGGCAATAATCCATCTTTAATTTCAACCATGGTAACGCTACTACCAAATGCTGAATAAACTGTACCCATCTCTAAACCTATATAGCCGCCACCTACAATGAGCAGTTTTTTTGGAATTGAAGACAATTTAAGCGCTTCTGTTGAATCCATTATCACTTTTTTACTAGAACTAAATTGGCTAGGAACAACAGGTCGTGACCCGGTGGCAATAATACAGTGGTCAAAAATTATTGAATGACCTTCAGAAGTTTTGATAGTATTAGAGTCAACAAAAAATCCCCGTCCAGTCACATAATTAATACCTCGTTGCTTGCATAGCAAATCCAATCCGCCTGAAAAATTAGAAATAATTTCGTCTTTCCATTTATTTAAGTGTTTTAAGTCAATCCTTGGATCATCAAAATCAATTCCCCTGTCCTTTACTTGCCTTGTTTCAGCCAATAATCCTGCAATATGGAGAAGTGCTTTTGACGGAATACATCCGCTATGAAGGCAAACACCTCCCAACTTATCCCTTGCGTCTACGAGGGTTACTTTAAAACCTTGGTCGGCTGCGTGAAATGAAGCAGAATAGCCACCGGGTCCAGCACCAAGAACAACAAGATGCGATTTACTCATTTATTACTCTCTTACTAAATTGATAATAAAAATACCACGATATTTTTTAACGATGGCGTTTACGGCTTAATTGCTCCCACTCTTTAGCCGGAGATTTTTTCCTAATTTTGTTCAAAATATAACTAAACAACCATTGTGCATCTTCTTGGCAAGTAAACTCCCCTCTTAAACGTACAATCGTATTTTGTTCAATATTAAGAAATGGTCGCAACTGACTTCCCCACCTTTTAGCAATTTGTAAGTTACTAAGATTCGAAGACTTCTTTTCACCAGGAAAATAATTCTTGTTAAATATATTTTTTCTATTGCTGCTTGAATCATTTTTTTCTGCTACCAAAGGAGGCAGTTCTTTATTAGAAAAGTTAGACAAAAAATAAACAAGAGCAAACCCTTTCTCTGTTTTACTTATATTGATTAAAATTACTTGTAAATTTTTTTTTACTTCCTGGCTAGACACCCCATGATTTAAACTTGAGAGCTTCAATAATCCGTTAGCATCAGATTCGAAAATATTCAAGTCGAGCAAATAATGTAATATTGGTATTTTTCCTTTAGCATCTATATCACTATTCAAAATACCGTCCATAAACCATTCAAACCATAATTCTTCTGAATAATTAAGGTAGGGCTTCTCATGAGGGCTCATATTACACAACTCCATACAAATTCAAATTTTACCTAGAAGAATACCCACTTTAAATGAGCCGGTTACTTAATTAAATAAAAAAATATTAACAACATAAAAAAAGTGGTTAAGGGCTGTGGTGACAATTTAATTACAGTCAGAATTCATCTCAAAATTAATATAAATAAAACTATATACAAGCAGGTAAAGAAAAATACATATTAAAAATCTTCCTAGACATAAGCATTTCACTTATAATTTCAATACTTACTTATTTGGAAATAGATAACATTTCAAAAAAAGGGCTTAATTTAGTCATTATTTTTGCTACGCCATCTTTTTCTTTAAGCAATTCTTTTTCCTTGAGAGATTCTTTTAAACGGATATATGTCTTAGAGGTTATGTCATTATTCCGATTTTGGATAGGTAGTTTAAATTGCTGCGTTAGTATATACATAGAATCAATTAGATCTTTTAAAGCTAAAGTTCCTGCAACGAGACTTCTTTTCCTATAACGCCGTGCTGCTTCAGTATGTTCTTGGCTTGGATCGATTGGAATCTGCGTTCCAAACTTTGAACAAATAATTATAGACTCCCGTATCCCTTCAAATGAGGCCTTAGCTCTTTGATTAGATTCCATAGATTCAAAAACTTCATGAATAGCTTGCAGTGGCTCTATAACTTTAAGGTCTATCAGTGCGGATTCATCTAGACCGTAAACCTTTGCCAACTCACTTGGTTTAATCATCGAAGAAGAATTTAATTTTTTACTGAGGTTCTCACTCGTTTTCTTAATTTCTTCATCAATTCTCTGTTTACCTTCTAAAAGGGTACATTTAATACGATCATCAAACTCTTCTAACCGTTTTTGATTTTTAAAAATATCTCGATATAAACGATTCATTTTCTCAACGAGCATTTCTAAGTGATCTATCATAACTTTAAGAAGTGCTTGCCGACGTTCTTCATCTAAAGGTACTAAGTATTTTTCTCGAGCAGCTTTTTCAGTCCGGAGAAACTTGCGTGAAATTTCTCGTATCGCTTTTTCATGAGAAACTATCAAAGACTCCAGGTGATCAGACGAATATTTTTGATTATTTTTTGTAAACCTAATTGTAAGATTCTTGATACGACGAGCATTATCAGCTTCTATCATGTATATAGTTTCATTGAACATTGTATCTATCTGACTGTTCAAATTCTTCATAAAAAATATTTACTCCTTTAATCTTATGCTTGTTTATTATTTTTTTGACTTTGCGCAGCGACATCCTATTCCATAAAAATCTTTTGCTTCATCGTACCCGTATCGAGCAGACGATCTCAAGTAACCAGACAAACTATTCCAGGCCCCTCCTCTTATTGTATGATTAATTCCGTTTTTGGGACCTCGGGGATTAGTGTATTCACTATTATTATAATAATTTTTATCATACCAATCATATACCCATTCAGCAATGTTCCCAGCAAGGTCGTAAATACCTTCAGGAGTAGCGCCTGCTAAATAACTTCCCACCTTATCTGTAGCAAGTCCTTTCATAATAAAACAACAGCGATTATAGTTAGCTCTTACCTTATCTGGTTGGGCATTTCCCCATGGATATTTTCGCCCTTCTACTCCAGTTGCTACTCTTTCCCATTCTGCTTCTGTCGCTAAACGTTTTCCTCTCCATTCACAGTAATCACTACAACGCTTCCAAGACAAACCAAAGACAGGCCTTTTCTTCATATCAGGCTTTATTTGTCGATCCCACCAACCTGTTATCGTAGGGTGTTGATTAGGGTTACTGGAAAGATACTCCTCAAAGTCTCCTCCCGTAACTTCGAACTTATCAAAATAAAATGCTTCCAAATACACCTTGTGCCGTGGATACTCATCGGCCCTCCCTTTTCCTTCAGAAGCTCCCATTAAAAACTCTCCAGAAGGAATCAAAACCATTTCTGCCATAAAAGCTCTTTTGGCAGGAGCTAACGTTACTATTCCAAAAATGGGGATTACAGTAATAAGAACTAGAATAATAAAGAATTTAAAAACTTTCATCACAGAAACTGGGTAAAATATTTTAAAAGTAATTCTATTGGTTACTTCTTTTCACAAAAGTTAAATATTTTATATTGTACCAATACTAAAAACACACTTTTATCTAAATATTTCTAGGTGTTGTGAATCTGGTTTGTTTCAGGTCACCTATTTCCGATAATATGACTTATACGTCTCAGACTATTTTCATAATAAATTTTATACAGCCAACCGAAAAACCTAAGGGTTTTTAAAAATACCCTATTCCTCACAAAATCGTATGCTAAAATAACAAAAACTTGTGAATTTTAGTTTGGTTTTAAATACTCAAGAAAAGTAAATACTACTCTCTTAATTCCATATAAATCACATGAAGCAAAATTCAAAACTAATGTTTATCAATAAAGAACAGCCCTATGCTTACCTCAGTAATACGGGAGATTGGATGGAAACTATCATAATAATTTAAGAAATGCTGTAAAAGCCCGAAAATTATCAGCAATTATGATTAACAACTCACTACAATCATTGGTTAATTTAGACCACCGCATAATACTATTATATGTATAAAATGTAGCTAAGAATGTTTCAACAAAATAAGTTTTTTATGTCAATAATAAAAGAACAATCGGAACTGTCAAATAAACTCATATACACAACATTCAACACCCCCTTAGGTAAAATGGGTGTTGCCGTTACTCCTTATGGAATTTGTCGAGTTGCTTTGACAATTATAAAAGAATCAGAGTTCATTGAATCACTAAGAAAAGTTTATCACTCTCCTCAAAAACAACCTCGAAAGCTTTTAAATATCGAAAAAGAATTCAATCTATATTTTAGCGGTAAGTTGAAAAAATTTTCTTTTAAAGTTGATATTCGGCAAGGAACAAGATTTCAGCAACTTGTTTGGAATAAGTTAGCAATTATACCATTTGGTAAAACCCGTAGTTATCAGTGGCTTGCTCTTGCAATATCTCAGCCTAAAGCCTGCCGCGCTGTAGGAAATGCCAATGGTAAAAACCCAACTCCTATAATTATCCCTTGCCATAGGGTTATCCAAAAAAATGGTGAACTGGGTGGATTCACAGGAGGAACTCATCTTAAAAAATATCTACTTAATTTAGAAAAGAAATCCTATGCCAATCTTTCATAGTGAGGCAATCGTTTTACGGAGTATTAATCTATCTGAAGCAGATAAATTAGTAACCTTCATGACCAATCGATATGGGAAAATTAAATGCATAGCTAAAGCTGCACGTAAAATTAAAAACCGATTTGGGGCAGCTATTGAACCTATGTCTCATATTCGACTTATCTATTTTGGAAAAGAAAATCAGACCTTGTACCGACTCAATCATTCGGATATTATTCATTCGTTTCAGAAAGTTCGCGACGATTTGCAAAAAATATATACTGGAATCTATTTTAGTGAACTGATTGATATCCTAACTCCAGAAATGCATCCAGATCCGAATGTGTTTAGGTTATTACAAGATGGCTTAAAGACTCTTGAAATTATAGATAACTTAGACACTCTATGTAGAATCTTCGAGATGAGATTGATGTGTATTGCTGGATATAGCCCACAGCTTAGCCACTGTGCAATATGCAAAAAAACAAGCCACACAGAAACAATCGGATTTAGCTTTGAACTTAGGGGTATCATTTGCGAACTCTGCTCATTCAAAAATCAGCCAGAAATTCGTTTCCAAGCAGGAATTCTAAAATACTTAAAAAAAATTAACAATATGCATATCGAGCACGCCAATCGATTAAAATTTCCTAAAGGTACAGAACTTGAAATCGAGAAGCTAGTTCACCGATTTGTTCTTTCGTATACTGGACGGGAACCAAAGTCCTATCCGTTTATTAAAAATATGGCAAAAATTATCTCTAGCACTTAGATTATGAAAAAACATATTATACAAACAGATAATGCTCCCGCAGCTATTGGCCCTTATTCTCAAGCTATTCGTATAGGTGACTTTCTCTACACATCAGGCCAAATAGCTCTAGATCCTCGGTCTGGCAAATTTCTTCCTGGAGAAATCGAAGATGAAACAGACCAAACTCTCAAAAATATTTCTTCCATACTTCAAGCCGATGGGCTTAACCTTGAAAATGTGATCAAAACAACTGTTTATCTATCCGACCTTAATAACTTTGCAAAAATGAATAAGGTATACGAAAAATACTTTTCAAAAAATAAACCTGCGCGCGCCTGTGTTCAAGTTGCTGCTCTCCCTAAGGGAGCCAAGGTTGAAATTGACGCAATAGCAGTCTGTTCCTCCTAATTATCATGGCAAAAAAAAAAAACAAAGGACAAATAAATTTTTTTCGCGTAATGGCTGTGGTAGGAGTAATCATTATAATAGTCGTCGTTAAGGAGTTTTTAAATGCTGCCCCCTCATTACCCCCAAACGAAATCCACAATGGCTCTTCACCTACTAAAGCTTGCTTAGAGTGCCACGTTAAAGAAATAGAAAACACTCCCATTATGCCTCATCGTCCAATAAGCAACTGCATCTTCTGCCATGAACCATCTTAAGGTGACCAATACAAATTAAGTTAAATGTGCGTTAAGGGAGGACGACCAATAGGGTATACATTAAACCCTATCTCAAATAGTTTTTGGTGATCTAGGTGGTTTCTACCATCAAAAATAAAGGAAGGTTTTGACATGCTATCAAAGATTTTCTGATAGTCTAAACTGCGGTACTCAGACCATTCTGTAATTAAAGCTAGCGCATGGGCACCCTTAGCTGCCTCGTAAGGGTTTTCAATAAACTCCACCCCTTCATCAATACCTGCAAGATCTTTTTGTGCATTAGAAATGGCATGCGGGTCTGTGATGCTAAGACGAGCCCTTTCTTCAATCAAACGCTTACAAATATAAATGGCTGGAGCATCTCTTGTATCGCCAGTATCTGGTTTGAAAGCGAATCCAAATATAGTAATTTTTTTATCAACTAAAGTACGAAACATGGTTTTTAAAATACGGTTTACAAATCGGTCCATTTGGTTATCATTTATTTCAACAACTGAATTCCAAAATTTGGCTACATCATCAAATTTATAGTATTCACAAAGGTAAACTAGATTAAGAAGGTCTTTTCGAAAACAAGACCCGCCGAAACCGACACCCGCCTCAAGAAATTTAGGCCCTATTCTTGAGTCTCTACCAACCGCACTTGATACCTCAGTAATATCTGCTTCTGTCGCCTCACATAAAGCGGAAATACTATTAATTGATGAAATCCGTTGAGCAAGAAAAGCATTCGCAACAAGCTTAGATAATTCACTACTCCACAGCTTAGTCGTAATTATTTTTTCTCTGGGTACCCATCTTAGATAAATCTTTAATAACTCATCTCGAGCTGCATTTCCAGTT
>JABHTG010000074.1 GCA_018697205.1 Nitrospina sp. | reverse complement strand
TCCTCCTATAAAAAAATCCTGGAAGATAGAATTGTCGATTTAGCAGTCATGGGAGAAGGGGAAGAAACATTCGTAGAACTGGTTTCATGGCTTCGAAAAAATAATCATTTGCCCGAGAATCTAATCGGAACCGCTGTTTTAAAAAATGGAGAATGTAAAGTAAACGATACTCGTCCAATAATTGAAAATTTGGATGAATTACCAATTCCTAATTATGATCTTATCCAGATAACCGACTATGAAGGAATTTCAAATTTAGCATTTCAAGAAGCTGATAAAAGTGCTTTTATGGAAACATCGAGAGGTTGCACCTATAAGTGTTACTACTGCCATGCAGCACTAAGTAAAACTGTGAGGCGCCGTTCACCCTATTTGGTTCTTGAGGAATTAGCACTGCATTACAATAAACGAGGTATAAGAGATTTTGTTTTTGTCGATGATATTTTTAATGTTCCAAAAGCTACAGCTAAAGAGATTCTTCGGATGATCATTAAGCGATTCCCTGGAATCCGTCTTAATTTTTCAAATGGTTTAAGAGCCGATGAACTTGACGATGAGATTCTGGACCTTTTGGAAGAAGCTGGGACAGTTCATATGGCCTTGGCCGTTGAAACAGCTATTCCAAGACTCCAAAAATTAATCGTAAAAAATCTTAGGGTGGAAAAAGCAAAGAAGATGATTGACAAGGCATCTCGTCGGTTCATTGTATGCACCTTCTTTATGGTGGGGTTTCCTACAGAAACAATTGAAGAAGCTAAGGAAACAGTAAATTTTGCTCGGGACTTAACGTATTTATCTCAGCCTGTTCTAAATATTGTTCGTATTTATCCAGGAACTCCTCTTTTTGATGCATTAGACCCGACTCCAGAACAAGCAAAGTTAATAGATGAGCAAGCGTCAGCAAACCCTACTGTTAAGGCAACTGATAATCCCAGTTTTTATGGCGATTTTTTTTCAAAAGAAAAAGTACCCATGGTCGGCAAAGATATTACAGCCATAAGATTACAGTGGATGCGCCATGTCTTACTTAACAAAGAAAGAATTCGTAATAGCTACAATGTCCAGAGAAAGTTTTTTAACGAAGAACAAATTATTCACTTTAATAAGAATTTTTTTGATAACCCAGAATTTAAAAAACAAGAGCTGGACAAATTACTGGGAAAAAATAGAAGAACTGATGCCGAGTCCAACGATCATTCATCTCGGCCAGTCATGGAATTACAACCTTAGTTATCTTCTAAAGCAAATCGAAAGCCATCTACTCAACCAAGACTCACTTTTCTTGAATGGCATAGATTTTATTTAGTTTAAACTTATTCCTTTATACTTCCCTTCCTTTCCTTACAACAGAGTCACAATAAACTGAATAATGGTTTTTTTCTCTTCCAACTTGGCTCCTTTTCGTTAACCAAAGGGGAACCCACCCTTATTTTTTCTTTTAACTAAAAACTATGGCTACTGTAGAAAAAGTTTCAGGAAAAGATTTTGAGCTGATTTACCCTTTACTTGAACAATTAAACAGCTCTCGCATTAAAAAAAATCAATGGGAAAAATTATTCATCAATCACTGGAATTCAAAAACAGATAATTTTGGTTATTTTTTAAACGAAAAAAATAATGCTGTTGGTTTTCTGGGGTTAATGTTCAGCACATTCATGGTCAACGACAAAAAACACAACTTTTGCAACTTTACAAGTTGGATCGTAAAAGAGGAACATCGAAATGAAAGTATAAAACTGTTACTTCCTGTCTTAAAAATGAAGGAGTATACATTGACGAGTCATACCATGTCCTCTGACACATATTTTATTTTTAAAAAACTAGGCTTCTCTGATCTTGAGGACACGCTTGTAATCATACCTCCAATGCCTATACTTTCACGACTCTCAAAAAATCACAAAATCATAATAAATAATCAATCCATCCCAAGCTTTTTAAATGAAAAAGATTTAAAAATCTACCAAGACCATTTTAACCTAGATGTCCACTTTATCCTTGCGCAAACGCAATATGATCACTGCCTGATAATAGCAACTCGTCCGATCAAGAAACACCTTCCTTTTGTTCATCTACACTATATAAGTAATTTAAACGTGTTCTCTGAATGCATCCACAAAATCCGCATAAGAGTCTGCATGCAACTCAAAGCATCCGCACTATTAGTTGATAAAAGGTATTTGAATAAAATAAAAATTCCCCAGTCTTGGGAATATTCACTGCCCCACCCTAGATTATATAAATCAGATCATCTAACCAAAAAGGACATATCCACATTATATTCGGAAATGCTACTTTTAAATCTATAAAAAATACCTGCATTTTGATCTAGTTAAATTCCCTTAAAATGAATCAAAAATTGGAAAATTTTAAATCAAAATCTAAAGATACAAATGTTTCAAAGCTAAAAGCTATTTTAATTGGCATTGAATTTGTTAGCAATGGTTCTTCGCTTTTAGATAATAACTTAAAAGAGCTTAACGGACTTGCAGAAACTGCGCATTACAACGTTATTTCAATAGTTTCTCAAAAACTAACTCGCATTAATCCAAAGTCCTTTATTGGGAAAGGGAAAGTTGAAGAAGTCTCTCAACTTATTCGTCAGTTTTCCGCAG
>JABHTG010000137.1 GCA_018697205.1 Nitrospina sp. | reverse complement strand
AGAAACTCTTGACGGTCATTACGGCTCCGACACCTATGGCGATACATACTATAAAAAATATAAATCTACGCCATGCGCCCCGTGATTCAGCGAAAGCCAATGAGAATAATTTTAGTAGTGAAAGTTTATTTTTAATCATTTTTAAAACGGCAATGAGTCTTGGACTATTTTCCCATCGTCCATGACGATGATACGTTCGGCTTTTTTTGCGACGTCCGATTCGTGTGTTACAAGAGCAATAGTCGATTTTTTATTACGATGGAGGTCAGTCATCAGATCAAGAATACGTTTGCTGTTTTCTGAATCGAGGTTTCCAGTTGGTTCATCAGCTAATACTATACTGGGTTCGTTGATGAATGCTCTTGCAAGAGAAAGTCGTTGCTGTTCTCCTCCGGAAAGTTGCGATGGATAGTGGTGGTTACGGTTTGTAAGGCCTACAAGGTTGAGGAGTTCAGTAGATTTTTTTTGTGTTTCATTGGATCCATTTAGCTCGGCTGAAAGTGTAACGTTTTCTAGTGCAGTCAATGTTGGGATGAGATTGAAATTCTGGAAAATAAACCCAAAATTTTTACTCCTTAACTCAGCTAGTTCATCTTCACTAAATTTCGTGATATCCTGACCATTGATTATAATATTTCCTTCAGTAGGTTCGTCTAATCCAGCAATGAGGCTAAGGAGGGTTGTTTTCCCACTCCCAGAAGCTCCAGTAATAGCCATAAACTGGCCACTGGGAATGACGAGGTCGATGCCATTCAGAATGTTTACCCTGTGTCCGCCTCCAAAGAGAGATTTGTTAAGTCCATTGATTTGAATCACAGTAAAGCCTTCGGTAGTTGTTTGCAGAAATATGAATATACGATATGTATTTAGTACACACAAAAATTTTAACACCCTTATTGTTTTTCTTATATGGGTATTGTTATTATTTTTTCCCGCTAATTTGTTCGGAGGGTCTTCTCCCGTGATACTCGCTTTTGGGGATAGTCTTACTGCAGGATTTGGAGTGCCAGATAGTGAGAGTTACCCTGCAAGGCTTCAGAATATACTCGTTGAAAATGGCTACACGCACAAAGTGGTTAATGCTGGTGTGAGTGGAGATACCACAGCAGGTGGAGTTCGTCGTATTAAGTGGTTAATGAAAAATAACCCTGAAGTTGTTATTCTAGAACTGGGAGCAAATGATGGGTTGCGTGGACTTTCACTTCAAGAGATGGAGTCTAATTTAGAAAAAATTATTCTTATTTGTGAAGAAAGTGGCGCAAAAGTATTGTTGACGGGAATGAAGGCCCCGCCAAATTATGGTGAAGAATATACCGTTGAGTTTGAGAAAACTTTTTTTCGTTTAGCAGAAAAATATAAGTTGCCATTGGTTCCCTTTTTTTTGGAAGGTGTTGCGGGGATAAGAGAACATACTCAGTCTGATGGCATTCACCCTTTAGGGTCTGGTTACTCAATCGTCGTTAAAATGATCTGGGAATACCTACAGCCATTATTGAATGCTAGTTCAAAAACTAAAACTTGATTTTAAACGACTAGAATAAATGGTCTATGTATTCCATGAGCTTTTCATAACATAATCCCTCGTGTAATGCTTTGCGAGCGGCATCGTAACCTTCCTGGAATGAAAGACCAAAGCCGCATAAATGAAATAGAGTTCCGGCTTGGCAGGCGATAAGAGGAGCGGCAGGCCCAGTGCCATTTCTAAGAGCAGATTCCCCCCATCCAGCAAATTTTGGCAAGTCATATTCTTCTAATTTCAAGGCTTGATAAGCAGCTTCAATCTCAGCGCTAATTTTTTCGGAAAACATCGTGTTAAGTTGACAGGCGACCTCATTAGTTTTTTCATTCCCAGGTTCAATAAAAATTTTAGCGGGTTTGTGTACGCCATAAAGTGTTGTCCCTTCAGCACCATTTCCGACCATTGTAAGGTCAAATTTACTTTGCTTAGCCACTTCTATCATTGAGTTTTCGTATCCACGGTGGAAATAACTTGTAGCAAGATAATTGCCCCCAGCCTTAGCTTGGAGAGGCATGAGAATTTTTTCCATGGTTGATAGCATAGTGCGTTTAACAATTTCTATTCGCAAGGGCCTTAATTTTTCAAGGAGAGGATGAGCTTCCTGCATATTTATATACCCAAATTTAAAGTTTTTAATTAGCTCTACCCTCTGTCTATGGTTACCCTGAGGAGCAACTCCATAATGTTGGTTAAGAATATCTTCAAAAGTAATTCCAAATTTTGGTGGTAGTGATGGTGCTGAGTGACCGTAAGTAGCGAGACCTATAGCAGCAATCACTGGAATAGTATAAAAGCCAAAGTATGGGACTCGATTGAAGCCGTCAAAAGGATCAGCGATTTGAAGAAGTTGGTCCAACTCAATTTGGCGTCTGATAGTAGTTTTATCTAAGGCTCTCCAGTAGCCAATATTTTCATCTAATGTTTCTAGTTTCATTCTGGCTGCAATCAAAAATATGGCTGATCGAACTTTAGATACCTCTTCTTTTAATATTAAACTGAGAGCATCTTCTGCTTCTATTTCGGTCAGATCTTTGCTCATTTTGGGCCCTGTTGCTATTTTCTGTAGGTAGGACTTCATTCGACTATCAATGAGACCAGATTCGTAAATATTTTTTTTCATTTTTTGTAGGGGAAATGGTTATATTTCTGTAAACTAAAGTATTATAAAGTGAACTTGTGATGCAAAAAATAAAAATGATAGAAACCGATAGTATTAATCAAATAAATACACCCGCTTTTTGTACCGATTCAGTTCGAGTTTTGCTAGTTTATCCAAATTCCAAAGATGTTGCGTTAGCTAATTTAGGCTTTCAGCGAGTACATACCTTGTTAAACCAAATTAGCGGGGTGGAGTGTGATTATTACAGCCTTCCTGTAGGTTGGTCTTCAGATGTTTTAGAACTTGATTCATGTTCTATGCTATCTCATGAATGGAAGTGGTCTTTAGACCGATTTGATGTAGTTGCATTTTCTATTTCTTTTGAGCCAGATTATTTAAATGCAACCCTTATTCTGAAATATTTTGGTATCCCTTTAGAACGAAAAGAACGCAGTGATTTGCATCCTTTGGTTCTTGCTGGAGGGTCTGCAGTTTTTATTAATCCAGAACCATTGGCCGATTGTATAGATGCTTTCTTTATTGGAGAAGGTGAAGGACTTGCAGAACCATTTTTTAAATTATTTAGTGAAAGAGAATTTACTGATGTGCGCGATTTGTTGAAACCCGCTGCAAAGATACCGGGTATTTATGTCCCTCAATTTTATCATCAGGAGTATCAGGAAGATAGGATGGTAGAATTTAAAGCTAAACCAGAAGTTTTTGAGAGAGTGGAACGGCATTGGGTAAAGGAAGGTGATCCTGATTTATGTACACATTCGGTGTTGCATGATGAGGTTTCCACCTTTAAAGATATGTCTTTAATGGAGGTAACTCGCGGCTGCATTTGGGCTTGTCGATTTTGCACAGCTGGGTTTATTTATCGTCCTCCTCGTCTTCCCGACTTGGGCCTTACTTATCGTTCACTAGAAAATGTGTTAGCAGGGCAGGGTAAGTCAGTTTCGACGGTAGGGCTTGTGGGGCCGTCTGTCACTGACCATCCGGATATTTTACCTTTAGCGCAAAAAATTGTAGAAGGTGGAAAGAAGCTGTCGTTTTCTTCTTTAAGAATGGAAACTCTAACCGATGAGCTGGTCGATCTAATTCAGAAAAGCGGGCAAAAAACTATAACGGTAGCGGTAGATGGTCCTTCGGAGAGAATGCGTCGTGTAATTAACAAGCAAGCAACAGACGATTTCATTGTAGAAAAATGTAAGTTTTTGACGGAGAAGGGCATTCTTCATTTAAAAATCTATTCTATTATCGGTTTACCTGGAGAGACGGACGAAGACATTGATCATTTCATTGTCTTGGTCGAGCGGGTGATGAAAACATATGTTTCTACCTGCAGTCAACGAGGTAATATTGGTCAGGTAACGATTGGTCTAAGCCCGCTTATTCCAAAACCTGGAACACCTTTTCAGTGGCACCCAATGGAATCTGTGCAAAGCTTGAAAAAAAAATTCATGAAAGTTCGTAAGGCACTAGGTCGGTTACCTCATATAAAGTTGAGCTTTGGTTCACCCAACGAAGCATACTTGCAAACCTATTTATCTCGAGGAGATCGCAGAGTCTTATCCTTTTTTAGAACTTACCTTTCCAACGGGCACGATGTAAAAAAAGCATTAGCAGTGAGCAGTCCATCACCGGATTTATTTGTTTATAGGCAATATGCAAAAGATGACATTTTACCGTGGGATATTATTGATCATGGATATAAAAATGATTTTCTGTGGAATGATTACCAACGCGGGTTAAAAGAGAGTGTGACGCCTGTATGTGATACCGCAGTTTGTAAGGTTTGCGGAATTTGCTAAGGGGGTACCTTTGAATAAAGTCCCCTGTCTATTTCAACCAAAATTAAATTCAATTTTGAAAGATCTATTCTAAAATGTCTTTTGATGTTGAGAAAATGAACAAGCTTCCTCCAGAAGCACGCTTTTTAGACATTAATGACTTTTGGTATT
This sequence comes from Nitrospina sp., assembly GCA_018697205.1. GTDB lineage: Bacteria > Nitrospinota > Nitrospinia > Nitrospinales > VA-1 > Nitromaritima. The sequence continues at coordinate 8,312 of JABHTG010000137.1, read as the reverse complement.
TTCCCAACCGATGGGTTGTTAAATTTTTATACCCACTACCTGTTTCACCGACACAAATTACGATTACTTCTTTAATCGCTGGACTCTTTTCAGTTGGTTGTTACATTATCGATTCTAATGCTGGGTTAATGTGGGGTGCGCTATTTCTGTATTTGAAAATATTTTTAGATAATATTGATGGTAACCTAGCGCGGGTAAGAGGTGAGACTTCACGTTTGGGAAGATTTCTTGATTCATTGACGGATTTTTTAGTCAGTTTTTTGGTATATCTTGTTTTAACTTTAAGGTTGGTGGGTGAGACAAACAACTCATTTTATTGGTATATAGGCGGACTTGCTTTTCTAAGTTGTTTAATGCATTGCTCATACTTTGTTTTTTATTTGGTAAAGTACACTTCTGTTTTCGGGACTTACCTGTGTAACCGGGTAGATGAAAATATTACTGAAAAAGACAATGAGGCTTACGAGGCAGGGGAGCTTTCAGTACTGGTTTATTTTTTGCATCGCGCCCACGTTTTTTTGTACAGATGGCAGGATAAAACTATTGAGTGGTTTGATTGTTTAAGTAAAAAATTAGGTTCTATAAGAAACTCTCAAGAGGTGTCAAAAAAAAATTGGTATGGGGATAAGGTTTTTCTCACTTTAATAAGTCCGTTGTGTTTATGTACCAACAATATGTTATTAGTGTTTTTTTCTCTGCTGGATGAAATTGAATCCGGTTTTTGGTTTGTTATTATTGTGGGGAATGTTTATTTGCTTATATTACAAGTTTTGAAAATCATTAAAGCTAGAAATAACTTGGTTCTTGAAAAGTGAGGGCATTTATTTTTTAGTTCATACTAAAGTCAACTTCTTTATCTTTCATATTTTTTGAAATTTGTATTAGCTGATTTTTAAACTCAATTAGCGAGTAGAGTGAATTTGCTCTTTTTTGTACATCTTGTTGTTCAAGAAATTCTTGCATTTTATTTATAGGTAAATCGAAATGATGGGTAAGTTTATCAACGAATTCAGCTAGGTTTTGACAGTTTTCCATGTGAAGAACTTCTTCGGCTTTTATTCCTTCGGGAAGATTTTTTAAATATAGTTGCATAACTTTAATTAACCGTTTTTTGATAGGGGAGGTCTCTGAGGTTAAATTTTTGTTGTTAATTTCCTCTAAAAGCTCTACTTCAGCTTGTCGGTAAGTCTTTTCTTTTATTTCATTGAGAATGCGAAATCGATATAGCCCAGAAAGTAAAATATTATATTTACCTTCGGGTAATTTAGAATGGCGACTGATTTTGCCAACACATCCAATTTTCATGATTTCAGGAGTGCCTTGGTAATCAATTTCCCACCCAGGTTTTAGGAGAACCATACCAATTTTTCCTTTGCCATTTAGCGCATCTTCTACCATGTCGCAATACCGTGGTTCAAAAATGTGAAGCGGTAGAGAAGTATTTGGATAAAACACAGTTTTGGGTAGTGGAAATAATGGAATAACTATATTTTTTTTGGGAGAATTTGTATCAGACGCCATTAATATTACCTAGAAAATAAAAAATATTTTTAATTAATCTTTTGCTTTGCTTACCAATATTATAATAGTGGACTCACGCTAATTGCTACAACTGTTTTTACATGAGTTTTTCCAATCAGTAGGCTGAGTAAAAGATTTTTGATGTTGGAAGATATTGTGGTCAATGTAAGAATCTGATATTTTAGAAATTAAATTTTCTCAGTTTTTTTTAAAAAATTCCTTAGGCTATTGTTGAATGATGATAAAACCGGAAGATATTTGTCTGGAAATAGAGTCTTCCCTTGCAGAATTAAACCTTTTTCCCAAAGAAACTCAAAATGAAAAGGGGGTACCGAATTGGCGAGTATCCCCCGAACCTTACTACTTGTCATCTGAAGAAATTTTATTTTTTGAAGATCTTGGTTCGCATCTTTTAAAATTTTATTCCGTTTTAAATAGTCTTTATGCTGATAGTGTTAAAGGCAAAATCCCCTCCTGGTTTGCGCAATATCTAGATGCTGGAAAACCCGAAAATTTAGTTGCTTATTCAAGAATGAAGCGAATTCGTGGTGATTTACCAGGGATAATACGGCCTGATATTATTGTTACTGAAAAAGGTTTTTCTGTCACTGAACTAGATTCTGTTCCCGGTGGATTTGGATTAACCACCCACCTCATGAATCTATATTCAGGCATAGGTGAAACGGTGATTGGAGCGAATGATGGAGGTATTCCAGAAGCATTTTATAAAATGGCAGAGTCTATTTCTGGTAAAAAATCCTGTTTAGTAGCTATTATAGTATCTGATGAGGCTAATGATTACTGGGGGGAGATGTCGAGTTTAGCAGATCAATTAAGTGATCAGGGTTTCCCTGTATTTGCTTTAAGACCTCAGGAGGTAATTTTTAAAGAGGAAGGTTTATTTTTCAAGAAGAATAATGACGAAGTGAGGATAGATGTTTTATATCGTTTTTTTGAATTATTTGATTTGAAAAACGTTCCAAAGGCTGAACTCATTATGTACAGCTGTAAAAAAGGGAGAGTTAAAATCACCCCGCCCTTTAAGCCTTATCTTGAAGAAAAGCTTGCTTTTAGTTTATTTAAACACCCCATTCTGACTCCATTATGGAAAAAAGAGTTAGGTTCTGAAACTTTTACTGTCTTATCTCATCTAATCCCAGATACATGGACTTTGGATTCTCGTGAAGTTCCTGAATATGCTGTAATTCCAGGGTTAGATATATGTGGTAAGCCTGTTCAGAATTGGAAGGAACTCATTCCTTTGACTCAAAAAGAAAGGGAACTGGTGATTAAACCTTCTGGTTTTTCTCCTGAGTCATGGGGTAGCAGAGGAGTTGTCATCGGGCATGATGTTTCTGCTGAAGTGTGGAGAAAAACCTTAGAAGACAGTCTGGATAGTTTCCCAGAAGAATCTTCAGTTTTACAGATTTTTCATAAAGGAAGGAGAGTTAGGACGCGCTACCGGGACAGCTCTACTGATTCAATCGTGGAGATGGAAGCTCGTGTTAGGCTTACGCCATATTATTTTTTGATTGATGGCTCAGTTCGGCTTACTGGTATTTTGGCCACCCTCTGCCCTCATGATAAAAAGAAAATCCACGGTATGTCGGAAGCAGTCTTGATTCCTTGCGCAACTAAATGATTGGTTTTTAAAAATGGATCGAATGAAGCTTTATAATATAGATGGATGCGGATACTGTGCTATGGTCCGTAATGTTTTGAAGCAACTCGAACTTAATTACGAAACTATTGATGTCCCTTGGCCTCATCATGAACGAACCGAAGTATTGAAAGTTTCTGGGCAAAGCATGGTACCAGTTCTTGTTCATGGAGATGTGACTTTGAGTGATGAATATGAGATCATAGATTATCTGAAAAAAACATACCCAGTTAAATCGTAACCTCTCCCTTAAAGGAAAATTATGCAAGAGTGGCAAAAGCAACTAAGCGGCAGTGCCGTGCGAGTAGAAGACCTCCCTTTTCTTCCAGAATCAGTCGAATATCGCGAAAAATTAAAAAAAGTTGCAGAGGTTTTTCCCATTCGAATTAACTCCTACTTCATGAGCCAGATAAAGAGTGAGAACGATCCTCTTTGGAAACAGGTAGTGCCTACGCTCGAAGAATTAGACGACATTATTGATGAAGAAAGCCTACTTGTGTCTGATCCGTTGAATGAAGAAGGGGATATGCCTGTGCCAGAATTGGTACATCGTTATCCAGATAGAGTTTTGTTAATGGTTAATAATCAATGCCCAATCATTTGCCGCTTTTGTACTCGTAAAAGAAAAATAGGTTTTCCTGGAATAGTAACCCGCGAAACATTACGTCAGGGGATAGAATATATTCGTTTGCACTCCGAAATACGTGACGTGATTTTGTCTGGAGGTGACCCACTTTTGGTTCCTGATAAGGAGCTAGACCGTATTTTGAGGGAACTGAGAAGTATTGAGCACTTAGAAATCATTCGCATAGGAACCAGGGTACCAGGAACACTTCCACATAGAGTAACGCAAGAGCTTTGCAAAATTTTAAAAAAATATCACCCGCTATACTTTAATATCCATTTCAACCATCCAGATGAAATCACGCCAGAAGTGGAAGAAGCCTGTAATATGTTGGCTGACTCAGGAATTCCATTAGGAAGTCAGACAGTTCTTTTGAAGGGGGTCAACGATAACTCTGACGTGATGACAAAACTTATGCAGAAGCTTCTTAAAATGAGAGTAAAGCCCTATTATATTTATCAGGCTGATATGGCTCTGGGAACTAATCATTTCCGAACTAACGTGCAAAAGGGTCTCGATTTAATGAGTAGTTTACAGGGGCATACTTCTGGCATGGGTGTTCCTTATTTTGTTATCGATGCACCGGGTGGAGGTGGAAAGGTGCGCTTATTACCTAACACTGTTATAGAGCACAATGAAAAAGAAGTTAGAATTAAAAACTATGAAGGGAAAGTATTTAGCTATCCACAGCCTACCAATAAACCCTCTAATAATAATACTGTTATTCCTGAAGAACTCCCCGCTGCTGACTCTTGCAGGATCTCAGTCTAAATTCCTGCACTTGATTGTTTCAACTAATATATAATATATCCAGAAACTGAAGTAAATTTTAGTCTACTACATATTAGTATGAGTGATTAAAGTTAGGCCTTGATAAGAGGTTTAGTGTTTTGGGCAAAAAGATTATGCCAATCTGATTTTTAAAAAGTAGTTTTAATAAATTTAGGAGGGGATCGGTTTGTTTCGCTTCTCTAAACTATAGCTTTAACCTATATTAATAAATAAAAATAAAATAATTATCCTTTTTCTAATTTGGTAAATGCGAGAAATTTATCTTTGTAAGATGCTAAAGAATGTTATTAGGTAATTAAGATATCGGTTTCGCCTAAAGGGTTTGGTTCTATGCAGATTGTAAGACGTGCGATAAAAAAGAATATGATCGCTGGGCTTTTGGTAACTGTTCCTGTTGCATTTACATATATTATTCTCGAGTTTGTTATCACCCGTGTAGATGGACTAATAGTGCCAATAGTTTCTAAGGTAATAGGCGAGGGAGGTATGGAAGTTTTAAAAGATTACTCTGTTCCCGGAATAGGTTTTCTACTTCTAATTATTTTTATTTTTTTTATAGGCCTGTTTGCGACTAATTTTTTTGGGAAAAAGGTATTTGAAGTCGGTGAATTAATTTTACATAAAATTCCACTTGTCCGGGTCATATATATTGCTATTAAGAAAGTAGTGCAAATGGTTTCTCAGTCCGAAACACCCACGTTTGAGAAAATGGTATTGATTACTTACCCACGTTCACCTTTGAAAACGATTGGAATCGTAGCCTGTGATACGGAAGGTATTGTTTTAGAAAAGGTAGGTAAACGATCAGTTAATGTATTTGTTCCTACATCACCTAATCCGACGACGGGCTTTATAATTGCCGTTCCGGTTGAGGATGTAAACTTTCTTGAAATGACCGTTGAGGAGGGACTGCAGATGATAATTTCATTGGGAGTCGTTTCCCCAGAATAGCGTTTTATATTAAACTATTTCTTAGGAGGTGCTTTTTTTCCCGCGAGTTTTTCGGTGATTGCTTTAGCCACTTTTACATCGAGTTGACTGAGTATCAGCCCAGCAACTTTATCCTTCATCCCGGAAATAATTCTCAAGGCTAGGTCTTCATCAATTGCTGCTATCAATTTTGCAGCCTCGGGCGCTTTCATAGTTGAGTAAACTTTAATCAAGGAATCAACATTCTTCTTGATAATGTTTTCTTTCTCCCCAAATTGTTCCTTACTTTTCTTTAGAGCTTGCTCGATTTTTTTTAGATTTTTTTGGATGTTTTCTTCTAGGGTTTTTAGCTGTTGTTCCTTGGAGGACAATTCTTTTTCTCGAACTTCAAGTTCTTTTTTTTTCTTCTCGACCATTTCCATGATGCGGAATGTTTCTGGATTGATGGTGGCATTTTGTTTTGGAAGTTTAATTTTTTTCTTGGTTTTTTCTGCCTCTTTCTTTTGAGGTTCTCCTTTTTCGTTGGCAGTATCCTCACCATCGGCTGTTTCTTTTTCAGGTTCTTTTTTTTCGGGTTCCGCTTCTTGGCCGAACGCGATGTTTTCCCTGATAGTATAAATACTCTTGGTGGTTTTAAATGAAAATATGCCTATCAAATCAAGAAATAAGATAGATAGTGCTATTAGTTTGAGGGGTTTCATGATTTTAAATGCCAGTGGGTCGATGCAACTTCATCCATTAACTCAGTTTCTATTTTTATCAACTTATTTTCATATTGTGTCAAATCGCGTTCTTTGAGAATTTCCATAGTTCGTCTTTTTCGACTCGCTTCCACCAATTCTTCTCTCTTAGCTTCGGCCCGTGTATCTATTTCTGAAATTATTTTTTGTTGACGGTTATTTTGAAAGTGGTTTCCTTCAAAAAAAATATTATATAGAAAATAAGTATCAATATTTAGGTTTTGAGTCATGCGTTGATTAACTTGTTTGATTTCATTTTCCCGAGAAACCTTTAAAAAATCTTGCCGGTTTTGTTGCTTTTGCTTATGTGCAAGGATATCACCTAATTGTTTTTGCAAAAGGTTTTCTTTGTTTTTATGAACTTGCAAAAGAGTTTCGAATCGAAACTTCATACCTTATGACTCCACAATTTCTTTTAATTTACTCAAGCTTTCTCCCATGCTAACCGATTCCATGATTCCTTGTTTAAGATATGCGTTGATACGATCTATTTTATCAATGGCGATATCCCACTTTGGGTTACTTCCCTTGGCATAGGCCCCAATATTGATAAGATCCTTTGCTTCATTGTAGGTAGCTAAAAAATCTTTTAGCTTCATTGATAAATCATAGTGTTCTTTGGATATGACGTCGATCATTAGACGACTGACACTGGCAAGAACATCAATAGCTGGATAGTGGTTGTGTGCAGCCAATTCTCGGTCCAACACAATATGCCCATCTAGTACGGCTCTAACAGCATCGGAAACAGGTTCGCTAATGTCATCACCTTCCACTAAAACCGTATAGAGTCCAGTTATGGTCCCATCGCCTTCACTTGTCCCAGCACGTTCTAGGATTTTAGGAAGCATTGAAAATGTCGAGGGGGGGAAGCCTTTGGTAGTAGGGGGTTCTCCAACTGAAAGACCAATTTCTCTTTGAGCTAATGCAAACCGAGTGATTGAATCCATCATTAGGAGGACATCTTTTCCCTGGTCACGAAAATACTCTGCAATTGTTGTAGCTATGAAAGCTCCTCGGAGACGAACAAGTGGGGGTTGGTCTGATGCTGCCGCAATAACTATTGATCGCTTCAACCCCTCTGGTCCAAGGTTCTCTTCGATGAACTCCTTGACTTCTCTGCCTCGTTCTCCAATCAGAGCAATTACATTGACTTCAGCTTCTGTATTGCGAGCGATCATACCAAGCAGTATCGATTTGCCCACTCCTGTACCAGCCATTATGCCAATTCGTTGTCCTTTAGCACATGTGAGTAGGCCATTAATAGATTTCACGCCTACATCAAGTGATTTTTTAGCACGCTCTCTGGAAAGCGGATTCAAAGGTGTTCCCATGAGAGGGTATTCTGTTCCTAAAGGAATCGGTCCTTTCCCGTCAATGGGTTTACCATTCCCGTCTAAAACGCGTCCAATCATTTCCGAACATACACCAAAAGAAGGCAGCTCTTCAGTGACTTCTATAGTACAACCTGGTTCTATTCCAAAAATATCTCCAAGAGGCATGAGTAATGTTTGGTTGTCACGAAATCCAACCACTTGAGCCTCAATTGGCGGTTTGTTTCTTGATTTAATTGCACAAATACTGCCGATCGCAACACCAGGACCATTGGATTCAATCATGAGCCCAATAATTCGGCTTACATTGCCAGTTTTTTTTACAAAAGAGTTGGTTTTTATAAATGAACTGTATTTTTTAATGTCTATGGTTTTTTGCATAATTTAGATTCATTAAAAAATGAAAAAATTTACCCTTCTTTTTCAGAGCTATCTTTTGGTAATTTTTCCGGAGCAGGAGTATCGCTAACAGTAGATTCACTGCTTGTCTCAGTCTCAGTTTCTGAAGCAGGGGTATCGCTAACAGTAGATTCACTACTTGTCTCAGTTTCAGTTTCTGAAGCAGGAGTATCGCTAACAGTAGATTCACTGCTTGTCTCAGTTTCAGTTTCTGAAGCAGGAGTATCGCTAACAGTAGATTCACTGCTTGTCTCAGTTTCAGTTTCTGAAGTAGGAGTATCGCTAACAGTAGATTCACTGCTTGTCTCAGT
>JABHTG010000132.1 GCA_018697205.1 Nitrospina sp. | reverse complement strand
GACCACATTCATCAGCTATTTTTTTAAAGGTAATAGCATCCATAAAAGGTTGATCCTGATAATCACTCCTAATATTTGAATTTGTATAAGGACAATTTGGACACTCGGCATTACATGGATAAACAAATGAGATAACAACCATCATAGGAAATATTTCAGCGCCAGGTCGAATACTATAAACCTCTTTATGGTGATCAATGACTTCTTCAATAGGGTTATTTTTCATGCAGTCTTTATTTATTATTTTTACTAACCAGATATGGACCGATGGCAAGAGAATCCATTCCTGTATTCATAAAACATTTGAGTGCATCCTTTGGTGTCCTAACAATAGTATCTCCACGGACATTAAAACTAGTATTTAGCAATACTGGTATACCATTGTGTTTTTTAATCGCATATAACAAATCATAAATCTTTTTATTTTGGCAGCGTGTAACAGTTTGCACTCTTGCAGAACCATCAATATGTGTTACAGCTGGGAGAAAGGCTTGTTTGTTTTTTTTAACTTGAGTAATCTTTAACATATACGGAGATTCTCCGTCAATTTCAAAGTAATTGCATGCCTCTTCTAAGGGAATTATTGGGGCAAAAGGACGAAAGTTTTCGCGAAACTTGACCTTACTATTTACTCTATCCTTAGAATCTTCACGCGTGGGGTTAGCAAGAATCGAACGATGGCCAAGTGCCCGCGGGCCAATTTCCATTCGACCTTGATACCATCCAATAATCTCAAAAGAAGCTAGTTTAAACGCAACATCATTTTCTAAATTATCAGGCTTTGAAACTTGCAAGGCAGGATCACCAAATATATAATTTAGAGCCTCTTCTATTTCTAATTCATTATACTCGCTTCCGTAATATGCATGGCGCAAAGATATGCGCTTAAACGTTTTAGGCGAATACCTTTGTTCGGCTACTAAGGCAGATCCGATGCAGAGCCCCGTATCGTTGGCTGCGGGCATAACAAAAACATTATCAAAACTTGTATTAGAGGGGATTTTTCCGTTCATGGTGCAATTCAAAACCCCGCCACCGGACAAACAAACATTTTTATTGTTTGTTTTATTATAAAGATGCCCTAACAACTTATAACACCCTTCTTCATAAACTTGCTGCACACTACATGCCACATCAGCTGCATGTTCTGTGAGTTCAGATTCTGGTTCACGCACTGGACCCAGCACATTTACCATGCGTTCAGAGAACCATTGCCGTGCATTTCCTTCGGAGTCTAACAAGGTGTCTTTGTGGAACTTAAAATATGAGAGCTCCAGTTCAATCGTATCCTCTTGGACACGGCAAATTTTACGAAAAAAATCCACGTATTTTGGCTTACCATATGGAGCTAAGCCCATAGCTTTACCCTCATCACAATTAGCTTTAAACCCAATGTACTGGGTCAATGCACCGTAGAACAAACCCAATGAATGTGGATACCCAATACGATTTATAGTTTTAATCTTATTTTTTGCACCTATACCCAATGTTGTTGTAACCCAATTTCCCATACCATCAACAGTAAAAATCGCACTTTCTTCATAGGGACTTAAATAAAAAACAGAGGCTGCATGCGCAGTATGGTGATCTGTATAAAAAAACTTTGGATTAATATCTCCAAAATATTTAGTCAATTCTTCATGCAATATTTTTTCAATATAACCTTGACTATAAATATTTGGTTTAAAGTCGCTGAAATTTTTTGAAATAAAAATCTTTTTAAAAAAATTAGACAACCTAGCACTATTAGCATAAGCAACGTAGTCAATATCTTTCCACCTAACACCACCAATTTCCAAACAAGTAGAAATAGAATTCACAGGAAAAGCATTGGTATGCTTTTGATGATCGAAACGTTCTTCTTCCATCATTGAAACTAATTCTCCATCGACCACCAATGCTGCGCCAGTATCATGCGAATTAAAATGAATCCCAAGAATTTTCATAGCATTAATCTAACCACATCTTGTTACAATTCAAAAATTATAGTTTTCAGAAATTTACTAGCATTATTAATTACCAAAGTATGTCTCCCACCAAACTTGAAACATTGCTAAAGTCCAAATTTTTGCGGCGAGATCTCTATCTCCCTCATAAAAACTTTTAACAATATGATTTACATATCCAACTGACAGTAAACCGTGTCGCTTAAGTCGTTTTTCGGATAAAATCTCCAAAATATATAACTTTAATTGATCAAGCATCCACACAAATATAGGCAAAACGAAGCCCTCTTTCTGCCTTTGGATGATAGAAGCATGAAGCCTCGATTTAGCGGCTTGCTTCAAAATATCTTTAACGATTCCATTTTTTATCTTCATATTTCCCGGAATTGTCGCAGCAAACTCAACAAGCCGGTAATCCAAAAAAGGGGATCTTGTTTCAAGTGAATGAGCCATAGAGAGAGAATCCACGAAAGCTAGTACCTGGTCAGGAAAATGAGTATTCCATTCTAACTCAAGAATCCTATTCAATGGATCACTCGTACCTATAGACTTTAAATAATTTTCTAAAAGCAAACGTGTGCTTACTTGACCTCCTAAGATACTTTTGAATTTACTAGAAAATAGCCTTTCCTTATCCTCATCAGAAAACACATAAAGAGAATATCTCCAATTAGTTCCATGCTTTAGTGAACCTGCATCTAGATTATTTAAATACTCTAGGTCAAATGGTTCCAATAGCTGAAGCTCTTCGTTTGAAAGGAACAATTCTTTTTTCTTTTTCTGTAATTGTTTTAAGTGGTGCATAGGTTGAGCTAGACGATGAGAAAGATAACTCCCAAATAACTCGTCAGCTCCATCACCCGATAAGGCTACTTTGACATGTTTAGCAATTAATTTAGAAAGAAAAAAGGTTGATATCGTTCCCGCAAAAGGCTGATCAAAAGCTGCTATTACAGTTTCAATATCATCAACAAGTTCCTTTGAAGATATAATATATTCATGATGATCGGTCTGAAATTGTCTAGAAACTTTCCTAGCAAAGTAAAGGTCGGTCTCCTTATTTTTTAGGTTATCTGTATATCCTAAGGAAAATGTTTTAATTGGTTGATCTGATATTTGAGCCATAATTGAAACAATTAAACTTGAGTCCAAACCTCCGCTCAAATAGGCCCCAAAGGGGACATCGCAACCCATTCTCAATCGTACCGAATCCTCTAAAAGAAAAATGATCGTATCCTTAGTCTGGGCTTCATTTAAACCTTCATTTTCTTTAAAGGTCACTTTCCACCATTTACGCTTAGAAATGTGCCCCCTTGAATAATCAAGAACCTCGCCAGGTAAAAGACAAAAAATACCTTGGAAAG
>JABHTG010000131.1 GCA_018697205.1 Nitrospina sp. | reverse complement strand
TGGGGAGTTTATTCTGACTGACTTTTCGTTATTTCGCTCAAAAGTAAAATAATAGGTTCCTAGCCCATAGCAGACTTTTATTAAGAGGACATAATGCTATGAATGATAAAAGGTTGAAAGCAAATACCTGTTCATCTACTAACCGTTTATGCTGCTCACAGTGCCAATATGTATCCGAGTTTATGCATCCGATAACTGAAAAACTCGAACGAGAGCTGTGCGAGCAATACAATTTCGTCTGCAAATCTAGCATTATGCTGATAAGCGGAATTTGTCATGCTTGCATGTCAAAAAATCGAAAATTAACCAGTTTTTCTGGTTAATTTTCGATTCAAAGGAAGAAGACCTCTTTCACTTATTGCTTATTTTCCAAACCACCAAATATTGCCGCCAGTTGAATATTCCTGCTTTTATCAACCCAATCCAAATCAACTCCCAATATATATGTTATATTTGTGAGAATGAATTTTAATCAGCTTTACGCTATTATATTTTATAGAGAATCAGGCTGATTCCAAAACCATAATTTATTAGCCATTAAAATTTTACTAGTAGGAGGGACCATGACTCAAACCGACTACGAACAAAAAAAATCTGACCACTTGTCATGGATGCAATGGATTAATATAAGCATTAATAACGCCAAAGAGTTTTACGAAGATGTTAAAACAAACTTACGAGAAATCACAAAACAACTTCTCTCCAAAGCCAGCAAGGAACTCTTCTTTTTTATTTCAAAACTTACTTCAATAGATATTTTTTTTGGAAGTATAACTTTTTGTATTATTAGCATAGCATCACTTTTTTTATTTTCTGGACTAGGCCTTATAGGGTACCAGCTATTTCTCTGGATAAAAAATGGTGCATGGTCAGAGTTTGCAATAATCGAAGTATTTAATTTCTTATTTGATAATACTCTAGCCGCCCAGTGGCTCAGCAAACCCGAATCATGGTTTGGGCTCCAAAAAATCATAGAATGGCTTCTAAAAAACATTCCACTTTCGATTGCCTTAATCGTCCCCTCTATTATCATTCTTGTTGGGATGATATGCCTAACTTTTGCAGCACTTACTTTTAGGTATTATCAATTCAAAAATCAAGAAAATATTTAATTAAACTTACTTAACTAAATACAAAAAAATATTAAAATAAAAAAAATTTTTTTATAATAATTTCTTGAGGAACTGGACTAACTGATCTGCCCCCACCCAAGGTACCCTTGCCTGAATGATTCCGCTGGAATCAATAATTAAGACTGTTGGCATATCCCTTTGAGAGTATTTTTTGTGCACGGATTGCTCTGGATCAATAAGGTAAGAAAACTTAACATTTTCCGGGAACCCCTTAAGATATTTCATAACTGCAGCTTTTGAATCTCCACTGGTATTTATTCCCAAAATAGTTAGTTTTTCTGATGAAAGTTGATCCTGAACTTTATTAAATTCCAAGGCTTGTTTCATGCACGGTACGCAAATATGAAACATGCCAATTAAAACAACCTTCCCCTGTAAATCAGATAAAGTTATCTTTTTACCCTCTATCGAGGTTAATGAAAAACTTGGAGCTGCATCCCCTGCAAGAGGGACCTTTGCATAAGAAATTTGAGCCAAAAATAACATTGATAAAAATGATAGAATAAAAGCTTTATACATAACTAGACTCCTTGGATTACACAAATCGAATAAAAAGGACGATAAACAGATCTATTAAGCTAGAGGAAGCTTTTAGTATCTTTCATCATTAAATAGACACTATACAATTATTTTAGCGTAATATAGATAGATCTCATCTCAGTAATGCAACAAAAAAAGTAGCTAATAAGCAGATATTTAAAGTTCCTAAAACGTCATTTTTATGATCATAAGTCTGCCTTGACTTGACAACATATATGTATTACAAATGACGAAAAAAATTGGGTCTGAGAGTTATTTAATATGAAAATTATACCATTAGTTCTAGTTACTTTTCTTCTAGTGCCCGCAACAGCCTTTGCTGGCTCCATCAAGGGAACCACTATTTTTTCGGGTAAAACTGAACAGTTTAAACCGCATAAAACAGGAAGCTACAAAAAGGTGTGTGGCTCAGACATCCAAAATGAATCAATTTTAATTGATAATAAAGGGGTTATGAATTCTGTTATCGCACTCTATGGGAAAAATCTCAAAATAAGTCCCGGTGAATACAAATTAAATCAGAAAAAATGTAAGTACGAACCCCATGTTATTACAATGCCTGTTGACTCGGAACTTGAAATTCACACAAGCGATCCAATTAACCACAATATTCATACGTATTCTTTTGAAAATGACCCTATTAATATCATGTTTCTTCCAGGGCAAGATGCATATTCTCAAGAAATGGAGGAACCAGAACTCATTAAAGTTGAGTGTGATCTTCACAGTTGGATGAGCGCTTGGATTGTTGTCACACCAAATTCATACTCAACTGTTTCTAAAAGTGATGGCACTTTTGAAATACCTGATGTCCCACCAGGAAACTATGAATTGACCGCATGGCACGAAACTCTTGGAAGCCTAACCAAGAGCATCAGTGTTGGGAAAGATGGGCTCAATATTAATTTCGATTTTTTGGAAGTAGCACAAAAAGAAGCAAGGCGATAGAATTTAAAATAATCAAATATTCTTTTCACATCTCATGCATAGGGAGACCGCACCGTTATGAATTTTAGAACAACCATTACCATTGCTACATTATTGCTATTTACATCCCTAAGTGCAGAGAGTAAAGCTTATCAAGAAATAGAAGTAATAAATGGTGGCGCTATAGAAGGAAAAGTCACAATGACTGGGAAAATGCCTTTTCCGAGGGTTTATCACCTCATTCTTTTTCCTAACATTGATATGTGTTCAGAAGTCGAGACCGATGACGAGATGAACCGCGTTCTCGATGATTTTAAGATATCTGAAGATGGCGGGTTAAAAGATGTAGTTATCACCTTAGAACATATTGAGGCAGGAAAATCATTCAACAAAGAACCTATAATGATTAACTCAGAGGATTGTAAATTTACCCCCGATGTCAATGTAGTCAGACAAGGTGAGGCATTCCAAGTTAACAATTTAGATGCCGTCATGCACAATAGTCAATTATATCAAGCTGAACGCGGAAAAATTATTCAAAACCTTCCAGTCCCACCAGAAGAAATCATAGATGGGAAAGTAACATTCCAAAAAAAATACAAGATATTTCAAATGATCTGCGGCATGCATGAGTTTATGCAGACGTGGGGATACCGTGTCCAAAACCCTTACTACTACATCACAAAACTTGGAGGAGAATTTAAAATAGATAATATTCCTCCAGGTGACTACAATTTAAATGCTTGGCATTATCTAATGAAACCTCAAAACCAAAAAATTAATATCGCAAAAAATGAGACTATTGATATTAATTTTTCTTTCAATGCAGACAAAATCGTTCGGCCTTTATATGAGACAATTAAATCTGGCAGAATTAAAAAAGACGCCGTATACCCTGGAACTGCAAAAGGAAGAGAACTTGGAAGATAAAATTTGAATGGCATCAAAAATAATTATAAAAAATATTTTTTTTTTTTAGTCGCAGTAAGTCTTAATCTTTTAAGTCATACTCCCCATACCTTTGCTTTTGATAGCCCAAGCGAATCAGATATGCCATTGAGCATAGAAGTCAATGGCAAAAAAATTTTTCTCCAAAACTTAACCTCCCCTATCAAAAAATCAGATCAGGCACTGAGGGATGGTGCAAGTATATATATAAAAAATTGTACTCTTTGTCACGGAGACTTACTAGATGGAAAAGCCTTATACAGCGAAAGCTTTTACCCTTCACCTGCTAAGTTCTTGCTTCCTGAATCCATTTTAAGCAAACCTAAATCCTATGCTTATTGGAGAATAATGAAAGGCGGACCAGGACTACCAAGAAAGTATAAGCCTTGGAATTCAGCAATGCCTTCATGGGAGGGGTTGCTAACAGAGGAGCAAGCCTGGAAAGTTATTCACTTTATTTACGAGAGGACGAAAGAACTTTCCTCAGCAGAAACTCCAGATATATCAATACCATCTGTGGAGAATGGTGAGAAAATCTATTCTAAAAACTGCTCTATCTGCCATGGGGAAAAAGGCGATGGCGGTGGGCCTGGAGCAAAAATATCCAGCCCTTTCCCAAGAAATTTTAATAAGGGACACATCAAACTTCGTTCAACACCTTTTGGGAAAATCCCAACAGATAAAGATTTATTTAATGCGATCACAAATGGGTCTAATGGAACAACCATGCCATCATGGAAGCATCTCCCTGAAAACGACCGGCACAGTTTGGTTCTCTATCTTAAAAGTATATCGAAAAAATTTGCAAAGTTTATCAAAAAAGGAAAATCGCATAAAGTTGTAGTAATACCCGATCCTCCAAAGTTCACACTTGCAAGTATAGCGCGAGGAAAAGACTTATTTATACAAAACTGCTCGGGCTGTCACGGTTTAAGAGGACGAAGTGATGGGCCTTCCACAAAAAAAATTGTAAATATACCGACCGATGCTATTTGGCCTCGAAATCTGAGCAAACCATGGAAATTTAGACGAGGGGATCAACGAAAAGATATTTATTTAACTCTTCGCACCGGGCTATCATTAACAGCAATGCCTATGTTTTCTCCTAGAATATTCAAAGATCAACAGATCTGGGATTTGGTACATTATGTCCAAACCTTATCACCATCAAAAAAACCTAAACCACCAATAACATTCAAAGTTAAAAAAATAGATGGCCCAATACCCTCTGATCCTCATGATCCACTTTGGAACACTATTGACTCTAACTTTTATCCGCTAGGCGGGCAAATTATCCAGTCAAAAAAAGTTAAATACCCTATCATCGACAATGTAATTGCCAAGGCATTGCACAATGGTAAAGAAATTTCCTTTTATCTTCACTGGGATGATCCAACTGTTGACCCTATTCTTAAAAAATCAATAAATGTAGAAGAGTCTCCCGCTCCACCACTACCATTACATCTACAAGTCAATGAACCTAAAGAAGAGATATTATCAGAAGAATATAAACCCCAGGAATTTCCTGATTCTATCGCCATTCAATTTCCTATTTCTAATGATGACGCTAACGACAAACCATATTTTTTAAATGGTGACACAAAACACCACGTAAACCTGTGGAAATGGACTTCCCATCCAATTAAAGCCATAGAAATGACTGCAAGAGGTATTGATAGAATACAAAAACAAAAAAAAACCAGTCAAAATCTTACCTCAAGAGCAAACTTCAAGTATGGACGTTATTTCATAACTATGAAACGTCCGCTAAAAACATTAGACCCAGGTATCGACATACAATTTCGATCGGGTCAGACAACATTGATAGCCTTTAACATTTGGAACGGATCAGAAGGAGAAACAGGAAGTCAAAAGGTAGTTTCAAGTTGGTTTAACCTAGAGTTAGAATAACAAATCTAAAAACACTCTAATGTACTGAAGCAGTCATGGCAGGTAAGGTAAGTTCGCTAAGGTAAGCAAGTATATCAGCAACGTCTTTTACTTTAAGTAAATCCTTGAAATTTCCTGGCATTGTTGACATTTTTTGAATCTTGAATTTTTTCACTTTACTCTTTGGAATATATATTTCTCGACCTTCTTTGTTCATTAAATAAAACCCTGATTCATCTTCATTTGTTTTAATTCCTGTAACAAACTTTCGATCTTTAGTTAATATCATCATTGTTTTATAACCAGATGAAATAACAGCACTCGGATCGAGGATAGATTCGAGAAGAAACTCACGGGTTCTACTAGTTCCAACAAAACTAAGTTCTGGCCCAACAACACCTCCAAAGCCATTAACGAGATGACATTTAGCACAATTCGCAATTCCCTCAGAATCACTAAAAATTTCATAACCCCGCTTAGAGTCACCTTTAACACTTAAATATTTTTTCAAAAGATCTGAAACCCCATATTTTTTGATTTCCTCATCAGGTTGGAAAGAGACCAAATATGAAACGATAGCCCTAGCTTCCTCTCGCTTAAGCCCTAAATTGGGCATTTTTGTGTTAGGCCAAAAATGCTGAGGATTAGAAATCCAAGCGTAAAGCCACTCTGGTTTATAGTTAAATGACGAATGATTCAGGTTTGGACCAATTCTTCCTCCTTCCTCATTTAGTTGATGACAACCAAGACAACTTTTTTTATTCCTTACTAAAATTTTTCCAGCGTCTATCTGTTCCTTTGTTTGACCATTCTTATCAAACCATTTGGAAAAAGAAACTATGTCTTGTTTAGTCATTTCAGGCATTTCCGGTCGCACTAACTTTACATCCCTCGGAAGGACTACCAAGGTCTTATCCTTATCCAACTGACGAATAAATGCTACTAGAGCCCAGATCTCCTCTTCGGACAATGTATTTCCAAAAGGGGGCATCAAATGCGATTTTTTTATCTTAGACCCCCCTAAACTGATGGCCCGAAATATTTTTTCATTAGACTTCTTAGCTTGAAATTGTGGGTCGGATAGTTCTGCGGGATCTTTATCTATAAACTCAGCGTTAAAGCCATCTCCATCGCCACGACTTCCATGGCAATGAGCACAAAACTTTAAAAACAAGAACTTCCCTTTTTGTAAAATATCGTGTGAGCCATTGAGCTTCATGGGAATAGAATTTTCCCCACTGACTGGCAAAAGGAATTCAACATTAAACGTAAAAACTGAAACTAATAAAAAGTATTTCAAGAAACTTCGCATAGGCTTAAGTTTTTTATACAGATTGGACTAATCCCAAAGCACTAATATCAACTTAACATCTAAATATAATCGCTAATAAATGCATTATAATTGAGCAAAAAAAAGCAGTGCAAGAACAAAGGTTCCAGCACTGCTAATTTTAAAAAAATTTTTAAACTAACTAAAAAACATTTTTTTACTTTGCGGTAAGTGTAAAGTCAGCCTTAGCCGCTCCAGCAGCAACTGTAACTTCCTGAGATGACTCACCAACATAAGGTTGCCATGCAGTCACTTTGTATTTACCAGCAGGAACCCCATCAATTTTAAAAGCTCCATCGGCTCCTGTAATAGCATAATATGGATTCCAAACAATACGTGCATCCGCTTCCATAAAATTATGCTGATCACACTGCAAGAAAAAGTGTTTATCCTTTTTCTGTTTTAAACGCTTAATGTTCTTAGTTACATATGCAATATCACCTTGACTCGGAAGAGGTTTGTTGAAAAGAGTCTTACGATTTGCACCGGCAACAGAATAACCATGGGGATTATGCAAAATTTCAGCATCCTGATTAGTAACAATTAAAACATCGCTCTTTTTATCTTTTGATTCTGCTTTAGTGGGTTTTCGTACTGCAAGCATTTTCTGCTTAATATCACACTTTTCAAAATCATAAGCAGCTTTACCTAAATCTCCCCAAGGCTTTCCGCCATCAATTACTTCAATAAAAACAACTGCATCCTGTAGTTTTCCTCCAGCAGCGACAACTTTATGTCGTGGGCGAACACCATCTTTTGCATCTGGATGAGTTGAACAAAACTCAACATTTTTACCCTTGCTTAGATCTTCCATTATGGGTGCCATGGGCTTACCCTTAAGTGAAACAACACCAGTGATTGAACCGGCGCCTGCAGTTCCTTCTGCGTAACCTTTCTTCTTAGCTGCGAAACTGGTTCCCGTAAAACAAATGGAAACAATTGATATTAGAGCTAATAATAATACTTTTTTCATCTCCAAATTCCCTCCTAAAGTTTATCAATCACACGAAAAATCAAAAAAATCAGTAAACAAAAATAACCCAACTAAAAATAATAAAATTAGATGGCGCGTAGTTTAACACAATTTTAAAAAAAGAAAAACAGGGGAACCCTTATTGGGCTCCCCTGTAACCTTACAATGTAAAGGTATTATATCAGTAATCAAGCTATTGCTTGTTCATTGATAACACGTCATCTCCAGCTCCTTTGGACGCTGTTTTTCCAGCTTTTGGAGCAGCAGCTCCACCCAATGGAAGAATTGAACGATCTCCCCCAGGTAAGACCTTAAAATAACCCCACTGTCCTGCTTGCTGATAAGGTGTTCGCGCATTCAGCCACAGGTAGGTCCCTGGATTGCTATAGGACCCCCCTGCATTAACAAATGCTTGGATATACTCACCGCCACCAAATTGTTGAACATCTATCATATCAGAACCTTTCTGATTGAGATGACGACGCCATTGGTGACCGTCCATATTAAACATCTGGTTCTGCTCGTTATGTGCCCCAAAAATATTAACCATGACACGATCTCCCGCGTGGGCTTTTAATATTGGGGTTGCAGGTTCTTGATCAGCTGCAACACAAGCCGTGAACATATTACCCAGCTCACATCCCTCATCCTCGCGATAGGTCCATGGCTCGAGTCGATAATTTACACCCGTCAGTCCAGCTACATTCTGTAGATAAGGCATAAACGAGGTGCCAAGGATATTATCTTCATCTTGAAAATATAATGCAAAATCCCTGTAGTTTTCAAGATTTTGGTTTTCTGGGTAAGATTTGTCGATGATAACATCTGCCTTCCAAGAGTTACCCATAGTGATATCTTTACCGGTTTCCGGATCTCGATAAACAGAACCTTTTGGACCTATGATGATACCGCCATACATACCACTTCGAATGTTATCAGTGACATCTCCAAAATCCCAAAGCAGGGCACCGTTAATATTAAAATCCTTATGGGCATAAAATGTGTACACCTTGGACTTGCCGGGTTTAACCGTCTGGTCACCAGGATTATTACCCACATTGATTCCCTGAGAATCTAAAGGATCAAACGCTAGGTTATTCGCATGAATGGAAGCGTTGCTTTTTTTCAGGCGATTTGTCAATTTAACCTTTATGCATTCCCCAATATTGGCACGTAGTGTCAAAGGATGAGGATGATGATCTCCTGCCGCAACTTTTGCCATTTCGCCCTCAAGAGCAAATATTTTTGCATCGGCATTGGCCAACTGGAGTTTTCTTTCAAAGTCAACTTCTATCTCATCTTCAGTATTTGGATTAAACTTCAAACTGGTATTAACAGCAACCACGCTGAAGTTTTTCACCGGTGCACCCTTCGGACAGAGCTGCTTGGAGGATTTTCTAGGTTTCTCGTTTCCAGGAAGTGGTTTGAGATCTTTCTGAAGTTTATCATGGACACGAACAATTCCCCAACTACCCTCAGATAGTTTAGATGTACGACCATTGTAATATAGGTAATCACCTGCCATCTCCTGATATCCGCCTGCTGTAGTTGCAAGGTCGTAGCGTTCAGCGATACCTACATGAATCGTGTTCGTAACTCTTGAATCTCCATCGTATCGTTCAGGGCGATAGCCATGACCCGAAACAACGAAGGTGTGTGTCTCATTCTGCATTCCTGAAAGAAGTCGGAACAAGATTGAGTCACCAATATAAGCACGCAAAAGCGGTGTTGATGGATCCCCATGAGTCAAACTACTAAATACCTTAGAAGGATCAGCATTTGATTTAAGCCTTGCTGTCATAGATGCATTTCTAAAGTTGAAAGCTCCACCCGTGGTATGAGTTCCACCATTGAGGTGAGGAAAGGCTACCTCCAGCATTGTCTTAGGCATCTGAAAGGAGATAGATTGACCTGCTGCAATAGCGTTCTCACGGGACAATCCAGGAGGGTTCCCAGCTGTCACTAACTGTGCGGTATGAGGAACAGTATCACTTACTTGAGCAACAAACTCTCGGAAACTTCCACTCCTATTGTAAGCTACAGGTTCAGTCCCATGAATATCAGCCACAGGGCCACTTCGAATTAATTCACCTGTCTGCGGATCGTGGTAAGTTGACCCCCAAGGTTCAACAATTGTAGAGCCGATACCACCATGCGGCCATGTAGTAGCACCAAACGCATGGTCATGCCAAAACACAAGGCCCAAGTCTACGTCAACCCACCATCGGTATCTGACAAACTCAGTACTAACAATATGTCCCACCTTATGGGCATGAGTCATACCCTCAGTAAATGTAATCTTATACTTGTTATCTTTAGCAAAACCCTTATTAGGATCAGGCGTAATCGATTTAATCCATCGAGCATCCTTACCGTTAGGCACTTCAATACCTACCATAATATCTGCACCGACATGAAACGGTGTGGAATGATTAGCCATCTCGATTTCAATCGTGGTATCTCCAGGCTTAGTGGCCTTTAAGAGCTTAGCATTCATCGGCACAGGCATTCCTACATGGTGTCCGTCTTTCATTTTTTTATCGAACTGTTTGTAGGAACGCATGGACTGATCATACGACATACCTGTGATCACGCCATCCGATGCTTGATTATCAAACTGAAAAAAATGTGGGTGGATGTTAATTTTCGACATCTGAAAATTAGTAAAATCATCATCATCCCACTCACTCGTCAAAAGAACATCGACACAGTCGTAAACGTTTGCACGAATAACCAAAGGAATCGCTTTTTTAGGATCCGCTTTCTTCTCAGCCATCTCTTCGTCTATTACGTAGATAAGACCATATTTATCTATAACTGGAGGTGTCTTTCCAATCGCGTTAGATAGTTGGATCGGAGTATTAATAAAATGCAGGTTATACTGTTTTCTACCCGCACCTGACGGACACAGACTCCAACGTCCCTGTTCACCCGGCTTCGCACCACCGGTATTTTCCATATCTGGGCCACTTCGCGAACTACCAGATTCTGTCTTAGTGATAACCCCTGGATCAGTTTGCATACGGAAAGGCTCCAGCCATGGGGCACCACCATGGTTACGTGCGAACGGAACGCGCTTACCAAAATGTGGATTCATATGCGGAAAAGACAACTTACCTGTCAAAGGGCTAAACTGAATTGGGTGCCGCTTTCCTGGGTGAGGTGGAAAATGTTTTGGATTTTTGTCCGTAGATTCTCTCTCAGACAATGCCTGATTACCTTTCCAAGCATAGTCCCAAACAGATCCATCATAAGACTTAACTTGCCCTACCTCATCATCTGTATGACCAGGCTGGCCCTGTGGAGGCAACATATACTTAACCCAATCTTTAATATTGACGACTCTTTCCTCCTTGGTCCAGTCACTTTTTCCCTTCTTAACTATTTTGAACTTAGTACCGAACCAGTCCATTGTCTTACCGACCAATTTGTCAGACGACACACCTTGAGGAATTCGACCTTCACGATCAGGAAGCTCTGCCAGTGGGCGCATAGTATCAGTACTGCCAAAAGGATAGTTTCCATTTTGGAGTGTATTATAAACCCTCCAGTAACCCCACATACCCGCAACATAGTGATGTGCTACATGGCAATGAAACAGAAAATCACCAGCTAAGCGCTGGCAAAGCCCAGAACCACACTCAGTCTCAAGGTCCATTGTTTCAGCAGGACCAATCACCTGGACATCAACTCTATCGGAAGTGGTACGAACAACAGGATACTTCACAGGACCATCGTAAGCAGCTTGGGTAAGGTTTGTTAAATTATTTATACTTTGCGGATTACGAGTCCAGCGTATAGTTCCACCGTGCGGATGGTGCGAATGAAATACTTCACCGCCCCCGTGAACAAGTCGAAACTTAGCTGGATCACCAAGATATGAACGCGGAATCGTTGTCGGAGCATCACCAAAAGTATAAGAACTATAAGCCAAAGACTCATCTTCATAATGAAACCTCTTCTCCTGTTGAGCCAAGTTATTGATACCAAATGGCTCACTACGCATATTGATAGCTCTTGCCGAAGGACGGTAAGCATCGGTCATTGGGTCTCGCTGAGGAATCATCTCACCAAAACGATTAAGCGGACGGAACGATTCGTCACCAACTTCATGGTATATAATAGTGAATTCTCGAAAATCTCTTTCTTCGTCGTTAACTATCATTGCTTCCCAGCCACTTTTCAATGGCTTAGAATCCCACGGGTCTAGATATCTTGATCCTTTAGGCTCAACAATCATTACCCCTGTTAATCCCAAAGAGGATGGGTCTCTTCCAGCGTGACTCATGATCATATGGCTTCCTTCTTGCTCATCGATCGGAATCATCCATTCAAACTCTTGAGACTCACCCGCTGGTGTAATAGCTCCAGCAGATGCTGCAGAAGCTGGTAGCCCTGAAGAACTAATGATCATGGCAGATCCATTAACTTGAAAACCCGCGTCTTCGTCTTCTAGTTCATTAGTAAATGTAACTCTAAGGCAATCACCTTGGTTGGCTCGAATGACCAGAGGTTGAATAGCATCCCCCTGCAACCCCTGAGATACCGCGCCTGGATCTAAATCAGATTCACGTGCTGCTGCATTTTTTTCTTCCTCTGCCCTTACTCTTTCAACATCTTCCTTAAGGACATAGGTGTAGCCCGGATAATAATCACCCCATGCGTTCAAGGTAATTTCAACATTAATGGCTTGTACTTCATATT
>JABHTG010000065.1 GCA_018697205.1 Nitrospina sp. | reverse complement strand
TCTGAGTGGCTTCATTATGTACATGAAGATTATGTGCGGTTTCCAGAAAAACTTTCAGAGATTTATGATCAATTTACAAAGGAAACTATAGAGGAGCTAGCCGAGTCCAAAGAAGATTTTGAAAGATGGATAAAATATGAATCAGGAATTATGGACGACTACATCAATGGAGATAGAGGAAACAATGTTTTGTTTAACACTCAGGCTCGGGTGCATCTTGAAGCAATAGAACAATTGCACGAGGTAGCATTTCGCTGCGCAGCCGAGTTTACCAAGGTCGATCAGCATAAAGATAGCGCGCATTTGTTGAAGTATCTAAAAGAGCTCGAACGCTATGCTCTTTCAAAAAGAAAAAACTTTACAGATATCCACAACACTTACGCGGAAGATTTTAGTTTTAATTTTATTGCCCTTGAATTAGAAAACTTCAAAAATTTGCCTGCCGAAGAATCCCCTACGACGGCACGTTTTTATTATGAGCAGTGGCAGAAGGATTATTTTGAAGACACTATTCGACGACATGGGGAAAGTATTCAGTCCATGGGTAAAATTTACTCAAGAATTCGGATAAAAAGTCTTCAACGAGTAGTTGCTAGAGAAAGCCAATGGGACGATGTGAAGTGGAGGGCCAAGGCAGTTAGTGGGGGCAGTAATTAAATTAAGTGAAATTAATTAGGGTTATTCCTATTCTCATTTGTGCTTTTGGTGCCAAAAATCCTAAGGTTGGATAATTTTTTCATAAAATGTTGTTACGTTTTCGTGGTGTTTGTGGATATCTAGGAGAGGTGTATTAGAGTCTTCTTGTAAAAAAGATTTTGTTTGTTGATAAAGCCCAGGTTTAAAATCCACATCTAACTGGTCATCGATTATAACGGGTTCAACGGAAGTAGTATTGTGTTTAAGTATTTGGAGTTTTTCTAAAGGGCAAAAAATATATTTGTGTTTCCGAGTCAAAACTTCCACCCCCCACCTACCTGGAGCATCCCAATTAGCTCGGTAGGAGAATAATGCTCCCGAGTGTGTGATCCCTGCTCCTGAAAAAACTGTAGCTGTTGGATGCCAATCATTCCCTCCCGATGTGTACGAACTAAATTCTTTAGGCTCCCCTCCAAGAAAAAAGGCCAAGTCTACGACGTGGGAAGAGTTAGCTAAAAACCAATTTTCACCGGTTATACTATCTTTTAGTTTTTTTTCAATTTGGTCGCACCATTCTGTGAATTCGAAATTAAAGGATTGGACTCCCCCGTCTTCTTTGATAAGCTTTTGAGCTTCTCTAACAGATGCATAAAATCTTCGGTTATATGCTATATAAACGATAGATCCAGTTTTTTTTGCGTGAACGCAAACTCTTTGAATTTGTTGGGCTGTTAAACCAGCTGGTTTTTCAAGTAATATTTTTCGAACACCCTCGTCCATTAATGCGATGGCTGTGCTAGCCAAGGCGTCACAACTAACAGCGATGATTCCACATTTTGCTCTACTAGGGCTTTTTTGCTTCCAATTTGATAATCCATGGGGTATTGCAGTTACTCCCACTTGATTATAAAATTTTTTAGTTCCTTCAATACTTCTCCCTATGACTGTAAAGTCTACGTCGAGGTATTTGAGGACTTTGGCGTAATCCATAGCCATTGGGCCAGCACCTAGCAAAAGTAATTTTTTTAAATTCAAGTTATTGGACACGCGTCAATTTTTTCTCCAGTAATTCTTTCAATATGATAAGTAAATACTCTTATTAACTCCAAATGTAGCTTCATAGAGTTAGCGTAAGTTGGCAAATCACAAGAACCTTTCTTCAGAATATCATTGACCCATATATGAGTCATTTCGCTTTGATAGGGAAGAAAAACTTTCCCAATACCCTTTGCAAGTGCGTTTGAAGATTTTAAATCAAAATGATTTACAAAGTTGGTGACGAGAAGATATGTTTCGGGACCGTTTCGAATTTCAATTGAAACAAATCCCTCGCTCCCATCATTACAAAAAAGATCAAGAGAGTCGCCGCGTGAATTTCTTCCACCTAAATGTCCTATAAACTCTTTAAACCCTTTTCGTTTTGCGATCAGCACTGTAGCTTCTAGATTAACTCTAACGAATTTGAAATCATTACACCCTAAAAGATAAGAGAATAGATCCATATAATGTATGCTGTTACACCCCATTCCCCATTTTGATCCTTCGACCTTCATTTGTATGCGGTCATTCAAGTTCAATAAAGTTTTTATTTTTTTAAATAGGTCTGTGGTTCTCATCCAG
>JABHTG010000035.1 GCA_018697205.1 Nitrospina sp. | reverse complement strand
TGGATTAATAAAAATGAGGGTAACTGCCTAATTCCACAAAAGATTATCCTGAAAGAGCCTTCTGCGGAATTGCGCCCAGAGCAGAAGGATACAGATTCCCTCCCGCCATATTCGGTGCTAGATAAAGTTTTAGCTCGGTATATAGAAGAAGACAAAGGAATAAACGAGCTAAGGGGAGCGGGACTAAATATGAAAGAAGTTAAAAAAATAGTTAAATTAGTGGATAAGAGCGAATACAAGCGCAGGCAAGGTCCCCTTGGAATAAAAATTACACCGAAGGCGTTTGGGAAAGATCGTCGTTTACCCATTACTAATTGTTATGAACCATAAATTATTATTATTTACTTTTATTTTTTTAAAAATATCAGAGGTCTTTTTTAGCCTAAACATAATTAGGAGCTAAATATGAAGAAGAAAATTGGCGTGGTGCTTTCAGGTTGCGGAGTTTATGATGGAGCAGAAATTCATGAATCTGTTATAACTCTTCTTGCTATTGATCGTGCCGGTGCTAAAGCCGTTTGTATGGCGCCGAATATTGATCAAATGCATGTAGTAAATCATCTTAGCGGGGAAGAGACTATAGGAGAAAAAAGAAATGTTTTAGTTGAGGCAGCACGTATCGCCCGTGGCGATATAAAAGATATTAGAGATGTGAAGGTAGACGATATTGATGCTTTAATATTTCCTGGTGGGTTTGGCGTAGCAAAAAACCTATGTACTATGGCTGTAAAAGGCGAAGATGCTGAAGTTCATCCAGAGGTGAGTCGTCTTGTTAAAGAATTTCGAAATAAGCAAAAACCGCAGGCGGCGGTGTGCATTGCTCCAGCTATGTACGCTAAAATTTTTGAAAAAGAATCAACACCTCCGACCTTGACAATAGGTAATGACAAAGATTGGAGTAAAAAAATAGAAAATTTAGGTAGCAAGCATCAAGATTGCGAGGTCCAAAAAATTGTTATTGATAAAGAGAATAAAATCATAACTTCCCCAGCTTACATGCTTGGTAAAAGTATTTCAGATGTGGCAGAGGGTATAGAAAAGACGATTCGAGAGCTATTAGCGATGATTTAAAGAGCCATAACTTGGTAAGGCTTTTAGTAAGTTGCATAATCAGGATTACCTTCAGTGGCTCTAAAATTATAAAAATCTATTTTTAATCCGATTTAGTAACTATTTCAAAAAATAGTTCATGGATGTTTTTTTGAGAATGTAGCAAAATGATCATTTGCGTGGAATTAAATAGTGAAAGGCTCTAGATCTATTATGTATATTAGAAACCAAGGCTACTTCACTTAAGTTATTGTTTTTAAATTGATTATCGTTTGGTTGCGAGAGGTTACATGCTTTGAGGCACAATGAGCCCTTCACCTAAACAACCGTTTTAAAACAATTTAAAGGCCTTTTGGAGTCTAAAGGAAAAGATGTTTTTGTCCGAAAAGTAATATCAGGGCGTTTGTCGTAACTCAAACATTTTTAATGTAAAATCAGCAGATGGCTTTAGACACGTGACTATCTGAATTTGCCAATTCTCTCCAAAAAAATGACTTCTCATAAAAAAAATCTTCTTGTTACAGGTGGCGCGGGATTTATAGGAAGTAATTTTATTAATTACATCCATAAAAAATATCCAAATTATAATATCCAACTTCTTGATGCCCTGACTTATGCTGGTAATCTTGAAAATATTTCTAATAATTTAAAATCGAACGGACATTTTCAGTTTTCTCACGGTAACGTGACACAACCTGATATTGTCAATCAGTTAGTTTCAGATAGCGATATCGTGATTCACTTTGCCGCCGAGTCACATGTAACTCGCTCCATATATGATAATTCATTATTTTTTGAAACAGACGTTATAGGTACTCAGGTACTGGCAAATGCAATAGTTAACCACCCCGTGGAACGTTTTATTCATATTTCATCTTCGGAGGTTTATGGGACAGCTTTAGAAGCTCCGATGACTGAGAATCATCCTTTAAACCCGATGAGCCCCTATGCAGCCGCTAAGGCAGGCGCGGACCGACTCGTTTATTCTTATATTCATACTTATGGCCTTCCCGCAGTTATTGTAAGGCCTTT
Source organism: Nitrospina sp. (assembly GCA_018697205.1). Taxonomy (GTDB): domain Bacteria; phylum Nitrospinota; class Nitrospinia; order Nitrospinales; family VA-1; genus Nitromaritima. Next base: position 25,515 of record JABHTG010000035.1, on the reverse strand, counting down.
TAATAACTATGGCCCATTTCAGCATTTAGAAAAAGCGATCCCTAATTTTATTACTAGCGCGCTCAATGATCAGACTTTGACAGTTCATGGAGCTGGTAAGAGCTTGCGTGATTGGATGTTTGTAGATGACACTTGTGAAGCTTTGGATCTAATCATGCACGCTGATTCTGATAAGGTAATTGGTGAAGCAATAAATTTAGGCACAGGGGTAGATACAGATATCCTCACTATAGCGGAGAAGGTATTAGGATTTGTCGATAAACCTCACAACTTGATCGAGCATGTAAAAGACAGACCAGGTCAAGTTTCTCGGCATATATCATCAACTGAAAAGGCGAACCGTTTGCTAGGGTGGACTGCAAAAATTGATTTAGAAAAAGGACTTGAACGGACAGTTGATTTTTATAGAAATAATAAACATTGGTGGGAAAAATTTTTATGGATGAAAGAGTTATGGGGACAGAAATAAGCAAAGGTGCTTTAGCAACATGCCCGGAAAATCGTTTGGTTGTGTTGCAACCATCATACTTGCCGTGGATTGGTTATTTTGCGCAGATGGAGCGAGCTGATAAATTTATATTTCTCGATGATGTTCAATATACGAGACGTGACTGGAGAAATCGTAATAAGATACGAACTAATGAAGGTTGGGCCTGGTTAACAGTTCCTGTTCAACAAAAAAATCATTACACCCAGTTACTCAAGGAAACACGAATTGATAACTCTACTAATTGGAATAAAAAACATTGTTCCGCAATCAAATTTAATTATTCTAAGGCACCATTTTTTGAAGACTATTATCCCTATTTTGATTCTATTTACCAAAAGCAATGGGATTTTTTGGTTGACCTATGTTACGAGATAACAGGATATCTAAAGGCGGTTCTTAATATCAGTACTCAGACTTTTAGATCATCCGATTTTTTGGTAGAAGGAACGAAATCTAATCGAATTTTAAACCTATGCGAAAAGATGAGAGCAACTCACTATCTTACGGGGAATCTTGCCCATGATTATTTATCAGGAGTTAATTTTTCGGAAAAAGGAGTTGAGTTGGAGTATCAAGAATACGATCATCCAAACTATTCGCAACAATACTTAGGGTTTGTACCGAATATGTCGTTGATTGATCTTCTGTTTAACGCAGGAGATAAGAGCCTTGACGTTTTAATGAATTGGGACAAAAATTAATCTAATGACAAATTTATTCACACTAAAAAGTCTACAGAAGGTTTTACCTAGATTGTATTCCTTCCTACCATATTATCTTGACCCTGGTCGGGCATTTCCTCCAGCGCATGTCTTTTTTGAAGTGACTTATCGTTGTAACCTGCGATGTGATATGTGCCACTTTCTTGAAATCATCGAAGATACGGAAAGTAATAAGACTTATAAAAAAGAGCTGTCAACCGATCAAATAAAACTTGCAATTAGGTCACTTCCTCGTTCTACACTGATAACCTTCACAGGTGGTGAGGCATTTATGAAGGCAGATTTCATGGATATATTGAAATATGCGACCAAGAACCACAAGGTTCACATTATTACAAACGGAATATCTTTATCAGCTAACGTGGTAAAGGAATTAATAGAACTACGCACACGCTCTTTATTTAGTTCAGGATTATTATATATGGGTGTCTCCCTTGAAGGTCGTGAGGAATTTCATGACAAGGTGACGGTTGTGCCAGGTTCATATAAAAAAACACGAGATGGTTTGGAACGTCTCATCTCTCAACGAAAAATATTTGGCGGGAAATACCCATTAATACACCTAACCTGTGTGATCAGTTCGGGCAATGTGATGGATCTAGTACCCCTTTATGATTACGCTGAGAAGCTAGGAATTAATGTTTGTAATTTTGTTTTGCAAAACCCAGCTACCTATTGGCATGCAAAAGACTACGACCAAGATAATCACTTACTAAAAAAACAACCACTGATTGAGGAAATCGATCCAAAAACGTTAAAAGATCAGCTGGGTTTATTACTTGAAAGAGAGAAAACTTATTCATCTCAGCTACGCTTTTCCCCGAACTATATAACACCGGATGAAATTATTCGGTACTATTCGAATCAAAGTTCTTATAAAAATTACCGTTGCTACACTCCGTGGACTAAGATGGCATATTCTGCCTATGGAGATGTTTTTAGTTGCCCTCATTATAGGTTAGGAAGTTTTAATGAGGGTGATATTTCGCCCTGGAATGGAGAGAGATCTCGCGAATTCCGTGAACGAATTAAAAGTGAAAAAATATTTCCTGGTTGTCTAGGTTGTTGTCAGTCCGAATATATTGGATCAGAGAAATAAGGGTAAGATCTTATGAGAGTTTTATTATTGAGGCCAGCAGCAGAAAAAAAATCTATGGCCCGTGTTTTACCTCTAGGCTTATTGGCGATCGGTTCTGTACTAAAAAGAGCTGGACATCAAGTAAAAATTCTTGATCTTAGAATTTCTAATTCGCCAGATGAGGAGTTAGACTCAGTTATGAAGTCATTTTCTCCTCAAGTTGTTGGAATAGGGGTTATGACCATTGAGTGCAAGTACGGATTTATTGATGCTGCTAAAGTAAAAGAAATAAATCCGGAGGTAATAACTATTTTTGGTGGGCCTCATTGCTCACATGAACCACAATTTATTTTAAATGACTCTAATGTCGATATGATGGTAAGCGGGGAAGGTGACCTTACCATTGTAGAATTAATAGATGCTTTGGAACAAGGTAAAGATATTGAAAACGTTCCTGGTATTGCTTACAAAAAAAATGGATCTTATTTTCGTTCAGTGGACCGACCGGTAATTCGTGATCTAGATAAGTTTGATCAGGAGTATGATTTAATTAACCTTGAACGGTATTTTAATTTCCAATCTTCAATGGATTTCTTCCCTGTTTTTAGAAATAAAAGATTTATTCCCCTAGTAACTTCACGAGGATGCCCGTTCAAATGCACTTACTGCCATGATATTTTTGACAAATCTATTCAGTATCGTTCTCCAGAGGCAGTAGTGGATGAAATAGAGTTCTTGATTAATAAGTATGGTATTAGGGAGTTTCATATTGTGGACGATGTTTTCAACGTCAATATGAAAAGAGCAAAAATTGTTTTAGATGCTATCAATAAGAGAAATTTAGACATACATATATCGTTCCCCAATGGATTACGTGCGGATTTTTTTGATGATGAGTTAATTGATAAAATGCAAAAAGCCGGGGTATATAGGATGGCACTCGGAATTGAATCGGGCTCCCAGCGAATTCAAGACATGATACAAAAAGATTTAAATATAAAAATAATTCATGGTGTTGTTGAAAAACTTACGCGTGCTCGAATGAGTGTCCATGGATTTTTCATGTTAGGTTTTCCGTCTGAAACTCGCAAAGAGATGAAAGAAACAATAGATTTTGCATGCGATTTGGGTTTAACAACAGCTAATTTTTCACTAGTGATCCCAAATCCGGGAACGGATTTAAGGCAGACCTTTATTGAATCTAGAGAAAGTAACTTTGAGGATTTCTCTGAGTATACTTTCGATGCTGCGTCCTGCAATGCAAGTGAGGTGGAGGGAGATGATCTGGTTAAACTTAAACGAGTGGCAAATCGAAAGTTCTATTTAAGCTTACAACGTTTTAGGCATGTGCTCCGGGCAGTTGAGCCAAAGTGGATAATGCGTTCTATGATAAATACTCCATTAGCATTATTGTGGCGAAATGCAATTGCTCCAACAAACGCCCCAACGCAAAATTAGGTTATTCTGGAAAAATTACCTGCACTGCTTGAACATAATATATTGACCTAAGGAAATATAACTATTATCTATTAATTAGATGGTCTACTAAGAATTTGTAGTCAAGCAGTTTGATGGAAAAGAGGCTTATGATTGAGTCATTAAAGATTTCAGTTGTTATTCCTGTTTTTAACGAGGAACTAGTATTACGTGAGTTTTATCCCCGCCTAAAGAAGGAAGCCGAAAGTTGGGGCAAGTCTTATGAACTATTATTTATAGATGATGGTAGTACAGATAATTCACTGGAATTGATATGCAAATGGAAAGAAAAAGATACTAATATACGCATTGTAAAATTTACCAGAAACTTTGGCCAACAAGCAGCCGTTTTGGCTGGTTTCCGACAGAGTCGAGGCGATGTTGTTGTACAAATAGATTCAGACTTACAAAACCCACCTGAAGAAATAAGGCGATTGCTAGATTCATTCACAGATGAAGTAGACCTAGTTGTAACAATTCCACGTAAAAGACGCGATAGTTTATTAAGAACTATCGGATCGAAAGTACTCCATTATTTAGCGCAGGCATTGTTTGGAAACCGTTTTAAATTAAATTTGAGTTCTTTTCGCGCAATGCGCCGGACAGTTATTGATAAAATTGAACAATGTCAAGATCGATCCCGCTATATGGCAGTGTTGATGAGTTGGATGGCGGTTCCCACTGTGCAGGTGGAAGTTGATCATAATTTAAGAAAAACTGGCCAAACAAAATACGGGCTCTTGCCACTCCTTAGTTTAACTTGGGATTTGATTACGGGTTATTCTAACTTCCCATTACGTTTAGTTACGTATTTGGGATTATTAGGTGCCGGGATGGGATTTGCCATAATGATGTTTTTATTATATCAGCGCTTGATAGCCGGAATTTTAATTGAAGGGTTTGTTGTGTTGTCAGCTGTGTTTTCATTTTTTGCGGGAGTTCAATTATTGTCTATTGGTTTTTTGGGTGAATATCTTGGAAGAGTTCATTTACAAATACAAAATCGACCGGACTACATCGTGCACAAGGTAATGGATTAATGAAAGTAAAAAATTTAACATCACTAATCATAGAGCCGACAAATACATGTAACCTACGTTGTACTTTTTGCTTTGTAACTGAAGGTATGACTCGTGAAGGCGGATTCATGGATTTAGCTTTATTTAAGAAAATAATAGACGATTGTCCAGATCTAGAACACTTATGTCTGCATAACTGGGGAGAGCCTCTTTTGCATAAGGATATTTTTAAGATGGTTGAATATGCAAAAAATAAAGGGGTGAATTATGTAGTTATGAATACGAACGGAACCCTACTTACAGATAAGATGATTAAAAAGATTGTTGAAAGCAAGCTAGATATCATTCGTTTTTCGATCGACGGTTCAGCTACAACCTTTAAGCGTGTTAGAGGCGTCGAACTAAAAAAAATTGAAAATAATATTAATAAGCTAAAAAAAATAAAAGAAAAAAAACGATCAAACCTAAAAATGGGTGTTGTCTTTACAGTGGAGGATGATACGGAGGAAGATGTGGAGGAATATATTAGTCATTGGGAACGAATTGTAGATCATGTTCGTTTACAGCCAAAACTAATTACTAGTCCTCGCACAGAACTTTGCCCAGAGCCTTTTGGGAAGGAATATGGGAAGTTAGTAGTCCTATGGGATGGTAGAGTGATTCCCTGCTGTGTTGACTATAATGCAAATCTTATGATTGGGACTATTCAAAGTGATACTATCCAAAATTTATGGAGAAGCAAAAAATTAGATCTTTTACGCGAACAGCACCTTAAAGGTGATTTTCCTAATACTTGTGCTAATTGTAATGAGTGTGAAAGTAATAAAGCAGAGAAACGTTTTTTTGTTAACGCTTTAACTGAGTGATTAATAAATTGAAAACTTTTGAACCAAGTTTAACAAGGGAAAAGGTTTTAGAGGAAAATAAACGTGTCCATAAACTTGAGAATCACTTCTATCTTGATAGGCACCCTGAGCAAACAAATTTTTATCAGTCTCGTATAGTAAGAAAAACAGTTGATCAAGTTTGCTCATTGTTGAACAGTAAAAATTCAGATATTTTAGAGTTAGGTTGTGGAACCGGGTATTTATATTTAGAATTTTTAAAACGTGGTTACAAAATAACAGGTGTCGACATATCATCTGATATGATAAGAGTCTTAGAAGAAAAAATCCAAGAGAATGACAAAAAGAGCTCGCGGTTAGTTGTTAACGATGTAGAAACATTCGCTAATATAGATAAAAAAAAATACTCTGCAATTATCATTTCGGCTTTGTTGCATCATCTCTATGATTTTGAATCGGTAATTAAAATGTATTGCGAGCGATTAATGCCTGGTGGTGTATTTCTTATATTCTTTGAACCTCTCAAACAGAAAATCAATTCAACCATTCGTTATAGTATTCATCAAACATTGGCTGGAATTGATGAGACTATTTATCGCCGAAAAATGATGCGACAAAGAATATCAATTTTAGACGGGGAATATCATGATGCAGACTATCAAAGACAATTTGGTGGGATAGATCCTTATAGAATTATAGACTTATTTACTAAAGAAGGTTTAAAAACTTTACAAATTGAAAAATATTGTGCCCGCCGGTTTGGCTTAAGCTCATTTCTTGCGACACGTTTGCTGAAAACTCAAAATACATTTAATCTTCTAGCTAAGAAATAAAAGGCTAAGTACTGCTTGATTGTAAAATAAATTTTTAAGATCTATTTACGCTCATTAATCAAACTGCATAATTTTTAAAAAACTTTAATAACTTACACAAGTTCTAGACTTTTAATGTGTTGGAGGTAGGGAGAGTTTTTAAGGGCATCTTCACCTTTTGGGCTAATTTTATTTCCCGCAACATTGAGTTGTTCTAAGGATGGGAAGTTTTTTGCTTCAGCAAGGTGAAAAGCACCATCGTCCCCAATTACATTTAAAGTAAGTACAAGTTGCCGTAGTCGAGGGAATCCTTCTGAAGTTGCCAGAGCTTTTGCACCTTCAGAGTGAATCCAGTTTTCATTTTCTAAATATAGATTTTCTAGTGAGTTGAAATTTTTTGAATTGGCAATTGCTGCTACACCAACATCTTTAATATTGTTATTATTTAGACGAAGAGATTTTAGTTTTTTTATGTAGGGACTATTCGCAATAGCCTCTGCCCCTTCTGCGCCCAATCCATTAGCCCCTAAATCAAGATACTCGATAGATTGTAAATTAGTTGAATGAGATAAAGCTTTTGTACCTTCAGAGCGAATATCATTGTTGTTAAAATCAATATTTTTTAATTGAGTAATGGTATTTGATTTTGATATCGAAATAGCACTGTCGGTTGTTAAATCATTATTCGCTAAAAATAAAGATTCGAGATTGCAAAACATTTCTGACTCGGATAAGGCAAAAATACCATCGTCCCCTATATTATTATTATTTAGAATAAGTTGATTAATATTTTGGAATGTATTAGATAATGAAAGAGCCTCCATTCCTTTATTTGATATTGAGTTGTCTGAAAAATCAAGTAATTTAATTTTATCTAAACTGTAAGAAGAAAAACCTTCCATTCCTTTATTATCAAGGCAAGTATCGCGAAGTTTTAAAAACTTAAGTTGTCTTCCAAAATTAGAGTTAGCCAAAGAATGAATACCTAAGGATTCAATTCTGTTATAGGATAAATCCAAACTATAAATACCTTTAAGCGATTTAGATAGTGATAGTACCTTTGCTCCCAATTCTCCAATCTCGTTGCTTGAAAGATCTAGAGATGTGAGATTAGGAAGGTAGATTGCTTTTGATAATAAAAAAATTCCATCATCATTTAGATTGTTATTAGATAGCGAAAGTGATTCAGTATTTTCAAGCCATTTGGATGTGCAAAGATAGCCAATCGACTTAGAATTCATTCCCGTTTCACTAAGATCAATTGATTTTAGATATTTAAGAGATTCGAGTGAAAATAAGTTTTTAAATTCAGTATCTGTGAGTCGATTTCCCTGCAAGCTGAGGCTTTTATTATGACGGTCGAGCCTCTGTAGTACCAATTCACCAAGCTCAGTATCATTGGCATTTTTTTCAAATGACCGAAGAAATTCAAGACTGTCATCAATATCCTTTGCTTCTTTCATTGAATTAGAACTCAGATAATGGTTTAGTCACATTTTATTTCCGTCTTAAGATTTTACATGCCATTACTTCTAATGCAAGCTAAGCCTCTGAAACCGAAAATATAGTAAAGGGGGGTAAAGAAAATAGGTAGACTAAAAAATGGGATTAGTTGAGGTTTACAGAGACTGCTTTTGATACACCACGCTCTTCCATCGTGATTCCATATAGAACATCAGCAAACGACATAGTTTTTTGGTTGTGGGTGATTACGATGAACTGAGTTTTTTTTGACATTTGTTTCAGCATCTCTTGAAATCTAATAACATTGGCTTCGTCTAAAGGAGCATCAACTTCATCCAAAAGGCAAAAAGGACTCGGGCGCACTTTAAAAACAGCAAACATAAGAGCGATTGCAGTCATTGCTTTTTCCCCTCCTGACAGAAGAGTCAATTTCTGCATACTCTTGCCAAGAGGATTAGCACTTATCTCAACCCCTGACTCTAGTGGGTTAGTTGCATCTGTTAGAGAAAGCTCTGCCTTGCCCCCACTGAATAAATGGGCAAATATTTCCTTAAAATTTTCGTTAACCTTATCAAAGGTATCAAGAAACCTGTGCTTGGTTGTGCGGTTAATTCTTTCTATAGTTTGATGTAGAAGTTGAATAGAGTCAGCTAGGTCTTCCTGTTGCGTTTTAAGAAACTGGTAGCGCTCGTTGATTGTTTGAAAGTCAGATAATGCTGCAAGATTAACTTCACCCATACGACCTATTTTTTCTTTTAATTCGCGAGTTACTTCCTCAACTTCTTGAACGTCAAACTCTTCTATTGGACGGTTTAATAACTCGGTTCGTGATACATTAAAATCTTCAAAGGTGCGTTCTTCAATATGAACGATTTGAATATTGATTTCGGATTGTTTGAGTTCAATTTTTGAGATTATTTCAGTAAGTTCTTGAATTTTCCTTGAAAGATCTTTTGATTCATGTTCCATTTGTTTGACAGACTCTTCTTTTTCTCTAAGAATTTCTTCTCCACTTACAGCTTCTTCTTCTGAACAATTTTTTTGTCTAGCATTTTCTAAAATTATATCTTCAATACCTTTGATTGCTTGTTGAATTTCATTTATTTTTTGTTGACTATTTTTAGAATCATTTTCATGTTTTTGAATTTGATGGCGATGATTATCTTGTTGAAGATCCAGCCGATTAATTTCAATCAGAGTGTTCTCCCTTTTTCCTTTTAAGGAAGCTATTCTTACTTTAACGCTAGCTATTTCATTAGAACTTTCTTCAAGTTTTGTTCTAGAGGAATCAAGTTTCTGACGTGCGAGACTTAAAATTTCTTCCTTCTGAGATTTTTCCAAGGTCACATTATCTATTGCCAACACGAATGATTGTTTACTTGTCTTTAATTCTGCGAGTTCCTGTTGTCCACTATTTTGTTCGTAATTGATCGAAGATAGTTTTTGCTCTAGTCTTTCTATTTCTTTGCGGTGTTGCTCTTGCTCATTCTGACTATTGTTTAAGCTTAGTTCTATTGCGTGAATTTTCTGACTCGCTTCATTAAGTTCTGATTCCATTTTATCAAGAGTCATTTTTGTTTCATCTGTAGTTTTGATTGTAGATTCAAGCTTTTCGTTGATTTGGTTTCTCTTTATTGTAAGCTCTTCCATCTCACGATTCTGTGAAAGTAAATTAGAAGAATTTTTCTTATCGACGGATCCACCGGAAACCATCCCCTGGGAGTCAATCATTTCACCATTCCGTGTGACCACGGTCCCATTAAATTCGGGATTATTAAAAACTTGTACAGCTGTCGTTAGGTCAGTAACAAGTACTACGTTGCGGAGTAACATTTCGGCAACTTGTTGGTATTCCCTTTCGCATTCTACAAAATTTAATGCCTTCCCGAGGATACCAGGATTGCCATTCAGATAGACAGGTGGCTCCATACTTGGCTTCATGTTCATAGGAATAAATGACCCTCTTCCCGAAGAGCTTTCATTTAAGTAAGTTATTGCTTCAACAGAGTCATCGTATGAATTAACTATCACGCTTTGAAGTTTTTCTCCAAGCACTGCGGTGATTGCGGCTTCATACTCTCTAGGTGTTTTTAAGACATCTGCTAGAACCTTGCGGAGTCCATTCAAGTGGCCACCATTTTCACTGAAGTTCATTAATGACCGAACTCCATCTTGAAATCCTTCAAATTTATTTCTTAACTCCTTTAGCGATGTGAGTAAAGAAGATTTTGTTAGATAATCTTCCTTAAGAGCATTTAGTTGACTTGTTTCAGATGCTAGCTGATCGCATATTTGTTCCGTTCTTTGATGTAATATCTCACGATTACTTTTCAGTTCTGCTAGCTGCACTGTCTTTTGTTCAACTATGGAGTTTGTCTGGTTTAAAAAAACAAAAAATTCTCCCTTATGAGAAGTAGTTTCTGCATGCTCAGTAATTAGTTTTTGGTCTAGGTCTTGCAAAGAATCAAAACGACTTTCAAGAGCTGCCAGGTCACTTTTCTTTTTGGAAATATTTTGAATAAGCTCTATTGATTCTATATTTCCTTCTTTGACTTCGTTTTCGAGATTATTCAAGGCCTCTTTTTCTTCTTCAAATAGGCTATTTTCTATAGCTAGTTTATTTTCAGCTGTATTTATTTCTTCTGATAAAGTTCCTAATTGGGAGCGTTGTGTATCAATTTGATTCCCTTGATCATCTATTTCTTGCGTGAAATGGACAATATTATTTGTTGCGGAGTCGATACTTGCTTTCTCTTGGGCAATCTCTGTTTTTTTAAGTTCAATAGTATGCTCGTTCTTACTTATTTTATTAGCCAACTGATATATGTGCTCTCTTTTTTCATTCAGGAGTTCGAGAGCTTCTTCAATTTCAAAGTTCAATTTAGTTATTTGGTTGTCAAGAAAAGAAGCACGTGAATTTTTTTCGGTTTTATTTTCGATTTGAACAGAGAGCTCTTCTTTAATTTCTTGTAGGTTGGTTGTGTATTGGCGAACTTTTTTGGCGAATAGCTTTAGAGAAAGCTCTTTGATTTCACCTTGAAATTTTTTATAGCGCTCGGCCTTTGACGCCTGCCGCTTCAAAGATTCAGCCTGACGACCCAACTCTTGCACAATATCAGTAATACGTTCTAGGTTTTGTGTTGAGGCGTCTAATTTTCGAATTGCTTCATTTTTCCGATGCTTAAACTTTAGAATGCCGGCGGCTTCTTCTATCAAGATACGTCGGTTTTCCGGCTTCGAAACTATTATATCCTGAATATGCCCTTGCTCGATTACAGATAACACTTTTGGACTGATACCAACATCCAGCAAAAAGTCGGTGATGTCTTTTAATCTGCATGGAACTTGGTTGATATAAAACTCACTTTCACCAGAACGGTGGTAACAACGGGTGACCTTCACCTCATCTGAAACATTAGGTACGTTAGCAATTCGTATTCCTTGTGGAACACGGCTAAGAGTTAATGATATTTCAGCTCTATTAACAGGCTTTCTGGTAGAACTACCGTTAAAAATCAGATCGGCAGATTTTGTTCCACGAAGAGATTTAGAACTTTGTTCTCCTATTACCCATCGAATAGCATCGGATACATTGCTTTTCCCGCACCCATTTGGGCCGACAATAGCAGTAAACCCAGATGTAAAGTCGATGTGGGTTCCGTCGACAAATGATTTGAAGCCGTCTAATTCAAGACTTTTCAATAACATATAAGGCTATATTCTGAATGGTTTCAAGGGGTTTTAAACCCTTTATTGGGTAGAAGACTAGCCCATTAAAAGATGCTTGTAAAGGGAAAATAACACTACTTCTAGGGGTATAAATACAGAAAACCACAACATATAGTGGTTATTCCGATAAGCTTGCTTAAATTTATTAGAACTTAAAATAGAATATTGTCCTAGAGTCTTGCTTGATTGAGATACAATAAATTAAGCCTCATTACCGTTCTAACGTAAACTTGGGAGTCACTCACAGATGAAATTTTTTTCTTACAATAAGTGCGGGACCTGTCGCAAAGCCAAGAAATTTCTTGATACATGCGAGGTCTCTTATAATGAATTCGATATTACAGAAACGCCGCCTTCAAAATCCATTTTAAAAAAGGCGATCAAGTTAAAAGGGATGAAAAAGTTGTTTAATACTAGTGGAGAGCAATACAAAAAACTAGGAATTAAAGATAAAATAGGGACTATGACGGAAGTTCAAGCGATAGAGCTACTTTCTGGAAATGGAAGACTAGTTAAACGTCCGATTGCAATTGATGGCGATCAAATAACTGTTGGTTTCGATGAAATTGAATATAAAGAAGTTTGGTCTTAGAGGGTAAACCTATTTTATCAAAAGCCGAAGCATAAACTATTTATTATGGACTTAATTTTTTTAAAAAATAAGATGGAAAGTCGGCATCCTGTTACCAGAGGACCAGTGACTTGGAGCCCGCTTATAGCATCGGTCATCGTGATATTGTATGTTCATAATGAAAAGGTTTTTGTTTTGATGACTCTACGCTCTAAAAAATTAAAAATTCATCCAGGGGAAATGTCATTCCCTGGAGGAAGATATGAAAAAGAGGACGGTGATTTATTATCGACAGCTCTCAGAGAGACGAAGGAGGAAATCGGATTGGAGTTAAGTGATGTTTTGATTAACGCCACCCTACCCACCGTTACAACTCTAACAGGGTACGCAATAACCCCTTATGTGGCTATTTTGCAGACACGTCCTATTATTGGTGAATTGAGCGATGAGGTTGAGAATATTTTTGAAATACCGTTGCTTGAGCTACTTTCGAGTAAACAAAGAAACACTTCTGGTAAGTCAGGGGAGAGTAAGTACGTCTATTGGCATAGCACCAACTGTATTTGGGGAGCTTCCGCAAAGATTTTAGGGGGCATAGAATGTCTTCAGTTCATTTAAATGACTTTGGTGATAAAGGCCTGACTAAATGAAAGATATTCGTATTCTTTTTCTTGCACCTAACTGGAGAGTTTCGCTACTTCGCTCATTTAAGAAATCAGCAGCTAAAAAAATTTTTCTAGTTGGAGCGGACAGCGATGCTGACTCTGCAGCTTTAAAGGTAGTGGATAAAAGTTACGTGATTCCTGAGTTTTCGGAACCAAAATGTATCGAAAAAATACAGGCTATTTGTGATACGGAAAATATTAATACTATTCTTCCAATAACGAATAAAGCCATTGAGTTTTTGGATAAAAATCGTACGGAGTTTGATGAAGGCGACTTATTATTTTACCTTGCAGATCATAAACTTGTTCAAACTACCAGTGATAAGCGTCGCTTGGCAGAGTTTTTGAAACACAATAATTTTTCTTCCCCAGACTTAGTTGACCCTAAGAAATTATTTCCTGGGTTCCCTTTATTTGCAAAAGAAGCTTGCGGAGAAGGGGGAAAGAATTGTTTTAAGATAGAAGATCAGGCTGAGTTAGATTTTTATTTAAAAAAATTTCCAAATCATATTTTTCAACGATTTTTTCAAGGTAGAGAATTTAGTATTGACTGGTTTTCAGATAAGATGGGATTGCCGATTGTGGTTGTTCCGCGAGAAAGGTTGGTAGTGCGGGCGGGAGAAGTGATGGTAAGCCGAATAAAACTGGTTTCTAGCATTATTAAATCGACTCAAAGACTAGGTGAACAACTTCAATTGCGTGGCCCTGCTAACTTACAGGGATTTTTAGAGGAGTCAGGAGAGTTTTTTTTTACTGATGTGAATCTGCGTTTTGGTAGTGGTGTCCTGCATACAATTCATGCAGGCGCAAATATTCCTAAAATGATGATTCAAGAGCTTGAAGGGAAATCGATTGAAACAAAAACTGATTTTGTGATGGATGGTTCTACCATGTCTCGTTTTCATGATGCAATATTTGATTCCTGAAAGTATACTTTCTCTTATCTAGACAAATTTATCTAAAAACTCTAATATCTGAACGATTGTAGAGCACAAAATGGATGTCTGGAAATCGCATTATGCGCTCCTTGCTTGGAATATTATTTTAACCCTAGTCACTTGTGAATCTATCTATACCTGCAAAGAATAAGCTCATTTTCGCGCTGGATGTCCCAAATCGAAAAGAAGCCGAAAGTTATGTTCGATTACTGGGCAATACGGTTGGTTGCTTTAAAGTTGGTCTTGAACTATTTGTCAAGGAAGGGCCTGATGTTCTTAAAGTAGTGAAGCAAAACAGTTCCGCATCTATTTTTTTAGATCTCAAGTTACATGATATCCCAGCAACAGTTGGCTCGGCTCTAAGGTCGGCTGCTACCCATGGTGTTCGGTTTATTACCGTTCACGGATCCGATGGTGGGTCCGCTTTAAAAACCGCGACAGAAGTCAAAGGATTGGGGCTAGAAGTTCTAGCTGTTACTGTTTTAACAAGCGTTTCAGAATCACAGCTTGGAGGCCTGGGTTATAAAGAAGGCCTTAGCTTGAGACAATTGGTACTAGATCGAGCTAATATAGCTAAAGAATCAGGTTGCGCTGGAGTTGTTTGTGCAGGTGAAGAAGTCTCCTTAATAAAGAAAGAATGTAGTAATGATTTTAAGGCAGTGGTCCCTGGAATACGCCCAGCATGGGCAGAGATCGAAAAAGATGATCAAAGCCGTATTGTTACGCCTAAAGAGGCAATTTTAAATGGTGCTGATCTTATTGTTGTGGGTCGGCCTATTCGTGATGCCAAAGATCCTGGGGAGGCTGCATCGAAGATTGTAGAGGAAATTGAATTAGCCTTGACTGCTTAGACTAGTATTTTTTTAAGGGCCTAGAGTCAATTCAATATTAATTTTGTGGGGGAAATTGGTTTCTAAAGTGTTGATAGATATCATTCATTTTATTTATATTCTTAGTTTGGTGTGTTGGATTGGTAGTATTGTTTTCTTTTCATTTTTTACTGCGCCGGTAATTTTTAATTTGTTGGAGCGCGAAAAGGCTGGAGAGTTGGTAGGGGTCATTTTTCCTAGGTACTATTTTTTAGGTTATGTTTGTGCAGTGATGACTTTATCTTCACTATTTGCTAGTACTCAGGAGTTCGTTGGTCCCAAACAAGTTCTTTTGCTTGTTATGATAATTGCGTGGTTTTATGCAGGCTTAGTTGTGAGTCCTAAATCAAGAAAGTTAAAAGTTCTTAGAGAATCGGCTAAATCTATGGAAGAAAAAGAATTACTTGAGGCAAGGTTTAAAAAAGTTCACTCTTCAGCAGTTAAGTTAAATGGGACCGTGTTATTAGCAGGTCTAGGACTTCTATGGTTTAGTTCTTTAGGTTTTAATTTAATAGAATAATTAGACCCCTATGTCTCCAAATTGGACTTAAAGTTATCTATTGATACTTTATAGTCTCCTATTTGTAATTAGGATTGGTTTATTACAGAGGATAGACATATTAGCTTTCTATTTCAAAGGCAGATCATATATTTTGGAATAATTGCAATAATTTTTCCTTGAAATTACCCAAGCCCACTATTGCTCTACAAATCATTTGCTCTGAGATATTTAGAAGAATAAATGCTTGATTAAAATAAAGTAAAAATTACTCAGTAAGCTTAGTTTATCTTTTTTCTCTAGGCGGAGCTAAAAAATTTAACCCTTCGATAAAATGCTGTCCTGACTTAGGAATTTTTTTAACTTTTCCTCTTATTAGTATATCTTTGGCCTTGAAAAACCGGCCGTAATAATCAAAGTTAGCTTCTTCATCTGTTGAAATTATTGTCCCCTTTAGGGAGACACCTGCAAAAGCACCCTTACTTCTTGAGTAAGAATATATTTCGCCTTGCATACCTATGTCAGTTGCCGCTTCAGCATGGCGACCAATAGGCCCTGCAGAAACTGCAGCATCAGCCCCTAAAGTTAATTCACCCTTAAGTAAACTTTCTAACCCTCGTTGGGTCATAACTAAAAGAACAAGATCTACGGCTTCTGCTCCGATTTGAAAACCAAAGCTCAATCCGCCTTGGGTTAGAAATGTTGGAGGTCCAAATTCGCCAGTTTTCTTGGCTCGCATTGAAGCGACTCCTTCACCATATCTACCTCCAACTAGAAACCCCGCTTTGACCAAAGTTGGGAAAATAAGTATAGCTTTGGCCTGAGCAATCAAGCCACTTGGTATTTCTTGATCTGGGGACTTCATTATCTCATCTATTACAGCCAATGCATCTTTGAGAGTCTGTTCGTTATCATCTTGGGCTTGAGCATTTATAGAATAAAAAGAAAGAAATAGTATAATTATTACGATTTTTTTCATAAAAACTCTCCAAATATAAAAACTTACATTATGTCTTATTAAGCTTGGTTTAAAAGCTGTGAGTCTAGAAAAGATTTGCAAGTCCAGTAATAAACTGAGAGAGATGATAAATATCTACGTCTAGAATAGAAAATTTAATGTTCAAGGTCAACTCAATGAATTATGTTATCAAGGTCAAAAACTGCTTTACGAGAGAACTTTGTCCACATAACATGCTTGATTATGATTGAGAAAGAGATAGGCAAGTACCTAGATAAAGATGGTTTTTTGTCTGATGCCATAGAAGAATTTGAGCGTAGACCTCAGCAAATTGGTATGGCAGAAGCTGTGGGGAGAGCTTTTGATGGGAAACACCATTTGATTGTGGAGGCAGGAACGGGTACAGGAAAAAGCTTGGCTTACCTGATCCCGGCAATTTTATGGGCAGTAAAACATAACAAAAAAGTAGTGGTCTCAACTTATACAAAAACTTTACAGGAACAACTTCTTTATCATGATATTCCACTCCTTTATGACAAATTAAAAATTCCATTTCGGTATGCGCTTTGTTTGGGAAATGAAAACTATCTCTCTTTGAGAAGGCTTAAACGTGCAAGCCAAAAGGGTCTTTTTGCCATGGAAGAAGAGGATGAGCAGATGGCAGCCATTTTTGATTGGGTAAATGAAACACCAAATGGCACGAAGGGAGACTTGCCTTTTGAACCACTTCGTTCTATATGGGAGGACGTTGGAAGGCAAAAAGATCTATGCCTTGGTAAAAATTGCGAAACATATAACACCTGCTATTATTTTAAGGAAAGAAGAAGGTGGTTTGGAGCGCATTTACTAGTAGTTAATCATCATCTTTTTTTTGCTAATGTTGCCAGCAATGGGGCAGTGCTACCAAAATTTGGTGCTGTTATTTTTGATGAAGCGCAAAATATAGAAGAGTCTGCTACATCATTCCTCGGCCTTGAAGTATCTAACTCCTATTTATACTATTTTCTAGATAGACTTTACCATTCACGCACTCGGAAGGGTTTGCTTTCTCGGATTGAGCACGATTACTTAGTTCATTTACGTAATCAGGTTGGAGTTGTCCGGAAAGCAGTGGAGACATTTTTTGCTCGTATTTTAGAGGAATATGGGAAGAAAAACCGAGTTCTTCGTCTTTATAAGCCCATTGCTGTTAATAACTCGATATATTTTCCTATGAAGGAGCTATATGAGAATTTGAAAAATTTTGAAGCCATGATGCAGTCAGAAGAAGATCAAATAGAAATCTCAGCCGCAGCAAACCGTTGTATGGAGTTTAACAATAACCTCCCTGCTTTTCTTAATCAGGATCTTGATGGATATGTTTACTGGCTAGAAATTATCGAAAAAAAACGCTTGAACAGAGTAGTTCTTAAGGGGGTCCCGATTAATGCCGCAGAGGAATTGCAAGAGCAGGTATTTTCAAAAATAGATCGAATTGTGATGACGTCCGCTACGTTGACGACCCATAAAGGATTTGAATTTATTCAGGAGAGGATTGGGTTTGAACCGCAGGAAAAAATTATTTTAGATTCCCCTTTTGATTACAATCGTCAGGCACTTCTTTATATTTCAGGTGATTTACCTGAGCCTTCTGAAGAAATTGAAAAATATGCATCTGCAATGGCACGACGTTGTAGGGAGTTAGTGGAAATATCTCAAGGAAGAACTTTTATATTATTTACTAGTTATGCACTGATGGATCAAGTGTTTGGCCGGTTACAAGACCTGTCCAGTAAATTTGTTCTTCTTAAGCAAGGAGAAATTCCGACGAGCCAAATGATACGCCGTTTCAAAGAAACTCCAGCTGTAATTTTTGGAACCAATTCCTTTTGGCAGGGAGTAGATGTTCCAGGAGATGCACTAAAGAGTGTCATAATTACAAAATTACCATTTGATGTCCCAAGTGAACCGCTTACCGAGGCACGTATAGAAGATTTGAGAAGATGTTCAATTGATCCGTTTTCACATTACCAGATCCCACGGGCTATCATTCAGTTGAAACAAGGGTTTGGTAGGTTGATAAGAAAACAATCAGACACAGGCGTTGTTTCTATCTTAGACTCAAGAATGGTTAACCGTGGTTATGGTAAACAGTTTTTAGACTCGCTACCTCCCTGCAAGGTAGTAGAAGATTTAAATCAAGTGAAGGAGTTTTTTTCTAAAGTTAAAACGCAAATTTTTTTAAAAAATCAAAATTAAGAAGAAAGTATTAACTTTTACTCAATAAGAGTTTTATTTTAGAGTAAATAAGATAGCCTGCAAAAATATTTGAACCAAAAGTAGTAATATATAAAAAAATATCAACCCTCCCAATTAATGACATAAAAAAAAGAAAATAGATGAAATCCCTATTTGCCAAATTATCGGTTAATGTATTTTTCTTTTCTTGATAGACCTTTTTTATAGAAGCTACTGATTTTTTATCAATAATTGATGAGCTAAGAAGTAGGAAGGAAATCAAACTTCCAAATACAGCCAGCGAGCCAAGTAATATAAAAATATTATCCCCAGTGGACTGGTAAAGCCCAATACCAATCGAGAAAAAAACTGCAAAGTGAACCAGGTTATCGCAAATAATATCTAGCTTCCCACCAATTTTTGATTCTAAAAATTTTAGACGAGCTACTTCTCCATCTGTGCAGTCAACCCAAGCTGAGAGTAAAAGGAGTGCTGCGCCAATCATATTATTTTGGTGAGTACCTTGAGTGAAAAATATGGCTGAAATTAAGCCGATAAAAAGACTCAAGATAGTGATCATGTTTGGGCTGAGGGGTGTTTTTAAAAAAAAAATTGTAAGCTTACGAGAGAAAAAACGGGTAACGGTTTTGTCCATAAAACTATCATTATCCAAACCACTATTTTGCAGAAGGTTCTTTTGTTTAATAAAAAAATCCCGAGGTGTGTTTATATATGTATTACTTTTTCCCGGCAAAAAATTAACTCGGGAATTTTTGTCGCCGGACAACTGTGTCACGGGAGTTTTGTTTCCAAGAGATACTTGGGTAATGGCTTCAGCAAAATTTTTAGGGTCAATAGGATGGACAAAGGCTTTGTTAGACTGATTTTTAAAATTTAGGCTAAACTCAATTTCCTGCTTTGTATAAAGCGCTTCGCTGTTTAAAATCAATATAGAGTAATCTTTACTTACTTTAATAACTTCCGTAATATCACTTTCAAAAATTAATTTAATTGAGATCCCCTGCTCTTTGTAGAACTTTCTGTAAAGAGCAGTATTCTTGGAATTGCTATAAATAATAAGTAAGTCGACCCCGGCCCGTTGAATATTAATAATATTTCGCTTTAAAAATGGGACACCACAAATTTTTTTACAATACCAATTAATAGTAGACCAATTGGTAGGAGGGGGAGACAATGGAAGAACTGCGCAGAATTTTACTGAAGCTGATGGGGAGTGGCTATTGGAGTCAAGCTCTAACATTTCAAATTGGACCTTTTACTATATTTAAAAAAATAATATCAATATAGGATAGTAATGTAAACATGGTGTCACTTAATGGGTATTTCTTGTAGATAAAAAAAATTTAGCGCCGCAAAAATGACTCAGCGTTTAATTAGATTTTAAATATATAAAAAATCATTTTTAAGCTTCATTGATAGTTGAAATAATGATTTTCCTTTTTGCCTGATAGATATATAAGGCAAAAATATTTGATCCGATACCTGCCAACCAAAGGAACCAGTCTAGCTTCCCTAATACACAAAATATAAAAATGACATAAATGAAGTTTCTGCTCGCTAAAATCTGGATAATAGAATAAATAGGTGTTTTTTTAAAAAAAGAACCTTTTCCTCCTTTTGGAAAATATATGAGAGAAAAAATCCAACCCCCTCCGAGGACAAGTAGTAGGAATGGAATCATTGCTTGAGTTAGCCCTGATGTATGAGCAACCCCAAGCATAATTCCTGTAAAGATTAAAACATTTGTAATGTTGTCACAGATAGTATCAAGTTTTTCCCCAAAGCCTGATTCCATAAACTTGAGACGTGCAACGTCACCATCACAGCAATCCCAAATAGCGGTAGCCGCTAGTAATAATCCCCCTAGAACGCCACTCCAGTAATTCCCTTGCGCGAAAAAAAAACCTGCGGCCATTCCAATAAGTAATCCGAGAAGTGTGACTTGGTTAGGAGTTAGAAATGTTTTTACTAGTAACGAGGATATTGGAATCGAAAATAATGAGTTAAACCAAATATCCATGAATTGCTTATAGTGTAATTGGTGTTCCTTTAGTATTTTTTTTTCAATGGCTTGAATAGACTGTAAGTTTTTAATTCTTTGTCGATAGAGCCAAGGGCCAGGGAGATTTACAGGAGTAACAGTCTTATTAAACGATCCATAGCTTAAGTAATCTTTAACACTAGAAGGAGCAGCCAGATAAATTCCATCAGAATGGTTAGACTTGCTAATTAAGCCGGTAACTGCTTCGGTCCCAAGAGAACAAGTAGTACTGATAAAGTCTTTTATTAATCCAGTTGTTGTTACTAAGTCGCTTTCTACAATCAAAACTATATCAGACTCTGAAAGTAAGTTAATTGGGTTTAAATTTTTTTCGAGAGACTCCTTCTCTAGCGTGTTCCATTTAAAACTACTCTTAAATCGAAAGTCATTTTGGATTTTTTTTTCAATCTCCTGTTGATCAACGAGTACAGTCTTTTCCTGAAAAATAAGAAAGTCATTAATACCTGCTCGTTGTAACGAAAAAATTAATCGTTTAAATGGTGAAAGACCTGCAATTTTAGTTTGGAATAAAAAACTTACATCTTTATTGTTTGAGGTTACTCTAATAATAGCAGTTTTTGGGGGGGTCACTTTTGATAAGCTGTTAATTAAGCAATTAGTTATGGTTACTTGGCACTGTATAGAAATGTTGCAAGTATGGAAAGCTTCTTTTTGGAGATTGTTGCCGGAAATGGGTAGTAGGGTGCAGCTTCTTTTACTGTTTTAATGGCGTTCATATCAAGAACATTGGAACCTGAAGTATTAATCAGTCTTAGGTTAATAAGATTTCCATCTCTTGAAATTTCAAATTTAAGTGTGACTTCTCCAGCTAGCTTTTGGGCCGATCCTTGGGGTGGATAAATCCAGGCAAGTTGAATTTGCTGTTTAATACGACTGAAATATGAAACATATTTTTCTTCTTTCGTATCGAGAGGGATCGGTTCATCATCACCTAGCTCTTCTCTTCTCTTAATCTGAGAGTCTTTTTCGGTATATTTTTCTGGGTTTAATCCACTAAGCATAGAAAGAGTGTTTTTTGTACCCAGAAATTCGGTAGGGAGAGGGGCGGCTTTTTTTTTGGTTTTTATTTTTATTGTCTCGGTTTTTAACGATTGAATAGTATTTGGAAAACTATGGGTTTTTAGGGGGGCTATTTCTTTTTTTCGGTATCGTTTTTTTTCGGGATATTGTTTTTTTGCGAATGCACCATGCTTTGACATGTTTAATGGTTTCTGTGGTTTGGTCTTTTTCTGTTGGTTTTTTTTTGATCTTAGAGAATCAATAAGGGTTTCTTTTTGTTTCAAGGGTTTTGGCGTCAGGCTATCTAAATATTTAACTTTAATCGGCAATGGTGCCGGCGGGTTTTTAATATTTAAATGGGAAATTAATTCGAATGTGACAACCAAAGCATGCAGAAAAAAAGCAATGACTATGAATTGGTATAGCTTGGAATGGCTAAGTTTACTTCCATGGAAAAAGAATTCTTTTTGGGAAAACCGAGCCAACAGTTCTAATTTTTGTGCTTCAGTGATTGCCATAAAATTATCTAAATTAACTAGCTAGCTCGTTTAACTTTAACGGCGTTGCATTTGGTTGAATACCAAGAAAAAGCATGTTTTGTTTTTTCCGTGGGTCCATTTTTTTTATGGGTAGTTTGATTTGGAACGTATTGATTCCCATTTGGGAAAGGCACACTATTCATTTTAAGAGATCGATAAAACGAATTGATGTAGATTGGAAAGTTGTTGTACATAGCTATTTTAGTTTTAAGAACGGGCATTCGTTCATTGCGAAAATGGAGTAGTTCTTCACCAAAAGGATGAATGTTTGCTAGTCCTTTTTCTCCAAGTTTAACATTGGCATAATGAGTAAGAGCCTCAAAGTCCTCCCAATCCTCCAAGGCATCTACATCGGAAACGAATGCTGGGTCGCTATGAAATTTGGTTGTGAATTCAGTATTCAGTAAAACAGAAACTGCACGATCAAAATTATCTCTGTGCATGCCAAATAGATATTTATCTTTTTTGCGAAATTGTTTTAAATCAGATCTAAAGTGCATAGCGTGGTAGGCCATTATGGGTAGTAGTTTTAATATTCTTGATGGCATAGATAACACTTTTCTGATACCAGTCTTAATTAGATTCCCATCTTTTCTTGTTGAATGCAGATGATCGATAATATCAGCATCCACTGCTGATAAATTAATTGGATAAATATTAGGTTCTTTGACTTCATGGAGCTCGTTCGTTTCTTTGCATAGTGCTCGGTAGTGATAGTTGCGTCGAACAAACTCACTTTCCGGGTTACCTCGGTAATCTGGGAACATCATTTGTCTAGAATTAAGCCAAAGAATTAAATTATAATTTTGGATGTCGCTATTGTTTAGAATTTTTTCAATATCGAACATGAATGGGAGGTCACCTGGTTGGAATAGAACTAATTCGTTCAGCTTAATATCTAACCGGCTTTTCCCTAACTGTAGAGTGTTAAAAAGACTTAGATTGTTTGGGTCTTCTCTGACAAACGATATTTTCTTTCCCTGCGTCCCAACTGCCTCCAAAAAAGAGATGGCAATTTGTTCTACTTCTTCTGAACCTATGATGACGATTTCTTTAAGGCTAGAAATTAGTAGATTCCCTAGTGCATAACACATGACAGGAATGCCGTTAATCAGGAAGAGAAATTTTAGGTGGTCTATTTTATCATCAACTGATCGCAGAATGAGATGACTAATACCATTGCTGTTAGATGCAATTTCACGTTCGGCTTTTGCGATAGCTGCAGCGGTTGCTTTTTTTCTTGAAGTGTATCGATCATGGCTAAAACTTAAGATACATTTATCTATACTAGCTGAAGACCTAATTGGGTTCATAAAAAAATAAATTTGCAGACAATTTGGGTTGGTTCAGTGCCTTTAGTCATCTTACTAAGGCACAAATTCCATTAGTTGTGTGTAAAAATACATTAATCAATACTTTCAAAATGAAAATTGTACCAGAAAATCGTCGAAGGGCGAAATAGTGAAAATAGACCTTTTTTTCTTATTATAGGGAAGGAAGTAATGGTTTGAGATAGATTAATTAACTTGACGTGCAATTTTTTTTAGACTTAAAATTAGAATTAAATATCAATTTAACTATAGGGATGAATACTCATGGGCGATCAACCCCACATTATTGGGCTAATTGACCAGCTTCTCGATGAGACAGCTGATAGGCCAAAGCTTCAAGAGAAGATATTCGATTTACGAGATGCGCTATTTCAGGCTCAGCAGTCATCGCAGCAGCATATACTAAAAATTAAAACTCTTGAGGAAGCGGTTGCCAAACTGAAGTCTCCTGCTCACCGTATTGGTACTATACTGGGATTGGGAGAAAGAGGACTTTATCGTTTAGTAGTTGGGGGTACAGAGTATCAGGCCGCTGTATCTCCGGAAGTTATTGAAAAAGAAAATCTTCAGCAAGGTGATCAAGTTGCCCTTAATGAGGGATTTGTTGCTATAGCTAAGTTACCTAAACCTAAGTATGGGCCGATTGCTCGTGTCACAACAAGATTGACAGATGGACAATGGCTAGTCACTGGACAAGCTGCAAATAGCGAAATAATAGCTATTAATCACCCTGATATGGAAATAGAGTCATTAAGAGTAGGTGACGAAGTCGTTCTAGACCCCAACCAGAGGGTTATTTTGGATCGGTTACCTAAGAGAAAATCTGGGGTTGTAATGGAAGATGACTTGGAGCAAATCGATTGGTCTAAAGTGGGCGGGCAATCTCACGTTATTGAAGAAGTGCGTAAGGTGATCGAGTATCCTATTATGCATAAGGAAATTCTCAGAACTATGGAATACCAATTGCCTAAAGGCTTTTTATTTTATGGTCCTCCCGGCTGCGGCAAAACCCTAATTGGAAGAGCTATCCTTTCAGATATTATACGCCAACTAAAGGATAAAGAGTCTAACCAAGAACTAGAGGGTCGCTTCATTCATGTCAAAGGTCCTGAAATTCTCAACATGTGGTTGGGAGAATCAGAGCGGAAGGTAAGAGAAATTTTTAAAAAGGCACGTGACTATAAGGAAAAGGGTCAAGTGCCTTTTATTCTTATTGATGAAGCAGAAGCTGTTCTAGGTACAAGGCAAGCAATGCGTGGAAATAATATTAGTAACACGCTTGTCCCCATGTTCTGTGCTGAGATGGATGGAATTCAATCGCTTCGAGATGCGGTTGTTATTCTTGCTACTAACCGACCAGACCTAATTGATCCCGCTATATTAAGGCCTGGTAGAATTGATCGAAAGATAAAGGTAGGGCGTCCCAATCGTGAAGATTGTAACGCTATACTTAAAGGTTATCTAAAGCCTAACTTACCTCGAGAGCATGAAAATCTTGACGAGATGACGCAGCCATTCCTAGACGCATTATTTAAAAAAAGCTCTCAACAGGAAGTTTTGGTCCTTACTCTTCGCTCTGGTAAGCTCAAAAAATTATACTGGAAAGATTTTATCTCTGGAGCAATTATAGAGGGAGTGGTGAAAAGGACTAAAGAAAAAGCGATAGAAAGAGCCATCGAAGGTAAAGAGCTTAAAATCATGTCCAAAGATTTAATACAATGTCTGGAAACCGAATTCAAAGATGGTAATTTGCTACCTGCAGAGTCAAACATGGAAGATTGGCTTCAGCTGCTCGATCTAGACCCGCGTCATGTGGTAAGAGTGCGACGCCCAAACGATTCTGACAAGGCTGCTTCCGAAACCCTTAATCGGTCGATAATATGAGTGCTACGGTGCCTCTTTTAGGTATAGAAACAGAATATGGAATCATACGCGACGAGGTAGATAATTACGATGTCGTAGAAGAGTCTATGAGGCTAGTGCGCTGTTGTGAGATGAAAAGCGAATTTGGCAATTGGGCTTATTCTCGAGAGCGCTCCCATCAAGACATGCGAGGGTTTAATGTCCCTTCTCTTGCACAGGATGAGGAAGAAGATGCTTTTTGTGTTGAAGATCGTAAGCGACCCTATAGCTATTGGGAAATGAAAAGTGACCGAGTGCTTGAAAACGGAGCAAGGTTTTATAACGATCACACCCATCCAGAATATAGCA